>NZ_JBHXSG010000062.1:0-53053 GCF_042714835.1 Streptomyces sp. NPDC058678 | reverse complement strand
AGCAGTTCGTCGACGACCTTGCCGCCGAGGGAGCCGGTCGCGCCGACGACGAGGACGGGGAGGGTGGTGGTCATGGGGGTCTCACTTTCCATCAGCACAGTGGTGGGGATGGGGGATGAGGGATGAGGGATGGAGGATTGGGGATTGGGTGGGCGAGGCAGGGCGGCTGCGGACGTGGGTGCCGTCGGCCCGGTCGCTCAAGGGGCGGGCCTCTGGTGCGCGGATCCGTTTGCGCGGGTCACCGCCGAGCTTCAGGAGCTTGCCGAGGTCGAAGGTGACCTGGACGCGGGTGATGCGGCCATCCTTGATGTGCAGCCAGTTGGCGACGGGAAAGGGCCCGCCGTCCCCGCGGGCGTGTTGCCCTTCCCCGGATGAGCTCCGCCTGCTACACCGGGACAGCTGGTGCTTGAATGGCTGTGGCCCCGCAACCACCCGTTCGACCTGACGTGCGGAGGTGAGCAGTGACTCCGCCACATCCCAACGATTGCACCCCATGTCCGCATACCCGCCCAGTTGTCGCGTGGGGCACGCCAACATGGGGTGCAAACGGGGGAGTTACCGGGACTCTTCTTCCGGAAGAGCGCCGCTGCTGATCGCGTCGGCGATGGCGTAGGCGGTGCGGACGAAGGCATCTGCCTGCTGCGCCGAGAGGTTCTGTGCGGAGGTCTCCTCCAGGGCCCGCCACATGTTTGCGATGGGCTCGCGCATGGCACGGCCCTTGTCGGTGAGATGGACGACCATGACGCGCCGGTCGTGTGCGGCCGGCTCGCGGACGAGCAGGCCGGCGTCCTGCATGCGGCGTAGGGACTTGGAGACGGTGGAGTGGTCCAGGCCGACGCTTTCGAGCAGTTCGGACTGGGTCTGGCCGTCCCGGTCGAGGAGTTGCATCAGCAGCAGTTCCTGTCCGGGATGCAGGTCCATCTCGCGGAGCATGGCGCCGGCGCGGGCGCGGTGAGCGCGGGCGAGCTGGAAGATCGCGTAGCTCATCGGTCCCTCGCTGGCCGTAGTGGGGATGTGGGGTGTCGGGGCGGGCATAGTTCGGTTCCTCAGACGGTGTAGGTGGGGTAGTCGGTGTAGCCGACCGCTCCGCCGCCGTAGAAGGTCGCGGGATCGGGGGTGGTCAGCGGCCCGTCAGAGCGTAGCCGCTCGACCAGGTCCGGGTGGATGAGCGCGAGCGTGCCGACAGAGACAGGGCCGGCCGTGCCGTCGTCGAAGTCCTTGGCGCCGGTGGGCAGGTCGGTGCCGGCCGGGTTGAGGATCAGGGTGGTCGGCCACACGCGCGCAGGGTGCCCAGCAGAGCGTGGTCGCCCGCGTGGAGGACGTGGAGGCGGTGTGGGCCGGAGATGTCACCGGCGATGGCCGACGTCCGCAGGAGGTTCGGCATGAGAGGGCCTTCGGTGCTGTGATGACCAAGTGGTGACCGGGAAAGCGGGAGGGCGTGGCGGAAGGAGTGGGAAAGGCGGGCGTGATCAGTCGACGGTGAGGACGAGCTTGCCTCGGCCGTGCCCGGCGTCGCTGGCCTGCTGGGCTGTGGCGGCCTGGGCGAGCGGGTAGGCGGTGACGGTGGTGAGGAGCTTGCCGGTCGCGGCGTTCTGGGCCAGCGCGGCCAGGTGGGCGGCCGAACGTTCTTGGAGACTGAAGAAGGTGACGCCGAACTGGTGCGCGCCGAGGTCGGCGATGGTGACGATGCGCTCGGTGCCGCCGCGCAGGGTGATGGAGTCCTCCAGGGCTCCCTTCCCGGCCAGGTCGAACACCGCGTCCACGCCGTCGGGGGCCAGTGCCCGGACCCGCTCGGCCAGGCCCTCGCCGTAGAGGGTCGCGGTGGCGCCGAGCGAGGTGAGGTAGTCCTGGTTGGCGGCGCCGGCGGTGCCGATGACCCGCGCTCCGCGGGCCGTGGCGAGCTGGACCGCCAGGGTGCCGACCGCTCCGGCCGCGCCGTGCATCAGCACGGTCTCCCCGGCGGCGACGCCGAGCAGGTCAAGGACCCCCTCGGCCGTCGCGCCCGCCACCGGCAGCGCGACCGCGTGCTGCCAGTCGAGGCCTGCGGGCTTGAGGGCCACGGTGGTGGCCAGCGCGTACTGGGCGTACGAGCCGGTGTCCGACCAGCCCAGCACCTCGTCGCCGACCTGCACGTCCTGCACGCCCTCGCCCAGGGCGTCCACCACACCGGCGAGCTCGCCACCGGGGACGGCGGGCAGCGGCGTGGGGAACCTGGCCTCCAGTGCCCCGGAGCGGATCTTGCCGTCCAGCGCGTTCAGCCCGGCCGCCTTGACGCGGACGCGGACCTGCCCGGGGCCGGGCTGCGGGGCCTCGATGTCCGCCTCGTGCAGTACTTCCGGGCCGCCGAAACGGTCGAACAGGATGGCTTTCATGACGACTCCTCTCGCGTCACCCACCCATTTAGGTGGCTGGACACATAACCACGTTAGCAGCAAACATGTGGCCAGCCAAGTATTTGCTGTCGCTCGGGCCGCGCAAGATCGGCCGCAGTCGCGCGCCGGTCTCCTCGGACGGCGGACGAAGCGGGAGGCGCCCCGCCGGAGCGAGCCTTGCGCTCGGGCGCCGAGAGTGCGGCGCCCCAGGCGGCGCGGCCATGACGCAGGGGTGGACAGGGCCGCCGTAGGGGCGGCGCCGTCGAACATGTCCTCGGCTGGGGCCACGCGGTGTCCATCGTCGCGGCGAGAGCAGGCCACAGGGGGACTGTCCGAAACCACGCAGCCGCCAAGACAAAGGCGCCGGTCGAGCAGGTGGCCGTCGTGGTCGGCACCGGCGCCGCAGCGGCTGTCACTGCCCCAGCCATCCTCGACCGTCCCGGCTCAAGGGCCTGTTGGCGGACCAGGCGCAAAGCCGGCCGGTGTCGTCGTGGCGATCTCGGGCGGCGGATGGCGACGCAGCAGGCCAGCCGCTCGCCACCCGGAGCAGCCCAGCGCCGGCTCAGTTCCGGGTCGGCGGTCTGGCCGGGCACCTGTCCGGGCGGACTTCAACGTCGAGCGTTGGCCGGCCGAGCTGCCCCAGGGGCGGGACGCCCATCGATGCTGTCGCCTACGCCGTGTCTGGCGCCGGCCCGGCGCCGCATCTCGCGGGTGCGGTGCCGGCGTCGGATCCGTGAGGCGGGAGAGCAGGAGGCGGCCGGTGGGCCTGCCGCCCGGTCGAGCAGTTTGACGCTGCTCGCACCCGGCTCGCAGCACAGCTGCCGGCCATACCTCTCGACCGGCCTGCCGGCGGGTTCACCCACGTACTGCCGCTCGATCAGTGTCCGCCCACCCGGCTCGTGGAACTTGTTGCCCCCTCGACGACCTGGCCGTCAGCCTGGAGGCACGCACGCCGCCGATCCCCGCCGCGGCCGCCGACGCGCACCGGAAGGACGCCGTGACGAGCCGCGGCGACGTGAGTCAGGCATGCGACGACCGCGGGTCAAGGTGGCCGGCGGCAGCCCGGCCGTGCCGCCGAGGAACTGCCTTCAATAACTCCCGCCGCGGCGACGGAAGGTTGCGCATCCCGGTGATCTGAACCGGCCCGCTGTCCTTCCAGGGCCTGGCTGTGGTGCGAATGCGATCTGCCAGAAACGGGTCGAACGGCACATGTGTCCTGGCCATCCACCTTGTCATCCTACCTATGCTCTCAACCTTCCTCTCTGTCGGCGCCGTTGACAGCATGGTGAGTCTAATCAATCATCAGACATCCGATGAATTGGAGCCGCTCATGGGTATGTATCCGAGACGTCAGGTCCTGGGCGCCGCGGCCGGAGTCGCCGCCGCGGTGACCCTTCCCCTCGCCTCAGCCACCGCCGCACACGCCGCCGAACCACTCGCCGAGCACGCCGGGCCGTGGGCTCCCGTCCCCGACCCCGTCCCTGTTCCACTCGACTCCCTCTACGACAACGACGGCGTCGACACCGCCTCCGCACGGGGCGGCGACTTCGACGGCTCGGGCTACACGTTCCCGGGCGAGGAACTTCCCACGGGCGGTGTCGAAGTCGACGGCATGCCCTTCGTCTTCCCGACCTCGGACGCAGGCGCGAAGAACAATGTCGTCGCACTCGGCCAGCGCGTAGAACTGCCCAAAGGCCGCTACCTCTCGGCCGTCTTCCTCACCGCGGGCAGCTACGGCAACGCCTCCGGCAAAGCGACGGTTCACTACGCGGACGGTTCGACCACGACCGCCACCCTCGGCGGATCCGACTGGTACTCCACGGGTGGATCTCTGTCGGTGCCGTACCGCTACGGACCGGACGGCACCAGGGACGAACACCGCGTGGGCATCGGCACGTCCGAACTGTGGCTCGACCCACAGCGCGACGCCGTAGCGATCACGCTCCCGGTGACCAACCCGGCGCAGCCGAACAAGGCGTCGCTCCACGTGTTCGCGCTGTCCCTGCAACCTGCCGCTCAGGGACGCGCGCTGGCCCTGCGCGCGGCCCGGTCCACGAACTCGCTGCTGGAGTCGTCCGGCGCCCAGAGCATCGAAGCCACCGTCGTCAACGCGGGGACGGTCTCCGTCCTGGCCGCGGACGGCGTGTCGGTGGGCGTCGAGGTTCCGGGAGCCCGCACCGTCGAGGCCGCCCGTGTCCGCCGCCTGGACCCCGGTGAGCAGGCCCGCATCCGCGTGGGCATCCGCAACCGTGCGGGCGTCGCCCCCGGCACGGTCCGCGACGGCTCGGTGACCGTCACCGGACGCGGAACCCAAGTCACCGCGCAGAAAAGCCGGTTGACCCTCGGCGTAGCCGACTACCAGCCCACTGCATCCTCTCTCTCCGGCCACCAGGCGCCGTACTGGTTCCAGGGCGCCAAGTTCGGCATCTTCATCCACTGGGGCGTCTACTCGGTGCCAGCCTGGTCGCCGGTCGGGAAGCAGTACGCCGAGTGGTACTGGAACCACATGCAGGATCCCCAGAACGCCGTCTACGGGTACCACCGCGAGAAGTACGGCGAGAACTTCGCCTACGACGACTTCATCCCGATGTTCACGGCGGAGAAGTTCGATCCGCGTGCCTGGGTCGAACTGTTCCGGGACGCGGGCGCGGAGTACCACGTGCTGACCTCGAAGCACCATGAGGGTTTCGCGCTGTGGGACACGAAGGTCTCCGACCGCAACTCCGTGAAGATGGGCCCGAAGCGGGACCTCGTCAAGGAACTCTTCGCGGCGTCCCGCCGGTACACCCCCGAACTCCACCGCGGGCTCTACTTCTCCATGCCCGAGTGGTTCAACCCGGACAACCCGTGGATGGGTCACGCCCCGCGCAATCCGTACACCCTGGAGCCGGTGCCGTACACGGGTTACACCGCGGGCAAGGACTTCGTGAAGGACTACCAGGCCCCGCAGATGCTGGAACTGATCCAGGGCTACGACCCGGAGCTCATCTGGTGCGACATCGGCGGCGCCAACGACAGCCTCCATGTCCTGGCCGAGTACTTCAACCACGCGAAGAACCGTGCCCGGCCCATCGAGGTCACCGTCAACGACCGTTCGGGCATCGGCTTCCACGACTTCACGACCCCCGAGTACACGACGTACGACAACACGGTCGTCGCCAAGTGGGAGTCCAGCCGCGGCCTGGACCCCTTCAGCTACGGCTACAACCAGGCGACCCCGGACGACGCCTACATGACGACCGAAGCGGTCGTGAAAAGCCTCGTCGACATCGTCTCCAAGAACGGCAACTTCCTCCTCGACATCGGCCCGCGTGCCGACGGCACCATCCCCGAGATCATGCAGACCCGGCTGCGTGAGACAGGCCGCTGGCTGCGCACCAACGGAGAGGCGATCTACGACACCACCTACTGGTCCCGGATGGCCGAACTGGGCGAGGACCTGCGGTTCACCATCCGCCCGGACGAGGCCTTCTACATCCACTCCCTGGCCAAGCCGGGCGCCAAACTCACCGTCGAAGCACCGATCCCGATTCGCAGCGGCGACAAGGTGACGATGCTCGGCCACGGCCGGCCCCTGACCTGGACCCTCAGCAACGGGGCGCTGGTGATCGACGTCCCGGAAGCCGCACGCAAGGCGGGGCAGCACGCGTGGGTCTTCAAGGTGCACTGGCGTGCCTGAGACCCGAAGTACCCCTGAGTATGACCGCGCGACGGCATGACGCTGCTCGCGACACCGGTTCCTCAACGGATACCGAGCCGGCATCGGATCACGCCCTGTGATCAGACACGTACGCCGTCCACCGGCAGGAGGAGCGGCTCGCAGCGGTTGTCCCACAGGTGCCGCCGGTCGCTGACCCGCACTGCGTCGGGCAAGGCCCGGCGTAAGGGGTCTTGCGAATGATCCTTTTGTGACACGGTGGAGTTGTATGTGATCCCGTCTTCTGTGGGATGTGACCATGGCGCGGGGGAAGCGACCAGTTACGGCGGCCGACTGCCTCGGCTTCTCCCGCGCCACGATCGATGCGTCCCGCGTGCAGGCCAAGCGGGGGGCGGAGCAGCCCAAAAGTCGGCCCGAGCCCGGTTGACCGGGCACGGCCGGGCTCGAAACACCACGTCCTGGCCGATGCCCGCGGCACTCCTTTGCGGGTGTCTTCGACCGGCGGTCACCGCAACGACGTCACCCGGCTCCGGCCCTTGATCGACCAGTCTTGGGCCGGTGCGGGACAACGGGGCCGGCCACGGGAGTCCCGGCTCTACACGCCGACCACGGCTACGACCACGGCATCTATCGCCGGCGCCTGCGCGAGGGTGGCATCACACCGAAGATCGCCCGACGCTCACCTGGCCATCGACACAGGAGGCCCCGTCGGAGGCCAGGAACAGCACGAGCGAGGCGACTTCGCCGGGGTCGGCGGAGCGGGCCCGCGCTGTTGACCATGGCGTCCAGGGAACCGGTGACCTCGACCCCTTCGTCGACGAGCGCGCCGACACTGTCGCAACTGCTTACGCCGACGACCCGCAGGTGCACCGACGAGGGGGAGGACAACTTGATACCCGCCCGATGCCGGAGCCTGCCCAGTGATGACGACGCTCGGCTTGTCCAGGCCTGTGACTGCAGGGAGCCTCTGTCGCGGGCCTGAAGTCGAATCCTCGTGACGTCACGCGAAGTTCTGGGATTCACACCGGCGGGTGCGTCTCAGGGATCCGGGGTGGCCTGACGAGTCGCGTAGGCGGCGGGGGTGAGGCCGGTGTGGTGCCGGAAGAAGCGGCCGAAGTTGGCCGTGTCGGTGAAGCCGAGCTGGTCGGCGACCGCGCGGGCGGTCCACCGGGCGTGACCGAGCAGACGGCGCGCTTCGAGCAGTCGGCGCTGGTCGATGACCTGCCGGGCTCCGGTGCCGGTGGCGGCCCGGGTGGTGCGGCTGAGGGTTCGTACGGAACAGCCGAGCAGCCGGGCGTAGTCGTCGACGCGGTGCAGCTCGCGGTAGTGCAGCTCCAGGGCGTCCAGGAATCGTTCGTAGAGCGGCTGTCGTCCCGAGGTGCCGCCCAGGGGAGTGGTTCTGGCAGCGACCGGAGCTTCTGTGATGTCCGGTGAGTTGGCGAGGCGTAGCAGCAGGGCTTCGAGGAGGCTGCAGCGCAGGGCGTGATGGGTCGTGAGCGGGCGGCGTCCCAAGGCACGGTGTTCGTCGAGGAGTTGGAACGCGGTCTGTTCCAGCCAGGGGGCGTCGTCGGGTTGCGGGGTCAGTACGGCGGGGGCGTCGTGCGCGGTGAGGGGAGCCAGCTCGCGGGCGGTGTCGGGCCGGAGCGCCTCCGGTTCGAACAGGATGAAGGGGCCACGGGCGGTGCCGGGGTCGTGCCAGCACTGCACGTGCCCGGGGCGCACCCACAGCCACTGGCCGGGAGCGACGGTGCACGTGACGTGATCGACGTCGTGCCGCAGTTCACCCTCCGTGACGAGGATCAGGTAGTGGAAGGTGGCACGGCCCGGACGGGGCGGATTCCACGGCCAGTCGTCGTGGTCGGCGTGGAAGTCCTCGACAGTGGTCACCTCCAGGCCGTACGGGGTGCCGACCGGGGGCTGGAAGCGGTACAGCGGGACGGGCTCGGGCTCTGCGCGTGCGGCGGAGTCGGGCCGTGCGACGAAGAGGGCGGAGGAGCCCTGCTCTGCCCCCGGCGGGTGTCGCCTGTCGACCATCATGTGTCCGCAGTTTACCGACCGGATTGTCATCTGGAGAGAAAGGATGGTGATCGCGGCCCGCGCGTGTGCGTGCCGTGGCGTGGGGGGTGCCGGGGCACTCGCCCTCGCCCTTGCATGAACGAGAGAAAGGTCCCCGCACACATGCATCGCACCGGCACCGAGCTTCCGGCAGTCCTCCCGGGTGGAGACAGCTCGCCTGGGCGGAGGAGTTCGACCACCGCAAGCTCATCGAGGCGGGCGTCGACAGCACGCTGCGCTTCATGCCTGGGCTGTGCCATGGCGCTGACCTGATGTCACCGGCGCAGATGCCGGACGAGTACGCGGCCGCCGTATCGGAGTACGCGGACCTCACCGCCCGCGTGGCGCCGACCGCATAACCGTCCGCACCCCAGCGGATTCCCGTGACGGTACCGCGCGTCGTGCGTGCTCAACGCCGCGGTCGTGTTGCTGGCACTGCTGTTC
Source organism: Streptomyces sp. NPDC058678 (assembly GCF_042714835.1). NCBI lineage: Bacteria > Bacillati > Actinomycetota > Actinomycetes > Kitasatosporales > Streptomycetaceae > Streptomyces > Streptomyces sp. NPDC058678. The sequence continues at coordinate 44,524 of NZ_JBHXSG010000062.1, read as the reverse complement.
GTACTGATCATGCCCCAACGGCACCCGGTGCCCCGTACCGCCGGTCGGGGCGTTCGGATCGATGAAGGAGCTGATGAACATGGACGGAGAGACGCTGCAGAGGACCGCGGCCGACTACGCCGAGGAACTTCCCGGGGCTGGGCTGGAGCACCCGTTCGGGCCCGAGTGGGAGGTGTACAAGGTGCGCGGCAAGGTCTTCATGCTCATGACGCAGGTGACGGGTGAGCCCATGGTGATTCTCAAATCGGCGCCCGACGAGGCGGCCGCCCTGCGTCGCGAGCACGCGGAGATCACCCCTGGCTACCACATGAACAAGAAGCACTGGATCACGCTGGAGGGTGGAAACGCGATCGACGAGACGCTGGTGAAGGAGCTTGTGACCGACTCCTATCGACTTGTCGTCAGCGGGCTCGCCAAGTCCCAGCAGCCCGTCGACCCGCACACCTACGGCCTCCGCGCCTGACCTCCGGCATGTCCTTCAACGGCACGAAGCTCCAGGACACCGCGCGCCACACCGCACTCGCGCTCCCAGGAGTCAGCCATGGGCGCCCGTTCACCGAGCAACTGGACGTCTACAAGGTGGCGGACAAGGTCTTCCTGATCGTCACCGACGACCCGGACGAACTCATCGTCACCCTCAAGGTGGAACCGGAGCACGGGCGGCTGCTGCAAGGCCAGTACCCGTCTCTCACGCCGGGCCGCTACCTCGACAAGCGGCACTGGATCTCCGTAGGAGCCGGCCGGGGCGTCACGGCGGACCTGGTCGCCGAACTCGTCGACCACTCCTACCACCTCGTCGTGGAGACGGTTCCGCGCAACCGCCGTCCCGGATGACCACCAGCCAAACGGCCGACCACGGACAGACCGCCCATGCAGCGAGGGCTGCGGCAGGCAGGCCACAGCGACGAGGGTGGCCGGGTCTGTTCCTGGTGGCGCAGCTCACCACGCGCTGGAGTTGTCGCCACGGTCAGAAGGGCAAGACCATCTGGGCCGAACAGCCCTTCACCGCGCAGGAAAACCGGCGATGGGGGAAACACGGACCCTGGTTCCCTGAAGTGTGGCTCTGCCGAGAGGCCGGAAGCGCGGCACGAAGCAGTCAGGGCAGGACAGGTCGCGCCGCGCTTCCGGGGTCGAAGCCGCTCCTCAGGGCGGTAGGTCGCTGCCCAGGTGATCGGTCAACGACGTTCAGACCTTCGCCAGGGCAGAGGCTGTGCGTTGGCTGATCACGGATGAGCAACACGTGTGGCGGAGCTTCGTCCGCCTGCATGAGAGGCTCGGGGGCCGGCTGCTGCAGTCGGATTCGTAGTTGTCCACCGCTGACTGCCAGGTGCCGGTACCGGTCCATCTGACTGACGTGCTCGAGGGACGGCGGCGGTTTCTGGATGTCGCCCACACGCTGGAATGGGAGAAGAGCCGGCTGTCGCATCACATCGGCCGGATGGCGAAGCGCGGGCTCGTGACGCGAGAAGACTCTCCCGAAGACGGCCGTGGCGCGTTCGTGGTGATCACACCAGCGGGTCGGTAGGCGATGGAAGAGGCCGCTCCGCTCCATGCCGAGGTGGTGCGTTCGCTGTTCCTCGACCATGCCACCACCGCGGAGCTGACGACGCTGGCCCGGATCCCCGAGCGGGTGGTCGAACGGCTGTACCAAGAGCCGTTCTGACCGGGATGCGGTCTCCGACCGCTGCGGCGGGGGCGGCCGGGGCGGTGCCCCAGGGGGCAGGCTCACATGGCCAGTCCGAGGGTGACGGCGGTCGCCGCGGAGACCAGCGCGAGGAAGATGGGGGCCATGGCGTTTCCGCGCGTTGTGGGGTCGGCGTAGTCGCCGGCCTTGGCGTGGAAGCCCACCGCGCCGATCATCGTGATCCCGAAGCCGACGGCGGCCGTGACGCCCAGAGGCTGCCAGAAGAGCCCCACGACCAGGCCCACGACCGCGGCGACCTCGGCCAGTCCTATGAAGCGGACCAGCCCGGCGCTCAGGCCCATGTGGGACTGGAGCCCCGAGGACACGTCGCCCTTCAGCATTGCCTTCGGCACGCCTGCGGCCAGCGCCACAAGGGCGAGCAGCACGCTGAGGACGGCGGCGGTGATGTACATGGGGGTGGTCCCTTCCGGTGTGGCCCGTGCCCGGCCGGGGCACGGGCCACTGGTTGTTTCGTCAACCAGTTCGTGTTATCCAGGAACATAGGGAAGCGGTCGTGATGTGTCAACTAAATGTGCGTCGCCTCTGGTCGACCTCCCGCACCGGGTGGGTGATCGAGAGTCGGTCGAACGCGTTGATGGTGATCGCCGCGGACGGCCGCGGAGATCTGGTCCTCGGTGAGCACCTGTCGGCCGGCCTCGTGGGCGGGTACCTGGCAGTCGGTGTCCTGCGGGTCGGTCGCACCTGGGCCGGCGTGAGAGCCGTGCGCCCTGAGCGGTGAAGAGTTCGAAAGCCGCGAGGCGGCCAGTACACCGAGCTGTCGTGCCGACGTGCCCGCGGGCGGCCGCCTTGGTGGCGCAGCCGCTCAGTTGGCAGACGCGGACGTTGACCGCTTCTTCCGGCGTCTCCCTCAGGGTACGGAAGGCCTTGGGCTCTGCTTGTCGAGGAAGTTCCGACTGATCGCTTATCCGTCGTGCGACCGCCCACTGTGGCCTCCTTCGGGGCTGTGCACGGTCCCTGCCTGTCCGCATAATGCGATGGGGTTCGGCGTTGGATGACCGTTCGGCGGACGCTGCCGCAGTGGGCCCGGACTCTGATCGGGAGCGGTCGTGCAGTGGCTCGCGGCGGAACTTGACTCACGCGCTCTGGCCGCTCGTCGGAATTCACAGGCCGGATCGGTAGGTGACTAATCAACCAATCGCCTACACTTGTTCGATGAACAAACAATCACAGTGGCTCACCCCGGTGGAGCAGCGTGCCTGGCGAAGCGTCATTCGGATGTACGAGAGGCTCGACGGGCGCCTGTCCCGCGGTCTGCAGTCGGAGTCCTGCCTGTCGGGCTCCGACTACGCCGTACTCGTCAACCTGTCGGAGGCGCCCGACGGACGCATGCGTCATGTGGATCTGGCCAGGTGTCTGGAGTGGGAGAAGAGCAGGATGTCGCATCAGGTCTCCCGCATGGCGAAGCGCGGGCTGGTGGACCGGCAGGAATGCCCCGAGGACGGTCGCGGCGCGTTCGTGGTCATCACCCCGGAGGGGCGGGAAGTGATCGCGAAAGCCGCGCCCCGTCATGTCAGTGATGTTCGACGCCTGTTCATCGAGCCCTTGACTCCCGACGAACTCCAGGCGTTCGCCCGTATGGCAGACCGCATCGTCGATCGCCTGGAGGAGGAACGGTGCTGATGCTCGGTCCCCGCGCCTGAGTGAGGACCGCTGATGGGTGCAGCCGGAATACGGATTCGGCCAGGCGTGTTGCGGAGTAGTAGTTGATGTATCAACATGATGGAAAGGCTAATCACGATGCAGTTCGGCATCTTCACCGTCGGTGATGTCGCCACGGACCCGGCCACGGGCCGTACGCCGACCGAGCACGAGCGGATCAAGGCGATGGTCGCCATCGCGCAGAAGGCCGAGGAGGTGGGCCTGGACGTCTTCGCGACCGGCGAGCACCACAACCGGCCGTTCGTGCCGTCGTCCCCGACCACGATGCTGGGCTGGATCGCCGCCCGCACGGAGCGGATCATCCTCTCCACGGCCACCACGCTGATCACCACGAACGACCCGGTGAAGATCGCCGAGGACTACGCGATGCTCCAGCACCTGGCCGACGGCCGGGTGGACCTGATGATGGGCCGCGGCAACACCGGCCCCGTCTACCCGTGGTTCGGCAAGGACATCCGCGACGGGATCAGCCTCGCCGTCGAGAACTACGCCCTGCTGCGGCGGCTGTGGCGCGAGGACGTCGTGGACTGGGAGGGGAAGTTCCGAACGCCACTCCAGGGGTTCACCTCCACCCCACGGCCGCTGGACGGCGTGCCGCCGTTCGTCTGGCACGGTTCCATCCGCTCCCCGGAGATCGCCGAGCAGGCCGCCTACTACGGCGACGGCTTCTTCCACAACAACATCTTCTGGCCGAAGGAGCACACCCGGAAGATGATCGACCTGTACCGGGAACGGTACGCGCACTACGGTCACGGCAGCGCCGAGCAGGCGATCGTCGGCCTCGGCGGCCACGTCTACATGCGCCGCAACTCCCAGGACGCCATACGCGAGTTCCGCCCGGTCTTCGACCGCTCACCGGTGATGGGCGGCGGGATGTCCATGGAGGAGTACATGGAGCAGACCCCGCTGACGGTCGGTACCCCGGAGCAGGTCATCGAAAAGACGCTCAGTTTCCGCGAGTACGCCGGTGACTACCAGCGCCAGCTGTTCATGGTGGACGGCGGTGGCGTTCCACTCGAGGCGGCGCTGGAGCAGATCGACATGCTTGGCGCGGAGGTGGTCCCGGCGCTGCGCAAGGAGTTCGCCGTCGGCCGGCCGGCCGATGCGCCCGACGCCCCCACCCATGCCTCGCTGCTCTCCGCCCACGGCCCCGGCCTCACTCGGGAATCGGCAGCAAGGGAGGGCTGATGACCGTCAACTCGACAGCTTGGGCAACCGCAACGGCTACCCGGCGCAGGACGGAGCGGCGCCAGACCGCTGGGCCGGCGCCCTGCACCTGTTCGACAACGGCGTCAACGTGCCACACCAGGAGCGCGTCCTCGAACGCTGGGAGAGGGCCCAACTGCTCTTCGAGGCTCCGGCCTACTTAGGCATCGCCCGTCTCCTCGCCGTTGTTGTCGAGGATGCCCAGGAGCAGACCGGCCCTGGCTGCTGCGTTGAAGGAGCGTCCGGGGCGGCCTCGGCGAGGCAGCGGCCTCGTGGAAGGACCGGCCGCTGTCTCGGAGGTCCGTGACCTCCGAGCCGACGCTCACGATGGATTCCGGGTGAGGCCCCTCGCGGCGTTACTCACCTGTGCAACGACACGTCGCGACAGGGGGGGCGCAGAGCCAACAAGATGCCGAGACGGCTGGAGCCGGCTCGTCGGCGATTCTCCGTAGCCCTGTCGCCGGAGCTCTTGGGACAGACGGGCCTCCAGGCCTGCGCCCTCGCCCACCGCCCGGAGATTCAGCTCCCGCCGTACCTTCCCTGCCCGGCACCTCTTGGGTGACCTCCAGGATGGAGCGCACCGTCGTCCTCTCGATCCGCGCGGCCAAGTCCACGGCGGACAGGGCGAGCACCGACTCCACGAACACCCACTGCAGGTGAACCGTGTCCGGGGCGAGCTCCCGGGCTCGAACAGTTCCTCGATCTCCGCGACGGTCACGGCCCCGCCGTCGCCGCGAGCGGGCGGAAGAATCGAGTTGACTTCGCGAGGACGAATCTGCCGTGCCGGTCCCTGGCCGCACGCACGAGGGTGACCGTTGGAAGCGTGAAGACCGCCCCGAAACCGGACCCCGACCACACCGCCCGTGTACCCGGACTGCTGGTCGACGGCGCCCTGCAGGTCGGCCACTCCGCACCGGTCCGCGAGACCCTGAGCCGAGCCGTCGCAGACATCGTCTCGAACCAGGGTCCGCCTTCACTCGGATCTCACCGTTGCCACGGCGCGGGAGCCAACGCTGCTCGACTTCTCCATTGGGAAGCCACCTCACCGGCCCAGCTTCGACTGGGACGCCCGTGGTCTCCACGTTGTCACGCAGCCCAGTTGAGGTGCGCTTCTCACGGCGGAGCCAGGTGCGCCCCGCTGCTTGGACGACTTCGCTGGTGCGGAGGTCAACATGGTGAGAGCAGAGCCTCGCAGCTTGGCCACCTGGCGAAACGGTCAGGCCGCGCGAGAGAGCACCGCGGGGGCGGCTGGGGCCGCGGCGGGGGCCAGGGTCGCGTGCACGGGACGTGCGGTGCGGATGGTGGTGGTGGCCTGCGAGCGGTTCCGTGCGAAGACGACGAGGCGCAGCACCGTGAACCGTGCGACACCGGCGAGTGCGGAGGCGGACAGGTAGACGATCTGCTCGAGCACCGCACCGGGCGCCGCCACCAGCTGTCGCAGGAGAAGCATCGCCACAGAGGTCACCGCATACGCGGCCGCAGCGGACCCGGCCGACTGCACATGCTGGCGCCGGGTCGCGCGCCCGCCCGCGCCGAAGGTGAAGCGTGCGTGAAGCTCGGTGGCGAGGAGCGTGGAAACCACGGTGATCAGGGCGTTGGCCAGAGCCCAGGGAATCCAGGAGGCGAGGGCTGCCACGGCGAAGCTGGAGGTGAGCCCCACCCCGCCGCCCGAGAGCACGAAGCGGGCGAAGGCGGTGAAGGCACCGGGTTCCGCCCGCTGCCGGCTCTGCACTGTCTCCATGACCCATCCCTTTGTTGATGTGTCATCCGGTATACTTGATGTATCAACTATTCGTCAACCGTCGCTGGGAGGCGGGCGCTACGGCTGGCTCGGTTTCGCCCTGGGGAACGTTGGGACCATCCCCGCGAGCGCGGGGAGCTGCCCTGTCGGTGTATGAGCGAACGAATGTTCTTAACCGCGTACACGCGACGTGCTCAACCGGTGGACCGCGCGGTGCCGAGCCAGTCGCCGTGATCGCGTGCCGGCAGCGGCATCACCGCAGCGTGATCTCCTCGCCGATTGACTGTTCGCGGGCGGAGGCGATGACCAGGGCCGTGGCCGCGGCATCCTGTGCCGCCACGCCGACCGATTTGTAGAGGGTGATCTGGTCCGGTGTGGTGCGCCCCGGTCTGCTGCCGGCGATGAGTTCGCCCAATTCGGCGTGGACGTGATCGGCTGTGATGAGGGCGTCGCGGATCGGCATGAGCAGGTCGTTGCTGCCCGCGGGGAGCGGGGCAAGCGCAGCCTGGCGCGATTCGACGCACACCAGTGCTTCGGTGACCGTGGCGTCGTCGATCTCGCGGCCGGCCGGGTTGTACCCCACGGACGTGATGTGCACCCCGGGTGTCAGCCAGGAACGTCGGATCACGGGTTCGACGGCGTGCGTCGTCGCGGCGGCGATGTCCGCGCCGTCGAGTGCCTCGGCGTAGCTGGACACGGCCTGGACTTCGCCCTCCAGTACGGCTGAGAGTTCCTCAGCCAGGGCAGCGACTTTCGCCGGGTCCCGGCCGGCGAGGCGGATGTGCCGGATCGGGCGGACCCGGCAGATCGCGCGAGCGTGGGACCGGGCCTGAACGCCGGTGCCCAGTACTGCCAGCACTGTCGCGTCCTGGCGGGCCAGCAGCCGCGCCGACAGTGCGGAGCAGGCACCGGTGCGCGCCGCGGTGATGGCCGTACCGTCCAGCAGCGCGGTGGGCTCGCCGGTGTCCGGATCGAACGCCACGATCAGTGCCTGATGCGTAGGCAGCCGTGCCCCGTCGTTGTGCGGGAAGAGTGACACCAGCTTGGTCATGAGCACGCCGGCCGACGGCAGGAAGCCCGGCATGGCCGCCAGGAATCCATCGCGTTCGGGCACCAGGGCGGCGATGCGGTCGGGTACCGAGGCGCGGCCGGCGCTGAGGTCTGCCATCGCCGGGGCCAGGGCATCGATCAGCGAGTCCACGTCGAGCAGGCCCTCGACCTGCGAGCGGCCCAGAACAAGCATGCGCCTCCACCTCCTGATGCCGGTCATCCGGCCAGCGACCGCACAGCCAAAGCGTCAACCGCAGACCCTCATGGGGGCGGCTACGACACGCCGTCCTTCGTGACACGTCGTTCATCCGTAGGCGCCTGAGCACATCAGCGTGGACGCCGACACAGAGGCTGGCGACTCGCCGACATGCCTCTATCGCCTGTTGCCGGCGATGCCGGCGCCCGCTGCGCCGAAAGCCTGCAGCGCCGGACGGCCGCGTCGGCAGATCACGTGGAAGCGGCATTGCTCTACCGTCTCACCTCGGGCGACCTGGCCGTGGCCGACTCCCGCAGTCTCGATGCAGGGCACTGGTCTGTGGAAGTGGGTCACCGGCCCGGCACGGCTGACGAGTTCTGGTCGTTGACTGTTCGTCAGGCCCGGCCACCGGGCCTGCTCGATGACCTGCAGAGGGCAGGAGCGCCAAAGAGCGCTATGCAGGCCGGGGCGCACTGCCGGTCGTCGGACGGAACGGGCTGACCCCGGGCGGGTGATGTTCACGAGTTTCGGCTCGGCGTGATTGCTTGCCACGGGATACGAGGGCTCCTCCGGCGAGCGTGGGGTGCGGCGGCGCGGGCACCCTTGCATAGGCTGGCCGTCTCATCCGCCGCACCGCGACGAGGATCAGCCCATGCGCAGCAGCACCAGGATCCGCCTGATCGAGCCCACCGATGCCGCCCCGATAGCCGCGCATCGCGTGCGGGACTTCGAGGCTTTCCGGCCGTGGGAACCGGCCCAGCCGGCCGACTTCTTCACCCCGGAGGGCCAGGCGGAGCGGATCGACAGCCTGCTGGCCGGCTACCGGGCCGGCTCGGTCTGGCCGGGCGTGGTGCTCGCCGACGACCAGGTGATCGGGCAGGTCACCGTCGGAGGCATCCTGCCGCAGCCGCACCTGCGCCGCGGCTCCGTCGGATACTGGATCGCCGGCGTCGCCCAGAACCAAGGGCACGCCGGGCACGCCGTCGGGCTTGCACTCCGGGTGATGACGGACCAACTCGGCCTGCACCGCGCCGAGGCGTCCACCAATCTGGAGAATCTGCCGTCGCAGCGGGTGCTGCGCCGCAACGGGTTCAGCCCGTACGGCGTCGCGCACTCCTCGATCTTTCTCGACGGGAGCTGGCGGGACGGGCTGCTGTGGGAGCGGGTACTCGGCGACTGACCTCGCCGTTTCGGTTGAGATGCGACCGGAAGCGGGGAGGAGATGGAAAGCCAGGCCAGCGGACGAGAACTTCCAGGCCGGGTACTGGACTCGCAGCAGTCATGCTGAGCCTGTTCATCCCCTCACTACAGCGCCTTGAGGTCGAACCGGCAGCCAGTTGGGGTGTCCTGGGGTGAGGGACGAAGACCGGAGTGCGGTACGGGGGAACGCCCGGCTTCGGGCCCGGTGGCCGCTCCGTCTGCAGGTGTTGGGTGCGCTCGCTGCACTCGACGTGATCGCTGGACTCGACATGATCGACTCGGGACCCCCGCGGCTGGCTGGACGTGAAACCAGGTGCGGTCCGGCTGTCCGGGTACCGGTCCTCAGGTGACGGGCAGTCCGTAGGCCCGGTCGAAGTGCTGGGCCACGAGGTGTCCGGCGCCGTCGCAGGAGAGCTGCCAGTCGTTGACGCCGGTCTCGCGGCCGTCGGTGAAGTTCCACAGCAGACGGCCGGAGGCGGCGTCGATCGCGTAGAAGCCGTTCCTGTTCTCGAAGGCCGGCACATGGACGGCGTGCGCCCCCACCGCGATCGGGTGGTCGACGTTGAGGCGGGGCGTCTCACAGAACCAGCGCCGGGTGCCGGTCGCCGCGTTGAAGGCGTGGACGCCGTAGGGATCGGTGCCCGTGGCGTAGACCGTGTTGCCGCCCGCCCCGAGGGAGGCGAACATGCCGCGTTCCGCCTTCGCCTTCCAGCGGAGCTTTCCGGTGGCGAGGTCCAGGGCGATGAACTCGGAGCCGATGGCGAAGACGGTTCCGCCGAGCACCGCGAGACCCGGCCGCAGGTCGTAGCCCACCGGGTACCGCCAGCGCAGGCCACCGCCATCGCGGGTGCTGCGGACCGTGACATTGCGCAGCCCGTCGGCGTAGACGAAGTAGTCGGAAGTGATGACGGGCTTGAGGGGAACTCCGACGTCCTCGGGGTTGATCGGAATAACGACGGCCCGGCGGGCCCTGAGGTCGACGCCGAAGACCGCGCTGGTGGAGGTCGCGACGCCCTGCTCCTCTGACCGGCGTTCCAGCCTGGCGCCGAGGACCGAGACGACATGGCCGTCGTATCCACCGAGGAGTTGGTCGAACTGGAAGTCCCGGCCGAAGTCGAGGGTGAATTTCTCGGCGCCGCCCGCCAGGTCGACGCCGATCAGAGTCGCACCGGTGCCGAGGGCGACCGCGGCGTCGTTGGCCAGCAGGACGGGACTGGGGGAGAGGCTGATGCCCTGGTAGACCCATACGGGCTGGGATCCGTTCCTCAGGTCGAGGCAGATCATGTTGCCCGGGCGGCTCTTCAGCAGGGCCGTGCCGTTGTTGAAGACGGCCGGGGTCTGGAGCAGCGGGCCGCCGCGGTAGACCCAGGTCGGCTCGGGGGCGGGGCCGGGCCGACGCGCCCGCTGCCCGCCGGTTCTTCCTCCGACGACGAGGGCGGTGCCCCCGACGAGGGCCGCGCCCGCGGTCACGGCGAGGAGGGTGCGACGGCCGATACGGGAGCGCTCGGGGGCACGGCGGTGCGCGGGTGCGACGGAACGTTCCGTCGCCGGTTCCGCCGATTCGGCCGCGGCCGCCGGGGGTCTCCGCTCCGGCGGCTCGGTGGTGGGCGGCGCTCCACCGGTGGCTCCGGCTCCACCGGCGGTGCGGTTGTCGGCGTCTCCGGTCGGGAGGACGCGGTCCGGTGCCGCCGCGCCGTATCCGCCGTCGGTCCCGTGCGACGACGGCCCCACCGGCGTCCGGCCCGACCCCCATCGGGCGGACGCAATGGGGGCCCCGGCGGCTGCGTCGGCCGCCGGCCGTGCGGGCGTCAGGGTCCGCGCGAGGCGGTCGAGATCCGTCGCGGCCGCCCGGCGGTCGTCGACCATGGCGGCCACTCGCGCGGGCAGCCAGCCCTCCGTCAGCACCTGTTCGGCACCGCCGGGCGCGCAGGCCGCAGAGAGCCGGTCGGGGCTGATACGAAGGGCCGGGTCCTTGGCGTGACAGAGGCTGATGATCTTGTCGAGAGGCTCGGGCACCAGGGTCAGATCGGCCGAACCGTGGACCACCTGGTAGAGCAGGGCGGCCGCGGCGGCCCCGCTGAACGGCGCGTGTCCCGACGCCGCGAACGCGAGCACCGAGCCGAGACAGAAGACGTCTCCCTCCGGTCCCACCGGATCGCCGGTGGCTTGTTCGGGACAGACGTACTCGAGCGAGCCCAACAGGCCGCCGGAGCCGGTGAGCTGGTAACCGTCCCGGGCCCGGACGATGCCGAAGTCGATGACGCGCGGACCGTCCGCGGCGAGCAGCACGTTGGACGGCTTGAGGTCGCGGTGCACCAGCCCCTCGGCGTGCACCGCGATCAGCGCCTCGGCGATGCCCGCGCCCAGCGCGAGGACCGTCTCCACCGGCAGCGGCCCGTGTGCGGCGACCGCCTCGGCCAGGGTGGGGCCGGCTACGTAGGCGGTGGCGAGCCATGGCGTCTCGTCATCCGGCGCGGCGTCCACCACGGACGCCGTGTAGACGCCGCCGACCGCCGCCGCGGCCGCCACCTCGCGCCGGAAGCGGATGCGGAAGTTCTTGTCCCCGGCCATCTCGGGACGGATGACCTTGACCGCGACGGTGCGGCCGGCCGGCGAGGTGGCCAGATAGACCCGGCCCATCCCGCCTGCTCCAAGACGGGCCACCGGGCGGTAGGGCCCTAGCTGCTCGGGATCTTCTGGGTGCAGTGGTTGCATGCCCTCGGCCGCCTGTTCTCGGTGGTACGGGCGGGAGTCCCGCCCATGCCGCGGGGGAAGGCCCTGTGGGGGGTCTGGCAGCAGACTAGAGGCTGAAGCGGCCCATGAGAGTGCTTGTCGGCAACCGTCGCCGTTCTCCCGGACGAAGGCGTTCCGTCCTACTCACCCCTCACGACGCTGACTTGACGTTGTGTCAGAGATCGGGTGACACGTGCCCGTCCTGCGGGAACAGTGCGCCAGAAGCAACAGGCGGGAAACAAGTGCAGGATGAAACCACCAGCCCGGCGAAGACCTCCGATGTGCCGAAGGTCACCCCGCACTGGCCGAGGATCTCGCGGTGGCCGGTGGTGGAAATGCCGGTGGCGATGACCACCGCCTGAGACGCGATCCGGTGGTTGACGCGGGCCTTGCAGTAGGTGGCGTCCAGGAAGATGTAGGGAAAGACGGTGTGGTCCAGGGGCCGTTCCTTGAACGCGTCGAGTTCGGCGTCAAGCTCACCGCAGATCCGCGACACTTCGGATTCGGAGATCCCGCTGTCGGCCCCGAGCGCTTTGACCAGGTCATCCACGCTGCGGGTGGACACCCCGTGCACGTATGCCTCCATCACCACGGCGAACAGGGCCCGGTCGATGCGCCGGCGCCGCTCGAGCAACGACGGGTCGAAGAAGAACCAGCTCAGGACACGAAGCACGGCACGATCTCTGACTGGAGAGATCAGGACCTGTTCGGCGGATCACGCCCCGCGTGTGTGGGAATCCGCTTGAAGTGGTGGTCCAGGGCCACTCAACATGATCGCGCGTCACCAACCATATGAGGGGAACGGCGGATGAGGCGGAACCGGCTCGGGAAGAGCAAGGTGCAGGTCACGGAACTGGGCTTCGGTGGCGGGCCACTCGGCGGGCTCTTCGCGCCGCTGGACGACGAGACTGCCGCGGGAGCTCTTGAGACGGCGTGGGAGAGCGGGATTCGCTACTTCGACACCTCTCCCCATTACGGCATCGGGCACTCCGAGCGCCGCACCGGTGGCCTGTTGCGCGGTAAGCCCCGCGAGGAGGTGACGCTGTCGACGAAGGTGGGCAGGCTGCTGGTCCCGCAGGATCCGGCGGGCCGGATGGACGAAAGCTTTGCGGTGGCTGCCACGCACCGCCGCGTGTGGGACTTCACGCGGGACGGTGTTCTGCGCAGCGTGGAGGACTCACTCGAACGGATGGGCGTCGACCGTATCGACGTGCTGTTCCTGCACGACGCTGAGGAGCGCTTCGAGGATGCCCTGCGCGAGGGCTATCCGGCCCTCGCCGAACTGCGTGCCCAGGGGCTGGTGGGGGCGATCGGCGCGGGGATGTACCACCCTGGCAAGTTGACCCGTCTGGTCGAGGAGTCGGACGTCGATGTGGTGATGCTCTCCGGCCGTTACACGCTTCTGGACCAGAGCGCCCTCGACGAACTGCTGCCCGCGTGCTCGGACAGGGGGATCTCGGTTCTTGCGGCGTCGATATTCAATTCCGGCCTGCTGGCCATGCCCCGGCCCGCCGAGGGGGCCACCTTCGACTACGTGCCCGCCGCCCTGCAGATGCTGGAGCGCGCGCAGCGTATTGCCGATGTCTGCGAGGCACACGGTGTGACGCTCCCGGAGCTGGCGATGGCCTTCCCGCTACGCCATCCGGTCGTCTCGGGGATCGTGGTCGGAATGCGTACAGAAGAGGAAGTACGCAGCAATATCGCGGCATTCGGCGTGAAGATCCCGGCACAGGTCTGGGACGATCTGCGAAGCGAAGGCCTCCTGGACGAGCGGGCACCGGTGCACGACTGACGATCGCCTGGACCGAGATCCATCGGCCGATCATCGATCAGTTCCTGCTGACAGCACGAGGCAGCCCGCGCTGGTACTTTCGACGGCTGAGCGGCAACACGAGTCAACTGTCTGCAGAGTCTGTGCGCCCCCGTGGTGCCGGATGTTGCGGGCGCTGACTGCAGCCAGGGCCTCACGCAGCCAAAGGGCCGGGTCGCATTCGGGCCGCGGAGCGCAATGAGCTGGGCGGCGGCGTGTTCGTGTCCCTGCTCCTGGCGGCGGATCTTCTGCGCTGCACGGGCGGAAGCCGCCGGTTCACACAATCCGGGACGGCTTCGTGGGCGAACTCGGACGCCGGTGGCCGCAGCGTGGCGCTTCGGCGTCGGGTTCGCCTCTCTGGCCGCCCAACAGGTGCGTGCACCAGATGCTGCATCCGCTGATCGGGCCGGGTGCCCCGCGCCTACGGCTGCTGGCGGTGCTGTTCGGCGTCCGACCGCGCCGAGTGCTGTTCAGCTTGGGGAGCGGTCATGTCGAGCAGGAGCAGGGCGTCGTGGTCGGGGGTGCCGGGTTCGGCGGTGTAGACGCCGATGCGCTGGCCGGGGGTGCCTTCCAGCTGCATGGACTGGGAGGTGAGCGTGACCGTGCCAACGCGGGGGTGGTGGAAGGTCTTCTGCGCAGGCTTGCGGCCGGTGACCTCGTAGCGTTCCCACAGCCGGGCGAAGTCGGGGCTCTTGAGGAGGAGTTCACCCACCAGGTTGGTGAGGTCGGGAGCGTCGGGGGCGGTGCCGGCGACGGCGCGCAGCCGGGCGACGCAGCCGGTGATCTGGCGGTCCCAGTCCGGGAACAGATCACGCGCCGCGGGGTGGAGGAAGAGGTATCGGGCGAGATTGCGGTGCTTGGCCGGCCAGTCCTCCAGGCCCGCGTAGAGGGCGAGGCCGCCTCGGTTCCAGGCCAGCATGTCCATGCTGCGGCTGATCACGTAGGCGGGGTTCGGGCTCAGCGACTCCAGCAGCAGCTTCAGGTGAGGGCGCACGGTGCGGCTGGGTGCGGGCGGGGGTTCGGGGGTGTATCGGGCGGCGCGGGCGGCGAGCTCGCGCAGGTGCTGGTGTTCCTGGTCGTCCATGTGCAGGGCGCGGGCGAGGGAGTCGAGGACGGCGGGGCTGGGGCGGGTCTCCTTGCCGCGTTCCAGGCGCACGTAGTAGTCGATGCTGATGCCGGCGAGGGTGGCCAGCTCCTCGCGGCGCAGACCGGGGGTACGGCGGATGCCGGTGCCGACGGCGAGGCCGACGTGCTCGGGGCTGGTCTGGGTGCGGCGGGCGCGCAGGTAGCGGCCCAGCTCGGCGCCCTCGCTGTGCGCGCTCTCGGATGCCATGACTCCAGTCTCACCCGCTGGGCACCCGCTGCGCGGGCGGGAGGGGGCCCTGTCATTACCCCTGAACAGCCCGCCCTGCCACACCGGAGCAGTCCGGGCGAAGGTGAATGAGGAAGACGCCTGCGCCCTCGCCGTCGCCCAGGTTCCAATCGGCACGACGTGCCGGGCCGGGCGAGAGTGAGGGGCCGGGCAACGCCACCAACCGGAGAAGGCGAGATGCGGTACATCAAGCTGCGTGACCTGGAGGTTTCCCGGATCGGGCTGGGTGCGATGGGCATGTCCCACGGCTACACCGGCGCGGGCACCGACGACGCGGAGTCGATCAGGACCGTGCACCGGGCGCTGGAGCTGGGCGTCACGCTCATCGACACCGCCGAGATCTACGGGCCCTACACCAACGAGGAACTGCTGGGCCGGGCGCTGAAGGGGCGTCGGGATCAGGTGGTGCTGGCCACCAAGTTCGGCCTGGTCTCGCACGGCGGCGACGGCGCGTGGAACCTGGACTCCAGCCCGGCCAACATCCGCACCGCGGTGGAGGGCTCCTTGCAGCGGCTGGGCACCGACCACATCGACCTGTACTACCAGCATCGGGTGGATCCGAACACGCCGATCGAGGAGACCGCCGGCGCCGTCAAGGAGCTGATCGACGAGGGCAAGGTGCGCGCCTTCGGCCTCTCCGAGGCAGGCCCGGACACGATTCGCCGCGCCCACGCCGTCCAGCCGGTCACCGCGGTGCAGTCGGAGTACTCGCTGTGGACCCGCGGTATCGAGGAGCGCGTCCTGCCCCTTCTGCGGGAGCAGAACATCGGCCTCGTGCCGTTCTCTCCGCTGGGCCGCGGCTTCCTGACAGGCACCGTCCGCCCCACCGACCAGTTCGACGAGGACGACTTCCGGCGCGGCAACCCCCGCTTCACCGGCGAGAACTTCCAGCGCAACCTGGCGCTCGCCGACGAGGTCAAGGCCCTGGCTACCGAGGCCGGCGCCACGCCCGCGCAGGTCGCGCTGGCCTGGCTGCTCGCCCAGGGCGACGACATCGCCCCGATCCCGGGCACCAAGCGCGTCAGCCGGGTCGAGGAGAACACCGCCGCCGACACGGTCACGCTGACCAGCGAGCAGCTCCACAAGCTCAGCAGCCTGCCGCCCGCCGCCGGCGACACCCACACCGAGGCCCAGGCGCACATGCTCGAACGCTGATCACCCGCACCCCCCCAGCACGACCCCTGTTTGGAGTGGTACCCCCATGCGTGCAGCAGTGATGTACGGAGCCGGCGACGTTCGCGTCGAGGACCGGCCCGACCCGAAGATCGTCCAGCCGACGGACGCGGTGGTGCGCACGCTGGCCGCGTGCGTGTGCGGCAGCGACCTGTGGCCCTACGCGTCGATGCCCGCCACCGACGCCGGCCGCCCCATGGGGCGCCCCGTTCACCTACAGCGACAACACCTGCGACTACTGCGCCAAGGGCCTGCACATCTCGTGCCGCAACGGCGGCCGGTACGGCTTCGACGGAGTCGGCGGCCACCGGCAGCTTCACCAGAGTGCCCTTCGCGTACGGGACGCGGACGGCTTCGCCCTGCCCGCCATCCAGACGCGGGTCGGGGCGATGCCGAGGACGGGCCGGGCGGTCGTCGCGGTGACGGTTTCCAACAGGCGGCGCGGGATGGCGGGCGCGTCCACGGCGTCCCCGCACGCGACCGTCCTGATCCAAACCAGGAGTTCGGCCGGGAGGCGTCCGCGAGCCGGAACCCGCCGGCTCCGGTGCGCAGCGCGCCGTAGGCGTACTCGTGCGGTTCGAAGCTGGTCGGCAGGGACCCCGGGAGGTCTGTCGGACTCGACGACGGGCCGAGTGGTCTCGATACCGTCCATGCCGGGCATGCGGACATCAGGACGGCATCGGCGGAGTTCGGCTGCGGTACGGACTGTTGCGCTGGTCCGCGGCCTCGCCGACGGCGGTGAGGCCGGGGCGAGCCTCCAGCAGCGTGCCGAAGCCCAATCCGCTGCGGCGCCTGCTCGTCGACGGTGAGGACGATCGTCAAGCGGGTTATTTCTCAAGGGAGTTGACCGGCGGGTTGGGGATGAGGACGGCGTGGACGGTCCAGCCACCGTGAGGGTTGGGCCCGGCGCTGACCTCGCCCCGGTAGAGGGCGGCGCGCTCCCGCATGCCGACCAGGCCCCGGCCGCTGCCCGTCCGGCCACGGCGTGCACGCGGGGTACGGGGCGGGCCGGTGTCCTCGACCATGAGGCGCACGGTGTCGGGGTCGGCGGCGATGGAGACGTGGACCGAGGTGTCGGAGGCGGCGTTCTTGACGGTGTTGACCCGGAGGTTGTCGTCGCCTTGTCGGTCGGCGTCGCCGTACATCCTGCTGAGCAGAGCGTGGCGCGCGGGCGTCCGCAGGAGCGACGGGTGTCTCGTGACATACGCGGCCTGATCTTCCACGGAGGTGAGACGGACCAGTGTCGTCAGCATGACGTGCAGGTCTTTCGGATCCATGGCCTTCCTTCCTCCCACTCCGCGGTCACAGGCCGGGAAGGGGGTCCAGTCCCGCGAGCAACTCGGCGGTGTCGTGGTCGATGCGGTCCAGCTCCGCCGCGAGTGTGTCCAGTAGTCGAAGTTCCGCGGCGACGGCCTCCCCGCCCCGCCGCTTGGCCTCGAGAGCGGCGTCCACCTGGCTGCGTACCGACTCGATCTCGGTGTGCAGGCCGGACGCGAACTTACTGGTGGCGTCACGGAGACCCCGAACGGCCTCCGTGGCCATCTTCGCGGCGTGCGCCTCTCGCTGGGCCAGCAGTTGGTCCCTGAGGCGCTCACCGATCGCTTGGCGGACCTTCTTCTCCGCCGCGGGCAGTTCCTTGAGGTTCAGCGCGGCCGCGATGCCCATCGCGATGAAGGCAAGTCCTCCGGTCCCGACGCCGAGCAGGATGCCGACGGTCAGCCCGCCCATGATCGGTGCCGCTTGCTTGAGCATCCCCTTCATGCCGAACCTGGCGCCGGCGAAGCCGAGGGCCGGTCCGCCGCCGACCCAGCCGAGTACCGTCGCCACGGTGCGTTCCCCAACGCCGGGCCCGGCGCCCTCGCCGATGGTGTCGCTCGTTCCGGCTGCGAAGAGCGCAGAGCGCAGAGCCTTGAGGTCGGCCTCGAAACGCTCGACCTCGCTCTCCATCACCGTGGAGAGGACGGCACCATGCGTCTCCAACACCGGCCTCAGCACCTCGGCCTGCCACGTGCTGACCTCCGACTCGGCACGGGCGGCGATCGCGGCGCCCAGTTCCTTGGCCAACGCCTCGGCGTTCTTCTTCACCCGGAGGCTCCAGCCGATACCGGCCTCCGTCTCCGCCGTCACGGCCCAGTCGACGCACCGGTCGGCGATGGTGCGCAGGAGGTCCCTGGCGCGTGCGTCGATGGAGACGTGTGCCTCGTCGATGACCGCGCCGGCGCCGTCGAGGAACCTCTGCCGACGCGCCTCCAGGGCGAGCAGATCGGGCTGTAGCGCGGCATGCCGTCGCTCCAGTTCCGCACGGCTCGAGGCCGCGAGCCGGCGGCGGTCGGCCACCGCGCCGTGGGCCATGGCGGTGTACATACCGAGTCGGTTCGCGGCGATCAGGAGCTGCACGCGTCCCCTCTCCCGGGCGAGGAACTCGGACAGCGCCTCCTCGAACTCGGTGATTCCGGAGCTCTCGATCAGTTCCTGGTCGCCGCTCATCCGCCCGTTGAGGGCCTGCTTGGCGCGTACGAAGAACAGCGCTTCCCGCGGGCGGCGCAGGTTCTCCACCGTCCGTCGGATGGACTGCAGGGCGATCGGCAGCTCGTACTCGTCCAGGGTGTCGGTCTTGGTGATCACGAACAGGACGTCTTCATGGCCATTGGCACGGATCCTGGATTCCAGGTAGTGGCGCTCGTTCTCGGCGAAGGCGACGGTCGCGTCGACCACCATGATCACCGCATCGGCGCTCTGCAGGTAGTTCAAGGTGATGTCGGTGTGCACATTGATGTTGTTGAGCCCAGGGCTGTCGACCAGCACCACTCCGTCGCGACACAGGTCGACCGGCCATCGCACCACCGCGCGCTTGTACGGGCTGGCCGCTTCGGGGTCGTCCTGGTCCACCGCCAGGTACTCCTCGAGCCGGTCGACGTCCACCGGTACCGGCTCGGGCGTCAGGCCGTTGTCGGACGTCGGGTACAAGTGGGCCGTGGCCTGCTCGGCGTAGTGCACCTCTGTGATGACGGCGGTGGTCGGTTCCGGCTTGGTGGGCAGGACCCGGTCGCCGAGAATGGCGTTGACCAGGGTGCTCTTGCCCCGGTTGAAGTCGCCGACGATCATCACGGTGAAGCGTCCGTCCCGGACCTGCTTCTCGAGATCCGCCAGGTCACCGGCGACGGCGTCGTCCCGCAGCTCACGGACGACCGTGGACTGCCGTTGGGTCAACTCCAGGAGAACGAGCCTTTTCC
Organism: Streptomyces sp. NPDC058678; assembly: GCF_042714835.1. Taxonomy (NCBI): domain Bacteria; kingdom Bacillati; phylum Actinomycetota; class Actinomycetes; order Kitasatosporales; family Streptomycetaceae; genus Streptomyces; species Streptomyces sp. NPDC058678. Next base: position 25,446 of record NZ_JBHXSG010000062.1, on the reverse strand, counting down.
TGGCGATGCCGCCGAGGTCGTCCGCGTCAGCATTCTTGGGCATGCGTCAGCACACCTCCCCCTTCTGTACGTACTCGCGCAGGTTCAGCTCCCGCAGGACGAGTTCAAGGTCCGCCACACGCTTCTGGAGCCCGCTCCAGTCCGGCTCGTCGGCGTGGTCGCCGTCGGCGGGAGCGGGCGGCGTGGCTTCGGCGCGCCACTGGTCCCGGGCCGCGCGTACGCCGCCGAGCAAGGCCGTGTACGCGTCGTCGGTGCAGCGGGCGAGCCACTCCTCCATGGCGGCCGCGATCCGGTCCGCCTGGTCGCGCGCCGCGGCGGCACGGGCCTTCCCCTGCTCACGATGGTCCAGGGCGAGGAGGAACGAGGTGAGCCCCGCGATGCCGACCGCCTGGACGTTCGCACCCCTGGCCAGGTGCACCACGGTGAGCGTCGCACCGGCGGCGACGGTGGCCGCCGTGTGACGCCGCCGCCCGGGTGGGGGTGTTGCGGGCACGGGCGCCGGTTCGGGTGCGCCGGTGCGCATCGCGTCCGGCGGTTCGGCGAGGAATGCGGCCAGATCCATCCGGAACCGGTCGTGCACCTGCCGTACGGCCCCCTCCCTGTCCACGGCCAGTGCGGTGTCGGCCTGGGCCCGGCCTTGGGCGAGGATTGCCCGCGTCGCCTTGTCGACCCGGTCCAGTGCTGCCCGATCACCGTGCTCATGGGCGCCGAGGACGTCCTGGAGCAGGCTCGTGCGATGGGCCCGCACCAGGGTGTGGGCCGCCCTCACCTCCTGTGCGCACCGCCGTGTCAGAGTGGCGAGGATGTTCGCCCACCGCTCCTCGCCCGCGGCCCGGGCCTCCTTCGCCGCCGCCTGCTGTGCTGCGCGGTGCTGCCGCCGCTGAGCCTGGAGGGCGGCCTCGTGTGCCGCCCGTTCGCCGAGGAGTGCGAGTTGCTCGCCCAGCCTGACCCGGAGGCGACGGCGTGCCGTGGCCTCTCGCGTCATCCTCCCCAGCGCGGCGGCCACTTCGGCGCGGACGTCTTGGCCCTCGTCCGGGGTGCGTCCGGCCGGTACGACCCGGATGGCGGGCAGGATGGTGCGGGCCCGCCGCTGGACGTACGAGAGCACGGCGGGCCGTTCCTCCTCGTCAAGGGTGTCCAGTCGGGTCACGGCGATCAGGATTGGCGCGCCTCCGGTGCGTTCGGCCGTCGCCTCGACGGCCTGTCGCTCGCTCATCCCGAGCGGCGAACCCGCGGCGACGACGACCACGACCACGTCGGCGTCCGGGAACGCGCCCGGGGGTGGGGCGTCGATGATCCGGGCGGGCGTCGTGGCCAGCTGCCGGGCCACGGTGGTCCGGCCGCGCCCGCTCTCCCCGACGACGGCGACCACCTGCACCGCCCCGTCAGCGGCGGCCGCGTCACGGGGAGCGTCATCCAGGCCCGGCCCGTCGTCGGACGGCCCGTGGGCGGCGTGCAGTTCGGCGACCGCGCGGGCCAGCTCTTCCAGGTCGTTCAGGGAGGACGGCACGGCATGGGGGTCGGCGGGTGTGTCATTCATGAGGCTCCCTCGGAACGTCGAGACGCGTCAGGTGGGTACGCACCAGCAGCCGGCGTTGACGAACGGTGGCCATCCCCTTGGCGACCGCGGCACCTTCCTTCCCCATGCGCCGGTACGCTTCGGCCCTGTCACTCAGCAGGTGCGTCACCGTGCCGGTGTGCGCGGCCCGGTACGCCTCCACGAGGTCGCAGATGTACTGCTCCAGCCGCGCGACGGCGACGTCGGTCAGCCGTCGTGCGTCGGCGCGCACCTCCTCGTGCACCGACTCCAGCCAGCCGGCCAGGCTTGTCAGTACTTCCTCCCGGAGCCGATCGAGGCTGGGGAACAGCGGGAACCCGGCGAGCACCAGGGCGGCGCTCTTGCCCAGGAACTCGTTCCCCGCCAGGGCACCGAGGACGGCACTACTGCTGAGTCTCGCCCCGTGGACGCGCCCGCCGGGCGGCGTGCCTGGGGCCTCGATCGGGTTCGGTTCCTGCCCCACGGGGGGCACGGGGACAGGGAGCACGTCCGCGTACTCGGCGGTGAATGCCTCGTCGAGCAGCCGGACGGCCCCGGCAGCGGCGTCGCTCACCTGCCGGCCGATGTCGTCGGTCAGTTGCTCGGACAGGGCCATGACGGCCTTCTCGACAGTGTGTGCGGCGGCACCCAGGCGTGTGGCCAGTTCGGTGCGGGACCGGCAGGCGTATACCGACGTCACGAGGGAGATCGCGGCTTCGCCGAAAGTGGCGTCGCAGGCCATGGCCACGTCCCGGCGAACCGCCTGCGCGGCCTGGGACACCTGGCGGGTCACGGTTCTGACGGGTTCGGCCCGTGGCGACAGGAAGTCGTCCAGTTCGCGCACCGGGCGCGCCGTCAGGTCCGCATACGCCGCTTCCAGGTCCCGGTGACGGCGCGCCAGCGCGTCCTCGACGAGTGCGAGTGCCTCGTCGAGTGAGCTCAGCACGCGCAGGGGTACGCGGGCGGGCCGTTGCTCGATGACAAAGCGGCCGAGGGCCCCTTCCAGCTCCGGGAACCGCTCGTACCAGTGGGCGGCCGCGGTGGTCAGGGACCGGCCGGCGAGCCGCTTGGTGACGCCTGCCGGTGCTGCACCGAGCACGACGGGGTTCCGGATGCTCAGCTTCCGCTCCACGCACGTGCGCACCGCGCGCAGCACCGAGGCGTACTCGTCGTCCCCATCGAGATCGTCCATGCGCGTGATCACGAAGACGCACCGGCCGCGTACCTGCGCCGGAACGGCATCCTGGAGGAACCGCACCAACGAGTCGGTGACGAGGACGTGCGAGGAGACGACGACAACAGCGGCGTCCGCTTCCTCGGCCATCACCTGCTGGGTGACACGGACGTGCTCGGCGACGGGCGAGTTGCTGCCGGGTGTGTCGATCAGGACCGCTCCCTGGTCGAGCAGCGGCGCGCACCCGCTCACGGTCAGCTGGTCGATCCGGTCGCACCAGGGCCCCTCGGAGACCAGTTCCCCCAGCAGGACGGCGCCGTCCGCCGACGGCTCCGCGTCCGGCGCGGTGTTGCGCAGTGAGGACAGCACCTCCGGAGCCAGGGGCCGGCCGTCCAGGGGGACGATGTGGTGTGCGGATCCGTCCAGCCGGAACGAGTAGCCGGGCGTGCCGCGGGAGGCCGTCACCCAGGTGGCCGCGCCAGTCGTGGGTAACGCTCCCGCCGGCAGGAGGCCGCCGCCGAGCAGGGCGTTGATCAGCGTGCTCTTGCCGCTGGAGAACTCGCCGACCACGGCGAGGCGCAGCCGGGTGTCCCGGATCCGGGGGGCCGCCGCGTCGAGCAGGCCCAGCAGCCGCGCCCGCTCCTGTGGCTCGGGAACATGCCGCTCGACCAGGTCCCGGCCACACGCGAGATGGTCCATGGCCCAGTCAGCGAGAGGGGACGTCCCGCTCGTCGTCGCGGTCATCGCCACCTCCTCGCCGCTCGGAGGGCTTCGGGTGCCGAGGGTCCGGCGTACTGCTTCGACGGCCTTGGGTCCAGGGCACAAGTTTGTAGGTGAACTCGGCCCCGGGCGGCAGCGGGTGCACCACGGTCACGAGCCAGTCACCGTCGAAGACGCGCCGCCCCGCCAGGGCGTGGAGCCGGACGATCCGGCCCGCGCGGGGGGCGCACAGGTCATGGAGGGTGTTGTCGGTCAGGCGGACGCGGGCGAGGGCAGCGCCTGCCGGATAGGTGTCGTGCTCGGCGACGAGCCAGCGCTCCAGCCTGGCCTCTCCCTCCGGAATCGGCCATCTCAGCGGGTACTCCAGCTCCGTCGGCGCCTCGCCCGTCGTGCCGTCGCCGAGGGTCAGTCCGGCCCAGCGGGCAGCGCCGTGGACCACCGCGAGCGTCGGGTCGGCGGTTCGGCGCACGGGGAGGCCGAGTTCCTTCTCGACGCACGCGGCGGCCATGGGCAGGCGGGTGCTTCCGCCGACGAGGACGACCGCGGTCACCTGATCGAGGGTGGTCCCCGCCTCGCTGACGAGGGCCCGGCAGCAGGCGACGGTCCCGGCCAGTACAGGCATGGCGATGTCATGGAGGCGGTCGCGGGACGCCCACTGTGTGGGCATGTCGAGGGCGATCTCGGCGGCGGCCCGCTCGGCGGTGCTCAGGCGGTGCTTGAGGGTGACGGCGGCATCCGCGGTGCGCCTGTCGAGGCGGTGGCGGATGTTTTCGCGTGCGGGATCGGCGGTGAGCCATCGGTCGGCGGCGGGGCGGAGGTCCGCCATGAGGGCGGCGTCGATGTCCCGTCCGCCGTGGCCGGTCAGGAGACTGTGCTGGCCGAGGATCTCGTGGGTACGGTCGCCGACGCGGACCAGGGCGGCGTCGAAGGTCCCGCCGCCGAAGTCGTACACAAGAACCAGGTCGCCCGGTTGCCAGTCGGCGCCCAGGGTGGGGGCGTAGGCCGCCGCGACCGGTTCCGGTAACAGGTCCACGTCGTCGAAGCCCGCGTCACGGCCTGCCTCGACCATGGCGTCGCGGCGGGCGCGCATGGTCTCGGCGGGCACGGTAAGCAGGACACGCTCCGGTACGGGACCGAGCTCGGCGGCGACCTCACGGATGTGCGCCAGCACCGCTGTGACGAGCGCCTTCACCGGGAAGGAGGAGCGGCCGAAGGGAACGGGAACGGCGCTGCCGATGTCGGGCTTGAACTCTGTGCGGTAGAGAGCCGGATCGTCGCCTCGGCGTTCGTAGGCCTGCCAGCCCACCAGGAAGGTGTCCTGATCGAGGAGGACCGCGGTGGGCATCCAGTCGTGCCGTGTGATGCCGTCGGCGTGCTTGAGCAGGTGCTGTTGCCCGTTCGCGGAGACGAGGACGGCCGACGAGCTGGTGGTCCCCAGATCGACGACGAGGACGGGGCTCCGGCCACTCGTGCCGACGGCGGTGGCACCGGCCGGGGCGGCGGGGGTGGCGGCGGTCGGATCGGTCATGTGAGTTCCTCCCCCAGCAGGATCCGTGCCTGCCGCACTCGGTCGTACAGCTGCGCGTACCGGCGTTCCAGCACCGGTGCCACCTGCCGGAGTCCGGGGGTGGTCACCATGCTCGAGCGGCGCCAGTGCGCGACGCGTTCCAGGGCGGCCCGCTCGAGCCGGGCGAGTGACGGTGGAGTTGACGAGTGGGGGAAGCCGAGCCGGTCGGCCACCGATGTGCCCCGTTCACCCACGGCTCGCTCCAGTTCCTCGCCGGCGGCGTCGGGGATGTCGAGGCGCCTCTCGTACCACTGCTGCAGCAGCCGCAGCTCCACGAACGCCGGCTCGTCGTGTTCCCAGTCGGTGACCATGCGCAGGGCGTCGCCGATGCGGGCGCGGACGCGCGGGTCCTCGGCGGGTGCCTGACGCGTGCGGAGGTCGCGGGCCGCGTCGACGATACGGCCGAGTTTGATCAGTTCGCTGCGCTCTCCGAAGTGCGACAGCAGGGTCCGCCTCAGGTGTTCCATGCCGCTGGCGGCCTCCAGGGCCTGGCCCAGTTCCGCGGGCGTGTCCGCGCCTTCGCGGACGAGCCGGCTCGCCAGGAACACGCCGTACTGGCTCAGGCGCGCCACCAGCGCACCACGTCGCTCGGGCGGCAGGGGCAGATCGTCGTACTGGCGTGTCGCGAAGCCCCTGCGGTCGTCCAGTCGTGCCCTCAGCAGTGCCTCGGGGGTGCGGGAGAGGATGGCGAGGTCGGCGACCTCCTCTTCGGTCAGGCCGGCCGCGCCTTCGGAGAGTTTGCTGCAGACCGGGATGACATCGTGGAGGAGCCGCCTCGTACCGGGATCCGCCATGATGCGCCGGGCGTGGTCTCGTCCCAGCGCGAGGACGTCGTCGCGGGGATCGTCGACCTCCCCGGGCCACAGCAGTTCGACCTTGGTCAGTACGCCGATCGCGGTGATCGGAGTGAGCGACGGTGACGTGCCGTCCGCGCCCCGGAAGCGGGTCAGCAGGTCGGCGTCCTGTCCCGCCAGCGCGGTGTTGAGTACGGCGATCACCGCGTCCGAACGCCGGAGTTGGCCGGCCGTCGACCGGGCCACCGCATCGGGGGTCACGCCCAGCGCACGCATGGCCGCGGCGGTGTCGGCCGTGTACCGGGAGCCGAACCCGGGTGTGTCCACCAGTTCGAACGCGCCGAGGTGCGGGAAGGGGCCGCGAATCTCCACATGGTCCAGGCCCTCCGGCTCCGCCCCGTCGGCGTCACGCGCGGTGAGCAGGTGCAGGTCCGACAGCGGCCGTGACTCGGGCCCCGTCCCGCCGCTGAACCGCACGGTCAGGGAGGGGGTCGGGGCGTGCCGCAGTACGCACACGGTGAAAGTCACGGGGTTGATTCCCGTGACCAGCAGCTCATCACCGATCAGGGCGTTGACCAGCGTTGACTTGCCCGAGCTGACCCGCCCGGCCACAGCCACGCGCAACGGCGCGTGCAGCGCTTCGTGAGCGCCCAGAAGGGCCACCCGTACGGGCTGTGCCGCTGGGCCGTCGGGCAACGACCGAAGCGCCCGGTCCAGTGTTTCCGTCCGGCTCGATGCCATGCTTCCCCCTCTGCCCTGCCCCTCTGCCCCTCGGTGCGCGGTGGGTCAGCCCTGGAGGGCCCCCGTCGCGTCCGCGACCTCGGCGATCGAGATGCGCAGCGCGTGGAGATTGGCACGGCGGTCGGTCAGCTCCTGGCGGTTGCGCACCGCGTCCTGGCCCACGGCAGCGAGCGCGGTCTCGATCTCGGCCAGGGTCGCCTCGTGCTCGGCCTGCTGACGGGCGGCCAGCCTCTCCATGCCGACGGCGGCCGTACGTGCGCACGCACCGACGATCTCGCCGAGGCTCTCGTGCAGGAACGTGCGTTGTTCCTCCTCGCAGGAAGCGAGTGCCCGGTCCAGTGTGTGGACCCTGTCGGTCACGTCCTTCTTGCGTTCGAGTCGCAGCCGCCCGGCGAACGCCACGGTGGCGCCCACGGCGGCGCCGATCCTCGCGCCGATCAGGGCGCCGGGCGACACTCCGGGCCACGAGCCGGGCCGGGCATCGTCCTTCAGCAGTGCAGAGCCGTACGCCATGACGCCTTGTGCCGCTCCGCCGATGGGGCCTTGGGGCAATGCCCTGCCCAGCGCCTGGCTGAAAACGATGTCGCCGACGCGTTCACCGATCAGCGCGCCGGTGCGGGCTCCTTCCACCGAGGCGGCGAGCGCCTTGACGAGAAACTCCGCGCTGTCGTCCCCGTCCGGCCGCGCCAGCGTGCTCGGGTCGGGCAGCGGAGGCAGGGCGGGCAACGAGGCCGGCGTCAGGGGAGAGGAGGCGAGTCCGATCCGGTCGGCCGCCCTCGCGTGGATTTCCGTTGTTCCGGCGCGTGCGCGTTCGCCGAGATCGGCGATCAGCAGCGCGAGTCGGCGGGCCAGCTGGTCCAGCACCAGCTGCGGGTCGTCCAGCAGCTCGGGCCGGGCTCGGTAGGACTCGCGTACCCCTCGCCACAGTTCGGCCAGTACCGACGTCGCGTGTGTGCACAAGTCAGCGTTCAGTGCTTCCAGTTCGGCTTCCAGAGCGCTCTTCCAGGCATCCGTCGCGGTGCGGTCCGCCGCCTTGGCGCGGTGCTGCCTTGCGGCAGCCACGAGTCGCTCGCGCTCGGCCTCGTCCTCGGCGTCCAGCACTGCCAGCGCGTGCTCGGCGGGTGCGAGGAGCGTCCGCGTGACTGAGTCCAACTCGTTGAGGGCCGTGCTCAGCCGTAACCGCGCCCTGGAGAGCGTGACCGATGTACGCAGCTGGCGCTCCAGCTCGCCGAAGTTGCTGAGCTCCAGACGCTCCGGCTCGCCGTCCTGAAGGTGGAGCAGACGGTGCCGGGAGGAGACGCCGACGATGACGATGCCGTCGGCGTCGAAGCCGGGGACTGCCTGCAGCCGGGAGCGCAGCTCGTCCACCACCGTGTCCGGGTCCTCCACCCGGTCCGTCTTGGTGACCGCGAAGACGAGCCGGGCGGGGCAGCCTCGGACGTCCAGCGCCCGTGCGGCGTCCTCGATGAAGGCGATGCCCGAGGCAGGCACCTCTTGCTGAGCGTCGATGACGTACAACACGGCATCCGCCGAGGAGAGGACACCGACGGCTGCGGCGGTGTGCCCGCGGTGGACTCCGCCGATGCCAGGTGTGTCCACGACCACCAGACCCTGGGCGAGTACGGGGTTGGGCAGGGTGACGGAGATGGCGGTGGCCCGGTCGGCGTCCGGCGAGGCGGCCCCGTCCGTGACGTGCGTTTCGGAGGCGTAGGCGGCGATCTCGGTCCGTGCGATGTGCCGCTCTTCGGCCGGGCGGCCCGGCCGCTCCGCCAGGGAGACCACGACGGTCTCCTCCGGACCGAATCGGGCCGTCGTGACGAGCCGGGTGGAGACGTACGAGTGCACCGGAAAGAGGCCGGGCTCTCGCAGATAGGCGTTGAGCAACGAGGACTTGCCGTGGCCGAACTCGCCCATGACGACGAGCGTGAAGCGCTCGTCGCGCAGCGGGCGCTCAGCCGCGTCGAGCCGCTCGACTGCGACGCCCGCGCCGGCTTGTTGCGCCAACGAGGACGCGGTCATGAACAACGTCAGGGCCCGATGCTTCAGTTCGTCGTAGGTAGCCGCAAGCATGGCGCAAGATCCCCCCAGCAGGCCGGTCGCGGCGGTTCCCCAACCACCGTCCGTAGCGACACCATTGCATTGTGTCAGAGGCGAAGTGCGCCAAACAGGGAAACCGGAGCATTCCTGTCCCGGCTCGATTGGCCACGTTCTGACGCAGCCGGCCACCCAGCCGTCACGGCAACACCGTTGCGGCACTGGTGTCCTGTGCCGGCAATGGCGAACTCGAGTGTCCAGCTTGTCGATGGCGGGGGTGAACTTGGCGAGGTAGTCGGCGAGTGAGTTGAGGATCTCGTCTGCTGACCCCGGCTCGGCGAGGCATCGGAGCAACCCGGCAGGGCGCTCTCCTGCCAAAAGGCCACGGCACCACCGGAATTGGTCGTCCCGGAACCGGCCGTTCCAGCCACCGGCCGCCGGTGAGCTGGCTGAAGGGAGTCGGGATGACAGCCTCACCCATGGCGTCCCTGACTACTCAGCGACGGTGCCGGGCGGCGATGGCGGGAGCAAGGTGCGGCAAGTTCTGCAGGCCGGGCTGTCGGCAGGGTGTTTCGGCTTCGGACCAGGAGCCGTGGTCCTCAGCCTGCGCCTTCCCGTTGACGCGGGAGGGTCCTGTCCGGGGCACCGCCCCCGCACCCGCCTTCAGTCGGAACCCGCTCGCCCCGCCGTCTTACCGAGACGTGGTCGGGCGAACAGCCACCAGGCGAGTGTGAACGCTTCGTGCATGACCGCTCGTCGTTGGCCAGGGGGATGCGTAACCATGGCGTAGTTGTCGTCGCCGGCCTGAGCCTGCTCGACGCTCCGGACCTGTCGTCTCATGGGCCGATGTGGACGTGCGCCCAGTGGTCGGACAGCCATGGTGAGTGCTCGCGTGCTTGGAGCACCGCGGTGTGGAGGGCCTGAGCGCAGGCGTGGAACTCCGGTGCGCCATGTGCTCCTTGTGGCAGCGACTCATAGAAGCCTTCCGTCATCGTGGTGTCGTCCTTGATGGGCCACAGCGTTCCCACGACATGAGTGAAACCCGCCAGGTGGAACGCGCCGGACAGGTGCACGGCCTCGTCGGCCAGGCCCGGGCTGGAGACGGTGGTGGCGCACGCGGAGAGATATGCGAACCGCACCCGGGCCAGGTTCAGACGGGAGATGTCCCGCACGGCCAGCTTGTCCGTCAGCATCAGGTGACCGTCGGCGGGCCGCTCGGCGTCGGCCGTGGCGTGACAGGCGAAGTGGGCGGCGCCGTGGTGTGGGAGGTGTTCCAGTACCGAGGCGGCGGACGCGTCCGAGTCCTTGAGTTGCGTCGTGGGAAACAGAGCGGACAGGAACTCCGCCTCGCGCTGTGCGGAGGGGAGTGGTGCCGCGCGAGGTGTCGTCGGCATGGCCACTACCAGCATGCGGTTCCCGCCGTCAGTGGACAGCCGTTCGATACGGCGAGCCTCAATGAGGGCCCGTACGGTCGGAGTGTAGGAGCTGACCACGCGGTCCACGACGGAGCGGGGGTCATCCGAGTCCGGGTCCTGCCGGTATCCGGCGGCGTGCACGGGGAGGTGGCACAGCGCGCCGCCGGGAATCCACCACAGCCGCGGCCACACCCCGGTCTCCGCGGGCCGGGGAAGGTCGAGCGTGTCCAGCACGGGCCCTGCGACGGCGTCCCACAGCCAGCGCAACGTGGCGGTCACGGACGCCTCCGCGTTCTCCGGTGACGGGTCGTCGGCCGCTTCGACGAGGCGGATGATCTGCTCGATCAACTGCTGCCGGGTCACGAGGGGCAACGGGGTGGATCTGATCCCTTGTGAGGTGATGATCAGAGCGTCGCTGCGGTATCTGGAGGCGTTGAGCATCACCAGCGGCCCCTGCTCGGCGGCGGCCATCAGTTCCTCTGGTGCCGCGGGCTGGAGGAACCGCCGTGCCCATGGGTGGGGCAGGCGTCTGATGTCCGTCATCAGGGCCTCCCATTCCGCCTCGGCGCGCACCGCCGCATCTTGCGCTGCCTGTCCTTGGGCTGCGATCGGCTGGGTGAGGGCGTGCCATCGGGCCGCGAGGTCGGGTGCGTCGCGGCGCAGGTCCTCGGTGTCGGCTCGAGTGTCGAGGGCGCGGTTCAGCAGCAGGCCGCGCCCCGCTTCCAGCAGCCGGACCGCGCGCTGCGCGTCGCCGCAGTGCAGGGAGCAGGCCGCGGCGTCGGCGGCGAGTCCGAACCGCTCGTCCAGCGCGGTGTGGGCGTCGGCATGGTCCACGCCCAGGGCGGCCATACGTGGCAGCAGGTCGATGGCCTGCGCGAAGGCGTCGACTGCCCGTGCCCAGTTTCCCGCCTCCGCCTCACACCGGCCGAGGTAGTCGGCGGCGCGGATCCGCCACGGCACCGGGGCCCCCGAAACCCGCGTCGCTTCCCGGAACGCGTCCGCTGCCGCTGCGAGGTCGTCGGGGCCGCCCGTACGCTCGTGGCGTCGGCTGAGGTGGTTGCCGAGATTCACGAAGAACATCGCGGTGGCAGGGTGACCGGCCGCACGGGCGGCGTCGGCTGCGCGCCGGGCCGTGACGACCGCCTCGTCCAGCGCCTCGTCGTCACCGGCACAGCGGGACCGCAAGGACAGCGCGTTGGCAAGAGTGCCTAGCCGTCCGACGAAGTCCGGATCCTCCTCGGACGTGGTTCCCAGGGCCCGGCGAGCCAAGTCGACGGCCTCATGGGCGACGGCCGGGGCCCGCGGGCCCACTTTGTCGTTGCCGTCGTGCCTGTCCAGGGAAGTCTGCAGGGCGCTGCTCAGGTTGGACAGCAGCGCAAGATGGTCGGCGCCGTCGCCGAACGGCGCCTCCAGCGCACGGCGATGCCACTCGATCGACTCCTCGATGTCCGCGCGGTCACCGCTCCACTCGAAGCGGGCACCCAGAAGCCGCGCCAGGGTACTCATCTCAGACGCTTCTACGGAGTCGCCGGACAGGTCAACAGCGGCACGCTGCAGTTCGACGGCCTCGTCGATGTCCCGCCGGTCCGGCCGGTATTCGAAACGCCGTTCCAGCGCGGCGGCCAGAGCGCTCATCCTCTCGCCCATCTCTCCCGGCCCCTCCTGTGGCTGGTCGAGCGCACGACGCCGCATCGAGACAACTCGCTCGATGTCCTCTGGATCACCGGTCCCTTCGAAGCGGCTCAGCAGCGCGCGGGACAGAAGGACTTCGGGCGCGCCGCCGTCGGCGTCCGCAGTGCCGGCCAACTCCTGCTCCAGCAGGCCCAATGCCTCATCGAGGTCCTCCGGGCGCGCGAAGCGGTCGTGGCGGTCCAGCAGTGCGGTGGCCAACTGGGCGCGGCAGAACCGGGAGTCGGCGCCGGAAGGCGGTGACAGGGTGAGAGCGGACCGTGCCGCCTGCACGGCCTCGTCGGCGGACTCCCTACGTCCGTCCAGCAGGAAGACGATGCCGGCAGCCATGGCGCAGCCGAGCCAGCACTCCGTGGCGAAACCGGACTGTTGACGGGGTCCGCTCGTCACGGCGGCGAGTGCGAACAGGCCGGCGGCCCTGCGGGCACGGTCCGGGTCCCGCCCGACGAAGAAGGCGTCCATCTCCGCTTCCGCCATGCCCGACCATCGAGGTGGCCCGCCAGCGAGCTCACAGGGCGCGAACCGCGTCCCGAGGAAGGGCAGCCACTCGCGAAACCCGCCCGGCACCAGTTTGGGAGCGTGGGCGTACAGAGGAGCAAGCAGATAAACCGCCTGCCGCACCTCGTGCCGGCGCGGCGGCCCCTCGGGCAGGGCTCCCGCCCGCAACCAGTGGAACCCGCCCACGATGGCCAGTACCTCATGGTCGCGGGCGAGGCTGTCGCCCGCCGACCTCACGAGTTCGCCCGCGTCACGTTCCAGCCCGGGATCGAACCACCCGGCGGAGCCGCCGGCCCGCGGGTGGCGCAACGCCCCGTCAAGTCGCGCGAGCAAACGCGCGCGACGGCGCGCACCACCGGTGAACAGCATGCTGGTTTCCCCCCACGGCAGTGGCCAGGAACCGAAGGCGACCCGTGTCGAAGCCGGGGGCGCGACGTCCGCGGTGAGGTGCTCCGGTAACGCGTTCGGGACCTGCCTCGGTTCCGCGCTCCCTCTCTGCCGCCCAGCCCCGTCATTGCCACCCCCGGCGGTCCTTCCCATAATGGGGGCCCACCGTGAGGAAAGGCACCGTTCCTAAAGACTGAGCGGGAGTGAGTCCTGTTGCCAGGTCTCATGCTCGGCCGAACGCCCCGGACGGTGTTGGGCGTTCTGGTTGCCCGCGTTCGCTGCGCGTCCGGGCGGCACGGATCGTGTCCGTGGTCCGGGGATGCGGGGGCGGGTTCCCTCACGCGCAGGAACACGCCTACCGGCCTGGACGGTCCGATGCCCCACCGCATCACTCCGGTGCGGTGGGGGCGGTGCTCTCCGTCGCCGGATCGGGTGTCCCTGGGCGCGCCTTCCGATCGCCACGGCAGCAGCATCATGGCGAGTGGTGGTGCGGGTCGTGCTGGTGAGGGGTTTCTGCCAGTGCTGGGCGCCCCAGCGGCTGGTGTAGGCCGGGTCGACGGCGATGACCGCGGTCCTCGACCGCGATCGCCTTCACACCACAGGTGTGGGCCCAGTGCAGGAGGCGGGTGAGGGCGTGGCGGACCTGGGCGTCACGGTGGGGTGCGGTGCCGGTCAGGTCGTAGAAGAAGCGGCGCGGGCTGCCGGTGGTTGCCGTGGATGTCGAGGCGCCAGGCGCCCAGGTGGTCGGCGTTCATGTCGACGCCGATCACACCGTGCGTGAGCGCGGCCTCCAATGGGAGGGTGGGGGTGGGCGGAATCTGCCAGGAGGCGGTCAGGTACCAGCGGTTCCGGCCGGTGTCGTAGTGGATGCGGTAGGCGATGGCCCGGTCGGCCGCGACGCGGTCCGCCCACTCGCCGACCCGGTGTGCGAACGTGACCCGGCAGGCGAGGATGTGGCGGCCGTGTGGGGCGTTGGCCAGATGGGTGAGCGGTGCGGGGAGTTTGATGCTCGCCTCGCCGCCGGGGCTGATGCGGATGGTCTCGTTGCCGTAGTGCTTGCCGGACTTGCCGTCCGCCTGGCAGAACCAGCGCTCCGCCTCCCAACGCCCGCGCCACGCGGACTCGGTCAGCTGGGCGGCGTCCAGGTGGTGCCGGGTGCGAGCCAAAGCCTTGCCGCCGCGTACGACGTGGACGAGGCCGGCCTCGCGGTCGGCCCGCGCGGCAGTCAGCCGGTCCTGAAGTACCCGCAGGCGCCTTGACTTCGCATGCCACTCCCGCGCCGACCGGTAACCCCCGGCCGCCTTCTTCGTCCCCTTCTGCCCGACCGGCAGGGACAGCCGGTGCTCGATGGTACGGACGCCGGCTTCCAGGTTCTGGATGTGTGCGAGCTGGCAGCGGCGGGCCAGCGCCCACTGGTCGTGCGTGGCTTTGGTGATGCTGCCAGCCCACCGTGACGACGACAGCGCAGTCAGCTCCCGCTTACGCACCGCCCACGTCTCACCGGAATGCTCCAGGCCGTCCCGGCAACGCGCCTTGAGGTCCTTCGAAGCCAGCGATCCCAGATGCGCGCCCACCAGACGCAGCACCCTCTCATCGCCGGGCGTCAGGTGCTTGAGACGGGTCCGCACGGCCACACCACCAGGACCGGACACGACGAACGGCTCCGCCACACTCCTCAGCCCACCCACCCCGTCCCACCCGAAGAACCCTGTCGCCATGACAAACGAGCACCCCCCAGGAAGGTCACGCATTCGATGAAAGAACGTCAGTTCACCACCGAGAACCGAGCCCACGGCCGAGGCGCGACACGACACAGACCACCCACGCTCACTCCCACGCACCAGAACACCTTTGAACGCACTCCAACGGCAACAGCTCAAACCCCCTGCGGACGGAGTGGGGCTTTGCGGGAACCGGCGCCCTCAGTGAGACGTCCCGTCCTGCATCGGAACAGACCAAAGCTTTGACACAGGGGGGCGCGTGGCAAGCCGCGACATCCAACGGCTCATCAACCTGCTCGACGACGCGGAGGACTGGTCGCTCGAGGACGCACAATGGCAGCGCTTCGGTGCGGTCCTGTCCGCCCTCGCCGCCACGGACCCCATCGCCGACGAGCAGGCGGTGCGCGCGGCGCGCCGGGAACTGGAACTCCTGGCGCCGCGGCGGGCCAACTCTCAGCCCGGCGGGGTCCCCATGCCGCCCGAACAGCAGGAACAACGCACCCCGCTGCTCCACTCCCTCACCCTCGACCTCGACGGCCCTTCCGGTGTGGAGCAGGACCCAGGACGAGATGCCGCCTCCCAGGGCGCACAGGAATGACCACGACACGCCTACGGCTCACCGCCGACCGCGGAGGGGTGGGGTGAACGCGCGGGTCACCAAACCGGCGCTCGTCGTCCTGTGCTTCGTACCCGCCGCAGCCCAGACGGCGCCCGCGGCCCACCGCTACCTGGCCGGACTGTGGCAGGCGTGTCGGCAGCTGGGCATGACCGCCCCGCTGACCGGCCTGCCCGCCCCGGCTCTCGTCCTGCCCGAGGTCCCCGCCCACAGCGTGGATTTCCGTGTCCTGGCTGCCGCGACCCGCCCGGCCCCGGGCCAGATCCACTCCGTGTACGTCTTCGCGCACCACGACGTGGCCGGCCTCGTGGCCCTGCTCGCCCCCAACACGGCCGACGCTTCGCTGGACGAGTGGGCAGACCTGTTCACCGACTGGAACCGTGCGGTGAGCGCCGTAGGCAACCCGCCCGCGGCGGGCGTGCTCGGCGAGTACCTGGTGTTCGAAGCCCTCTACCGGCGCGGCTTTCCCGGTGGAACCCGCCGTCTGTGCGCTGCCGTACGCGACCACGCCCCAGTCACCGGCGGTGGCTCCTGGTGGCAGGGGTTCGACCGCACCGAGGACGGCTTCTCCCTGTGGACGACCGACGCAAGTGCCCCGGCTGCCGCCCGCCGCGCCCACTACGTGCTGGCCCCCGAGAGCCTGGAGGAGCGCCTCGACGCGTGGGTGTGGGCCGTCGACGGATTCCACGGGCTCCGCCCGCTGGCCCGCTACCTGTCGCACGCGGCCCGGCTTCGCTACGCCGCGGAGCGACACATGGCCCTGGGCTCGGTCCACACCTCCATCGAGGCCGGAGACCGCCAGGCCCAGGAACTGCTGCGTCACCTGCGGACAGCCGACACCGACACGGAAGTGCCCCTGGGACGAGTCCTGCGCGCCGCCGCACTGTTGGACCGCTCCCGGCTGGAACCCGGCGGATCGCTGTGGACCAGCACCCGGCTGCGCCAACTCGCCCGCACCCTCACCGGCATCTCAGCCAACATCCGCAGCACCGCCCCCGCTGCCGTCCGCCGTGGTGCCGGCGGCTCCATGGCCGACCAGGACCTGGCCGTGGCCGAGAGGGTCCTGGCCCAAGTGGAGGACGACCTGGTCCACCTCGACGCCGCCAGGGAGCGCACCGACGCCGTGCGCGCTCTGGCCACCTCCACCGTGGACCGGGCGATGCAGACGCGTGGCAGCAGACTCTCCCTGCTGCAGACCTCCGCGCTCGGCGGTGTCGTCATGGCTCTCACGGCCATCCAAGCGTTCGGCTACCGCGTGCCGTTGACCCCGCGGTTGCAGGCTCCCGTGATCGCCGTCCTGACCGCCCTTGCTGTGGCCCTGCCCCTCGGCGTCCTACGTTGGGCCGGGCTCACCCCGCGGTACTCGCCGTACCGCTGGGCGGACACCCCGGCCGCTGCCTGCCTGGGTGCGAGCGCAGGTTGGCTGGGTGTCACTGCCGCCTACCATCCCCACGTCGTCCCCGGGGCCGTACTGGCCTGCACCGTGGTCGGCGGCGCCGTCGCTGTCGCGTCCGCCACTTGGCTGCTGAGTCGTCGGCACCGACCAGAATGACCACTCCCGAGGAGTGCGGGCGAGGCTGACGGCCTTGACTGCGGTGGTGAGGCTTCTCGGGGGTGCTGGGCCGTGTCCCCCAACCGGCAGGTAGGGCCCTGCGTCGTCATGGCCGCACTCGGCATGGGGTACGGCCTCTGTCATCGTGCCCTCAGTGGGGACAACTCGCCAGGCCACAAGGGGGGGCGAGAAGTAACCTCAACCGGTCACATGCCGGCGACGTCCCCGCCCCTCCTAAGCACCGAGTCGAGCGCGCCCACCACGGCGTTGTGCCGCCTCGCGCGCGCCGCCCGGTCCGCCGGCACCAGCCGCGCGGCGGCTTGCACGGCGTAGGCGTCCGGGTCGCCGAAGGCGGTCTGCGGGTGCTCTCCCGTATCCGTGCAGTGCGCCGTGACCTCCTTGCTTCAGCCGTCCGCCGTCGAGTTCCACGGTCCCTCCATGGGCACTCTTGCGTACGTCCGGGTCGAGGCTGGAGCGGCTGCGGTCGATGGAGAAACGCCGCTCGTTCGTGTCGTAGGAGAGCAGTGTCTGAAGTACACGGGCGCGTGCGGCTCGTTCATCCGGTGCCAGGGCGGCAGCATGTGGAACTGGGGTCGGTGTGCCGGTCGCCGTCGAAGCGGGCGCGGTTCGGGTCAGGTCCGGGCGGGGCACGCGACGGCCGGGAAGAGCCGCGATCCTCTCGGCGTGTTCCTGCTGTGCCGTCGAGTCGTCCAGGGTGCCGGGGCGGATCACGAGGCTGTCCATCAGGCCCATGTACGTGTTGGCGTGGAACTCGCCGTTCAGCAGGGTGGGCCGGTTGTTGCGGCCGATCAACAGGGGCTAGCCGGAGGCCAGTTGGGGGGCCCTGTCGGGGGTGGGGGCGGTGCCTGTCGGCCGGCCGTCGCGGTACAGGCGCAGTTCATGGGCGGCCGGGTCGTAGGTGGCCGCGACATGGGTCCACCTGCCCTTCGTGGCGGGCTGGTCCGCGGCACCCTTGACCTCGATCAGGTCGGCGCCGAAGCCGAGTTGGAAGACGATCTGCCCGAAGCGGCGCAGGCCGAGCAGGAAGCCGGTCTTCGCGTCCGGGTCATGCTGGTTGATCAGCGCCTGGGGCTTGCCGTCGATTCCGTGCTCGTAGGCGTAGGGGGCGATCCACACGTCGAGGGTGATGCCGTCGGCGGGGTCGAGCTTGCCGGGGGCCCGGGGCGGTGACGACGGTGGAGTAGCCGTCGAAGTAGAGCGCCCGGCCGCCCACCCCTCGGCGCCGTACGGGATCGCTGTCGGGCTTGTAGCGGGCGTCGTTGAAGACGTAGTCGACGGGGTCGGCCGTGCCGGAGACCGCCTCGCGGGTGACCGTGCCGGCGCGCTCGTCGAAGTCCCAGCGGGCGGAGGGGCGTTGTGGCCCGCGCTGTTCCTCGGCGGCGGCGGCGGAAGCGGGAGCGGAAGCGAACGAGAGCGGTACGACGGCGCCGCCGATGGCGGCGGACACGACGCTGAGGGCTGTTCTTCTCCTCATGGGCCGGCTCATGGGCTGGCTCCCAGGGGTGCGCGGCAGGTTTGACGCCCTGCCAAATCGGTTTAAGTGATGGGTCGGCATCGTTCGCGCGCCGCTCCTGCTAACGCAAGAGCTAATGCACACCGATTTACCTGGGCGTTACCTTGAGGTCTCACAAAACGGCTCATAGTGTCACCGTTTCCCTTTCGGTATATCCGGAGTGTTGACATCAGGCCACGTGCGCATCAGTCTCGTCGCAACTTGCTAATCCGATTTAACAACGGAGCTGAGCAGCGGATGTCTGAGCGTCGTGTGACCATGGCCGATGTCGCCCGCAAAGCGGGCGTCTCGCCGACGACCGCGTCGTTCGCTCTGTCCGGCCGCACCGACATGCGCATCTCCGACGCCTCCCGCCAGAAGGTGCTGGACGCCGCCCGGGAGCTGGGCTACCGCCCGAACGTCACCGCACGCAGCCTGCGGACCAAGTCGACACAGACCATCGGCTTCGTTTCGGACCGGATCACCACGACACCGTTCGCGGGCGATGTGATCCGCGGTGCGATGGAGGCCGCCGGGGAGCGGGACAACCTGTTGTTCATCACGGAGGCGGGCGGCGACCGCGCCGCTGAGGCGTCGCTGGTCCACGCGCTGCTGGACCGCCAGGTCGACGCGGTGATCTACGCGTCCATGTTCACCCGGTACGTGACACCGCCCAAGGAACTGTTCGGGCGCCGGGTGGTGCTGCTGAACTGCCTGGCCCCCGGCTTCGACGCGCCGTCCGTCGTCCCCGACGAGCTCGAGGCCGGCCGGGACGCGGCCCGTGCCCTGCTCGCGGCCGGCCACACCGACGGCATCTGGGCGATCGGCGGCCACCAGGCCATCCCCGCCACACCCGAGGGGATCATCGCCGGGAACGAGCGCATGCGCGGCCTGGAGGAGGTCCTACGGGAGGGTGGCGCCCGCCTGGACGGTGTCGTCGAGTGCGACTGGGACACGCCGGACGGCTACCGGGAGGTCTCCGCCCTGCTCGCGGCGGGCCACAGCCCACGGGCGCTGGTGTGCCTGGCCGACCGGGTCTCCTTCGGCGCCTACCAGGCGCTCGGCGAGGCGGGTCTGTCGGTGCCCGGCGACGTGTCGGTGATCTCCTTCGACGACCAGGACATCGCGTCCGTGCTGCGCCCGGCGCTCACCACGCTGAAACTGCCGCACTACCGACTCGGCCGCCTCGCCGTGGAGCTGATCCTCGGCGACGGGCCGCTCGAAGCCGCCGTACACCGTGTGCCCATGCCGCTGCAGGACCGCGCCTCCATCGGCGGCCCCGCCAAGGGCTGAGACCGGCACCCGAAAACGGTTGTCCCGCCGCCCGGAGCGCAGACCCTGAGCGGCGGGACGACCACCAAGAACAGCGACCGTCGCAACCGGTCGCCCAGGCGGGTCTTGCAGGACCCGCCTCAGTGAGATGGAGGAACCTCGTGGTGTTCAGAACCAGGCGCCTCGCAGTAGCGAGTGTAGCCGTCGTGGCGGCGACCGCGCTGGTCGCCGGATGCGCGACCGGCAGCGGCGGCAGCACGTCCGGAGCCGACGGCGACACGCTGACACTGTGGACGCACAACGCCGGCAACTCGGCCGAGCTCGACGTCGTCAAGAAGATCATCAAGGACTTCAACGGCTCGCAGAGCAAGTACAAGGTCAAGCTGCAGGCGTTCCCGCAGAGCGACTACAACAACTCCGTCGTGGCAGCGGCTTCCGCCAAGAAGCTCCCCTGCCTGCTCGACGTGGACGGCCCCAACGTGCCGAACTGGGCCTGGGGCGGCTACCTGTCCCCGATCGACGTCGCCGGCAGCGAGGTCCCGCTGTCCGACCAGCTGCCCAGCACCGTCGGCCGCTACAAGGACAAGGTCTACGCGTTCGGCTTCTACGACGTCGCTCTGACCTTCTTCGCCCGCAAGTCGGTGCTGAACGAGTACGGCATCCGCGTCCCGACCATCGACAAGCCCTGGACGAAGGCCGAGTTCGACTCCGCACTGGCCAAGCTGAAGAAGAGCGGAAAGTTCCAGTACCCGCTGGAGATGGGCACCGGCGGCAGCGGCGAGTGGTGGCCCTACGCCTACTCCCCGCAACTGCAGAGCTTCGGCGGCGACCTGATCGACCGGGACGGCTACAAGACCGCCTCGGGCACCCTCGACGGCAAGAGCTCCGTCACGTGGGCGACCTGGTTCCGCTCCCTGGTGGCCAAGGACTACATGGCGAAGAAGTCCGGAGCCGACCCCAACAAGGACTTCCTGGCCGGCAAGAGCGCCATCCAGTGGGACGGCAGCTGGAACGCGGCCAAGAACGCCGACAAGCTCGGCGACGACCTGGCCGTCATCCCGCCGGTCGACTTCGGCAACGGACCCAAGATCGGCGGCGCATCCTGGCAGTGGGCGATGAGCTCCACCTGCTCCAACAAGGCCGGCGCCCAGGCATGGCTGGAGTTCTCCCGCCAGACCAAGTACTTCGTCGACTACGCCAAGACCACCAGCACCATCCCGGCCACCGACGCCGCCGCGAAGCAGGTCGCCGACTACCAGCCCGGCGGGAAGCTCAACGTCTTCGTCCAGTTCGCCCGCGAGTTCGCGGAGGTACGCCCGGTCACCCCGGCCTACCCCTACATCTCCACCGAGTTCCAGAAGGCGGCCCAGGACATCCTGGCCGGCGCCGACCCCAAGAACGCGCTCGGCCAGGCCGCGAAGGACATCGACACCAACCTGAAGACGAACAACTACTACGCCGGCTGACCCACCCGCCCCGGTCCGGTTCAGGCCCCGACCGCGCCTTCCCGCGTGCCCGAACCGGACCGGTTTCCCCTGGAGCTACCGTGACCACCATGATCGCAGCCCTCGGCCGGCTGCGTCCGGTCCGGCGAACCCGAACGACGCAAGCCCGTCGCCGTGAGAGCCTCGCCGCCCTCGGCATGGCCACCCCGGCCGTCGTGCTGCTGGTCGTCTTCCTCGTCGTACCGGTCGCCCTCGCCTTCGCCCTGGCGTTCACCGACGCGAGGCTCATCTCGCCCACCCCGGCCCGCTTCGTGGGCCTGCGCAACTTCACCCTGCTCTTCGAAGACCCGGTCTTCTACAAGTCCCTGCGCAACACCGCGTACTTCGCCGCCGTCGTCGTCCCCCTCCAGGCCGGGCTCGCCCTGGTGCTGGCGCTGCTGGTCAACGCGAAGGTGCGCGGCATCAACTTCTTCCGCACCGTCTACTTCCTGCCGGTCGTCACCTCGATGGTCGTCGTGTCCCTGCTGTGGACCTTCCTCTACCGGCAGGACGGCCTGGTCAACCACGTGATCTCGGCGCTCACCCTGGGGCACGTCGACGGCCCGGACTGGCTGGGCGACCCGGCCACGGCCATGCCCGCCATCATCCTGATGTCGGTCTGGCAGGGCGTCGGCTTCCACATGATCATCTGGCTGGCCGGTCTGCAGACCATCCCCGCCGAGCTGTACGAGGCCGCTGACCTGGACGGTGCGAGCCGCTGGGACCGCTTCCGCCATGTCACCTGGCCCGGGCTGAGTGCCACCCGCACGTTCGTGCTGGTCACCATCACCATCGCGGCGTTCAGCCTCTTCACCCAGATCAGGGTGATGACGCAGGGCGGCCCCCTCGACTCCACCACCACCGTCGTCTACCAGGCGGTGCACACCGGCTACGACCAGCAGCAGACCGCGTACGCGGCGGCGATCTCGCTGGTCTTCTTCGTGCTCGTGCTGAGCGTGTCCGGCGTCCAGCGATTCCTGACCCGGGAGAGGGACTGACATGACCTCCGTCCTCAAACACCTCGGCGGTCACGCCGGCCGAGTCGTCCTGGCCCTGGTCTTCGCGCTCCCGCTCGTCTTCATGCTGGTCTCCTCGTTCAAGCCGGACGACCAGATCTTCGGCGACCTCGGCTCCCTGCGCGCCTTCCTGCCGGTCGGCGCCCTGT
Source organism: Streptomyces sp. NPDC058678 (assembly GCF_042714835.1). NCBI lineage: Bacteria > Bacillati > Actinomycetota > Actinomycetes > Kitasatosporales > Streptomycetaceae > Streptomyces > Streptomyces sp. NPDC058678. The sequence goes on along the minus strand of NZ_JBHXSG010000062.1, from coordinate 3,567 downwards.
CGCTGGACAACTACAGCAGCGTGTTCGAGCGCGTCCCGGCGGCACGGTTCCTGCTGAACTCCGTGCTGATCTCTACGATCACCGTGGTGCTCGGCATCATCGTCAACAGCCTGGCCGCCTTCGCCCTGTCCCGGATGCGCTGGCCCGGCCGCAAGCTCGTCCTGACCGCCGTCATCGCCACCCTCATCGTGCCGTTCGAGACCTTCGCCCTGCCGCTGGTGTGGTGGGTCAACCAACTGCCGCTGCTCCGCGTCAACGGCTTCCACCTGGAGTGGACCACCGGCTGGATGGACACCTACCAGGTCCAGATCGTGCCGTTCGTCGCCAACGCCTTCTCGATCTTCTTCTTCCACCAGTACTTCCAGAGCATCCCGAAGGAACTGGACGAGGCGGCGATCGTGGACGGCGCCGGCTGGTTCACCATCTACCGCCGCATCGTCATGCCGCTGTCCGGCCCGGCCGTCGCCACCGTCGCCATCCTGACCTTCCTCCCCGCCTGGAACTCCTACCTGTGGCCGCTCATGGTCGTCCAGACCGAGGAGCTGCGGCCGGTGATGGTGGGCATCTCCTACTTCTTCCAGCTAAACGTGGGCTGGGGCCAGATCATGGCGTACTCATCCATGATCACCGTGCCGATCCTGGCCCTGTTCGTGGCGTTCCAGCGGTCGTTCGTCAACAGCATCGCCTCCACCGGCGTCAAGGGCTGACCCCACATCCCCACCCGTTCCTGGCTCTTGACCCTCCTGTGCTCCGCGCACCCCGAGAAAGGCCCCGTGTGTCCACGCCGCCCGCCGACCCCCACCTGCCCGCCGTACATCTGCGACCGCCTCGCAACTGGATCAACGACCCCAACGGGCTCGTCTTCCACGACGGCCACTACCACGTGTTCTTCCAGTACAACCCGTACGGCCCGCAGCACGCGAACGTCCACTGGGGCCACTTCCGCAGCCCCGACCTGATCACCTGGGAAGAGCTCCCGGTCGCGCTCGCCCCCACCCCCGGCGGCGACGACGCCGACGGCTGCTTCTCCGGCAACGCGATCTCCGTCGACGGCCGACTGGTGGCCTTCTACTCCGCCAACCGCACCGGCCGCTGGTGGCAGCCGGTCACCACCGCCGAGTCCTACGACGGCGGCCACACCTGGGCCAAGCGGCCCGAACTCCTCATCCCGCAGCCGCCCGCCGACGCCACCATGTACCGCGACCCCTATGTCTGGCGGCAGGACGGCGGCTGGCGGATGCTCGTCGGCTCCGCCTTCGCCGACGGCCGCGGGGCAGCACTGCTCTACGAGTCCGACGACCTGGAGAACTGGGCCCATCGCGGCCCCTTCCACGTCAGCAGCCCCGCCACCACGACCGCCCCGGTCGGCTGGGAGTGCCCCCAGTACGCGACCTTCGGCGACCGGGCCGTCCTGATCGTCAGCGACTGGACCCCGCAGGGCGGCCCCAGCCATACGACTGTTCACACCGGCCACGAGCAGGGCGGCCGCTTCACGGCGAGCGCGCCACCGGTACCGCTGGACCACGGCCCGGACTTCTACGCCCCCGCCCTGCTGAAGGCGCCCGAGGAAGACCGCTGGCTGCTCTGGGGCTGGGCCTGGGAAGCCCGCGACGCCGACTGGGTGAACGAGGCCGGCTGGGCAGGCGTCCTCACCCTTCCCCGCGAGGTGACCCTCGCCGCCGACGGCACGGTCGTCCAACGTCCCGCCCGCGAGCTGCTCGCCCTGCGCGGCGAACGCGTACTGCACCGCACCGGACACATCACCGAGTCCGGGACGGCCGAACTCGGCCAGGTCAGCCGCACCTTCGACCTCACCGCCGTCCTGACCCCCGACACCACGGGCACCAGCGGCCTGCGCCTGGTCACTTCCGCTGACGGCAGCGAGTACCTCGACATCACTCTCGATCCCACCGCCGGCCGGATCACCGTCGATCGCAGCCACGCGTCAACGGACGCACGGGCACGAGCAGGCGCCTACGCCCTCCCGTACCCGGCCGCCGAGGCCCCCGGCACACCGGTCGAACTGCGCGTCATGGTCGACCGCTCGATCGCCGAGATCTATCTCGCGGGCGGCCAAGTGCTCACCCTCAGGTTCTATCCGCTCGCCGACGGCCCGTGGCGGCTCCAGGCCCACGCCACCGGCACCGGCCGCGGCGACTTCACTGTCGAGGCATGGGACCTCACCCCGGCCGGGCTCGTCCAAGAATCGCTGCTGGCAGGCCACCGGCAGGACGCGTAGCGCCAAGGGCGGAACGCCGCGGGACCGTCGGCCACCGAGGTGCCACGGCGGCCAGGGGCTGCACGGGCACCAGCGGCGCGCCGGATGCCGTAGCTCTGCTCGGCGGTTGGCCGGGGAGCAGCAGGAGAGGTCGTCCGAAGCAGGGCGGGCGGCGTCAGCGAGTGAACCCTCGCGGGCGCCGCCCGCCACGCGGCGTCACAGCTCGCTCGTGTACCGGACCCATGCGCGGAGCGCGACAGCCCCGCGTCGCCGGGGCCGGCGGCCTCTTGGGAGCCCGGCGTGCGCTGCGCGGGGCCGGCTGTCGGCCGGTGATTCAGGCCGAGGCGTCCTGCTCGTGGCGGGCGGTCCCGAGCCGGGCGCGGAGGGTGGCGGCGAAGTCTTCGGCGCGGGCCAGTTGGACGCGGAGGTCCTCGATCTTCTGGGCGGCGGCCTGCTCGTAGGCCCTGATCCGCTTCAGGAGTGCTTCACGCTCGTCGATGTCGGCCGGCTCGCCGGAGTCGACGCGGTCGGTGGCGTCCAGGAGGTCGCGCATCTCGTCCAGGGTGAAGCCGAGGGGCTTCATGCGGCGGATGACCATGAGGCGGGCGATGTCTGCCTCGGTGTAGAGGCGGAAGCCGCCCTGGGAGCGGGCGAAGGGGATGACCAGACCGGTCTCCTCGTAGTGCCGGATGGTCCTTCACGATGGCTGTGACCATCTCCGTGGTCGGCGGTCGCCGCGCGATGATCTCGGCGGCGACCGGCGCCGTCGCCCTGGTCATCGGACCGCTGAACCGTGAGCACGGCCTGGGCTACCTGGTCGCCGCCGTCATCCTGGCGGGCGTCATCCAGATCGTTCTCGGCGCTCTCGGCGTGGCCAAGCTGATGCGGTTCGTCCCGCGCTCGGTGATGGTCGGCTTCGTCAACGCCCTCGCCATCCTGATCTTCATGGCGCAGGTGCCGGAGATGCACGACGTGCTCTGGCCCGTCTATCCGCTGATCATCGGCGGTCTCGCGCTGATGGTGTCCTTCCCGAAGATCACCACGGTGATCCCGGTGCCGCTCGTCGCCATCGTCATCACCGTCGCCGCCGGGATCGCCGTGCCGACCGTGGGCGACAAGGGCGCCCTGCCGTCCTCCCTGCCGACACCCGGCCTGCCCGACGTGCCGTTCACCATGGACACCCTGACCACCATCGCCCCTACGCCTTCGCGATGGCGCTGGTCGGCCTGATGGAGTCATTGTTGACTTTCTCCTCCTCGTGAACGAGGGGGATTCCTACGGCTCGCGCCGTGGGGTTTTCTGCTTCGTCGCCGACTGCCCGCCCGGAGAACTCCGTTGAGGTCTTACAC
>NZ_JBHXSG010000061.1:0-55058 GCF_042714835.1 Streptomyces sp. NPDC058678 | reverse complement strand
GCGCTCCAGCCACTCACGACGACCCGTCAACTCCCAGTGCGGGCAAGGCGTGCCACGCTCCGCGCGGCCCACCCACGGGGCTCACGCCACAAGCAGCAGCAAGAGGAGGGGTGGTGACGGGCAGTCGGGAGAGTGACGGAATGTGGGGGCCTGCCGCTCGAACAGGGAGAGTGGACTGAGGGGCCGTCAAGGCTCCGGATTGGCTTGCTATAAGGAAAGACTAGCAGCTTTCAGCCACGTTAGAGGGGATCTCGGCATTCTGTGTGCTTCATTTTTGAGAGCGGGATAGACTCTGGATTCAGAGCACACCACCCCGGACCGCTCCGGAGAGTTATCGAGATCCATTCCACGGCCTTGCCGGTGCTCCGGTGAGGGAGAGCAGCCAGCCGATTGCGTTAGTCCAACCGTAGCCCTTGCGGCTCATCTACGTGCAGGTTTCCCGTTTCCAGCCGCTCGAATCGACCGGGCGGCACCCCAGGAGAAGGCAGGCGAATATGTCGAGCACAGACCGCGCTGACCAGCGAGAGGCAGCTCAGCGAGAAGCCATTGACGCGGTACTCCGTGCCCTCGAACTGCCTGCAAGATCGCTGGTGCCGGAGCGGGGTCTGCGGACACAGGTGATCATGGCGACCGGGTCCGGGAAGACCCGGGTGGCGGTCCGCAGCGCGGAGGAGCTCCACGCGGGCCGTGTGCTGGTGCTCGTCCCCTCGCTGGACCTGCTCGCCCAGACCGAGTCCGCGTGGCGTGAGGGGGGCCGCAGGGGGCCGATGATCGGGGTGTCCTCGCTGCGGGGTGAGGAGGTGTCCTTCCCCAACACCACGGACGTGGAGGAGCTGGTGGAGTGGACGCGGGGCCTGGACAAGGTGACCGTGTACGCCACGTACGCCAGCCTCGGTCTGGGCACGCTGGAGCGGGCACACGCCGCCGGCCTTTCGGGTTGGGACCTGATCGTCGTGGACGAGGCGCACCGGGTTTCCGGCCGGATCGGGAAGCCGTGGGCGGTCGTGCACGACAACCAGAAGATCCCGTCCCTGCGCCGTCTGTACATGACGGCCACGCCGCGGCTGTGGCAGCTCGGGGACGAGGACGAGGCCGGCGCCCCGGGCGAGCTGGTCGCGAGCATGGACGACGACCCGGACGGCCCCTTCGGCAGCAGGGCGTTCACTTTGACGCTCTCGGAGGCGATCGACAGGGGAATCTGTGCCCCCTACCAGGTTGTATGCGTGGACGTCACCGACACCGCGCTCCAGGCCGCGCAGCTGCTGGGCGCGGAGGGCCGCTCGGCTGAGGTGCGCGGGGCCCGGCTCGCAGCTCTGCAGACCGCCCTGGTGAAGGCGTCCGCTGAGGAGGGCTTCCGCCGCACGCTCGTGTTCCACCACGTCGTGAAGGAGGCTGAGGCGTTCGCGGCCGGCCTTCCCGACGTCGCCGCGCAGCTGCACGCCAGCGACCCGGAGCTGTACCCGGCCACGATCTGGGCGGACTGGCTGTGCGGGGACCACAAGCCGCTCCACCGGCGGCGTCTGCTGGGCGAGTTCGCCGCCGGGATCGCCACGGACGGCACCGTGGTGGAGAAGTGCTTCCTGTGCTCGGTGAAAGTTTTGGGCGAGGGGGTCGACACCAAAAACTGTGACTCCGTGTACTGGGCGGATGTGCGCGGCTCGATGCCGGACCTGGTCCAGGCGGTGGGCCGGGCGCTGCGGATGCAGCCGGGCGAGGGCAAGATGGCCTCGCTCGTGGTGCCGGTGCTGCTCGGGCCGGGCGAGACGGCGGACAACATGCTCACGTCCCGGGCGTTCGGTGGGCTCGCCAAGCTCTTGGAGGCGCTGCGGGCGCACGACGCGCGGATCGTGGAGACCCTCGCGGAGCAGCAGGCACCGAGCCGCTACAAGCCCGTCAGCAAGGACGACAGCGGGAAGAGCACGGGCGGGAGCGGCGAGGGCTCCGGGGGCGTCAGTGCCCCGGCCAAGGCGCTGCTGAAGTTCTCCACGCCGCGCGACCCGGCCGCCCTCGCGGCCTTCATCAACCTGCGGGTCCTCAACCCGGAGCACGAGCACTGGCGGCGCGGGGTTGAGGCCGCCGTCATCTACGCCCGCGAGCACGGCGACCTGAAGGTGCCCTTCACGTTCCGCGTCCCGGCCGGGGAGGAAGCGGAGGCGGCAGGGTGGCCGGCCTCACTTGCTTCATTCCCCCTGGGGCAGTGGACCGCCGACGCGCGCCGGTTCTACTCCCGCGGCGACATGGACGAGGACCGCGTCGCCCAGCTGGAGAAGCTCGGCATGATCTGGTCCCACTTCGACGTCGCGTGGGAGGAGGGCCTGGCCGCTGCGCGCGGATGGGCCGCCGAACACGGGCACATCCTGGCCCCGCTGGACGCCACCTTCCAAGGGGCGGCGGTGGGCATCTGGTTGAAGAACGCGCGGGCCGCCGCCCGGAAGGCTGCCGAGAACGAACGGCGGCGTGCCGAGGGCCTGCCCGTGGAGTCGTCGGCCGGAGCGCTGTCGGACGAGCGGCGCGAGCAGCTGGAGGAGATCGACGCGTCCTGGTGCCCGAGCTGGCCGGTCACGTGGCAGCGGTGCTTTCACCTGGTCCGGCTCCACCTGGACGCGGGCGAGGCGCTGCCCACCACGGCAGGCGAAGTCCTGCGCCAGGGCGAGGATCTGGGGCGGTGGGTGACGTCGGTGAGGCTCGGGTGGGACCAGCTCACGACCGTGCAGCAGTGGATGTGTGAGCAGGTCCTCGGGATCGAGCCCGCGACCGAGGACGAGAAGCCGCCCCCCCGCCGTACGCAGGCCGACAAGTGGGCGATGAACTACGAGGCCGCCAAGCAGTTCTACGAGCGCGAGGGCCACCTTCAGGTCCCGAGGAAGCACGTCGAGCGGATCGTCGGCGACGACCAGGAGGAGCGAGAGCACAAGCTGGGTGCCTGGATCGGCAATCAGCGGAGCAGGGCCACGACGCTGACGCCGGAGCGGATGGAGCAGCTGTCCGCGATTGGGATGCGGTGGTCGTGATGGTCATCGTCGTCACCGCAGTCGCCGCCCTCGCGCAGCAGCTGCTCATCGTCGCTGTCCATGCCCTTCAGCCTCGCAGCCGCCACCGACAGCGGGGGCTTGCCTAGGCGGCCCTGGGCAAGCCCCCGCGCTGCCGTCAGGCTTGCCCAGGTCAGCTGCGCCAGCGTCCGAGCCAGCCGCCGGCCTTCGAGTCCTGCGCCGCTTCCGCCTCCTGGCGCTCCTGGCGCTCGCGTTCGGCTTGTTCGGCCTGCCGCTCCGCTTCGAGCGCCCGGGCCTTGCAGTCGTCGCACAGGTGCGGGTGGCTGTCCTCACGGCCCCAGTCGACGGTGGTGCTGGCCTTCCACCGGTCGTCGGTGAACTTGGTCCCGCAGTCCCCGCAGATCGGGCGCTGAGCCTCGCGTTCGGCTGCTTCCTGCGCGACTTGGCGCCGCCCGGCTTCGGCGCGGCGAGCGAGGAAGGCATCCCGGCGGGGGTTGCCGATCGCGTCCCAGAGGTTCTGGTAGCCCTCGCGGCCGAAGCGCTGGAACGCGGGCCCGGCCGGGCCGTGCTCGCGCAGCAGCTCCAGGGTGGTCGCCACGATCGGCATCTTCCCGTTGTAGATGCGGAAGCCGCCTTCGGCCCACTGGCCCTGCCAGTGTTCGCGGGTGAGGTCGGCGACCCGTTCCATCTGCTTCAGCGCGGACCGCTTGCCGACTTGGTTGAAGACGAGCAGGACCGGCGGGTGCGTCGCGTCGCCCCACTGGAGATCGGGCGCGGACCATCGGGTGCGCCACATCGGTTTCTCGTGGCCGTCGGTGTCCTTCGCCTTGCGGTGGAAGTGGCGCAGGTACTTGTCGAACTTGGCCGCGATGATGGGGGCTTCCTCGGTGCAGTTGTCGGCCTCGATGAACAGCAGCGGCAGCCCGGCCTCTGGGGCGATGAGGACGATGTCGGCCCACGCGCCTCCCACGCCGGGGTTCTTCCACGTGCCGGTCGACGGGAGGGCGACCTCGGTGGCGTAGGAGGTGATGGTGCCGATCCCGTCGGGCGCGTCAACGGCAGCCTGGGCGGCCGCGACGGCTTCGGCCGGCTCACCGGCCACCAGGTCCAGGTCGGGCTTCGGGCGAATCATCGCGATCACCGTCTCGTTGACTGTCATCGCGTGCGAGGCACCCGAGCGGCCCGCGCTCTTGGGCATGCCGCCCATCTCCTCCGGACCCCGGTCCAACTCGAGTCCGGCGGCAGCCAGCCCGTCCTTGGTGAGCAGGCGCACCTCCTCTCCCCCTCGGGTGCGGCCGCCGTCGACGGACAGTCCGTGCCTGCGCAGGTCGTTGAGCGCGCCGCGATGGGAGGCGGTGCGCGCCTCCTTCCGCGCAGCCGCCGTCTTCTTCGTGGTGTGCCGGTATGTCAGGTGCGGTGAGGACAGCCGCTGGATCTGATCCGCCGTCGCGGCCTTGAGCACCCCGAGCGCGCGCAGCACATCGGCGCGCAGTCCGGTGGACGATCCCGCTTCGTTCGTCTTGCGCTTCGCCATCAGCCCCGCCCTCCCGTTCGTCGCGACCGGCCACCGGCCGGGCGCCGGCCCCGCCCGGCCGCAGAGGGCACCAGGCGCGCCCTGAACCCGATGATCGCCTCCACCACTGACATCCCACCCCCACCTATTTCCCAGGGCTTGGTCAGTGAGAGGAGGAGAGAAGAGGGTTGTGACGACGCGCCGCCGCCCCGAAAAGCCATGGTGGGCTGGGCAAATGCGGTCAGCGCTCGTGCCGGGCACGGAAGTGGGTACGGCAGTGGGATCGCAAGCGCCGGCGGCAGGAGGCAGCAGCGGCTTGCCCGGCCGACCAGCCCTCCCGGCGCTGGCCGTTCGGCGGTGCGGTCAGGGTACGGCGGGCGCCTGTGGTCGGTCATCATCCGGTCTCTCCCTTGTGCGTTGGCGTCCTCCACCGGCCCTGTGAGGCCGGTGGCGTGCCCGCGCGAGGGAGAGAGCCGCCCGATGGCTCGGTGGCCGCTGCATGCCCCTCCTGCGGGCGCGTGGCGGCCATCGTGAACAACCACCCCTTGTCCTCGACCTGTTGGCGGCCGGTAGCGAGGTCGGTCTAGGAGAAACACCCGCTCCTGGCGGCCCCCGCCGAATCGGACAAGGGGTCATGGTCGGCCCGACCATGACTCGACAAGGGGTGCGTGGTCGGCCCGACCAGACTCGACAAGGGGCCCGTTTCAACCCATGCGGCACCAGTTCGCACCGCTTTGGAGACGGGGAGAGTTCTCCGTCCTCTGTCCACAGGCTGGCGGGCTGACCCTGCTGGGACGTCGCCGTGATCGGCACGGCGACCGTACGTCAGGAGCTGCCTGTGTCCCCCATCGTTCCCTCGCTGCCCCCGCACCTGGTCCAGCTCGGCTTCGACTACGTCCTGGCGGTGGAGGCCGGAGACGACGTCCAGGCCGCGCAGCTCGCGCCCGAGGTGGAGCAATTGCCGGGACTGCTGCCTGGCATCGCGGAACTGATCGTCTTCCCCGTGACCGCGTTGTCCGACGACACCGATCCCTGCGCCGACTCCTTCGTCCTGGACGAGGTCGGCGTCATCTACCTGATGGCGATCAGGGAATGGGCCACGCACGCCCCCGCGGCTGCCGCGCCGGGGATCGCCCGCACCATCGCGCACTTCGTCGGCCAGGTCCTCGCCGACGCACCGACGGACGTCGTCCGGGCTCTGCAGGCGCTGCGCGATGAACAGGTGGAGCGGGCCCGTGCGGTGGTGGAGACCGTGGTGGCTCTGCACCGGTGACCGCACCACCGTGCGGGTGGGTGCGCACCGGTGCGGTGGTGCGCACCCATCCGGTGCGCACCGAGTCCATCCGGTGCGCACCACGATGCGCTCCACCGTCCATCCGGTGCGCATCCACTCGGTGGGCGGTGCGCACCGGTGCGGTCGGCGGCGCGGGAGTGGTGCGCATCGGGTGGGGTCGGTGCGGTGGAGCGGGCCGGTTGAGGGCGTCGCGTTTCTCCTTGACCTGAGCCGAGGTCAAGGAGAAACGCGACGGGCGCGCACCGAGTGGATGCGCGGCATCGTTCCCGTGGATGTCGCGCGCTCCCGCACGGTGTCCTCCACTCCTGCCGGTGGACTCCACTCGGTGGAGTGGATGCCGAGCATCGCCGGTGCGCACCACGGCATCGGGTGCGCGGCATCGGGTCCACTCAGTGGCCGGCCTCCCGGCCGCGGTGCGGTCCGGGCTCCTGCGGGCGGTGCGCCCGCTGGTCGTCCTGGCGCACCGGGTGCGCGTCGGCATCGTCCTGTTCGGCGTAGCGGTCCGCGCGGGCGCGGGAGTCGTCGGCCGCTTTGGCGAACGTGTCCTGGAGGTGGCGCAGCCGTTCGGCAGTGAGATCGAGAGCTTCCACGTCCGTGCGGGACTCCCTCAAGGACCGCAGCGCCGTCAGGTCGATCGCCTCCCGGCGTCCGGCCTCCGGCTCCTGGTCGTCGTGCTCGGGGTCTGCGGCCGCGGGCGCGAGCAGCTGCTCGGGCATCGCCGCCTGCTGGTGCGCGACGACGTCGTACGCCCGGCCCCGCACAGCGGTGGCGGTGGTGGTGCGCAGCTGCTCCCGCACCACCGCACCGGCGAGGACGGCCCGGTCGTACTGCAGCGGGATGCGGGGGATTTCCCACTCCCCCGCGTCCTGGCCCGGGGGCCGGGGCGCAGCAGGCTCGCCGGGATCGGCCGGGGGTTGCCGGTCCGGGCCGGGTGCGGGGGTTGGTGGGCTGCGCCGGGCGGGGAGGTCGGACAGGTCCCACCGGGCGGTGTAGAGGCGGTAGCCGGCCTCCAGGCCGCGCACGGTCTTCGGCTCGCTGATGTCCAGGCAGTACGTGGAGATGGCGGCGGCCACGATCCGGTCGTCCAGGCCGGGGTCGCGGCGGCGGCCGCGCAGGACGAGGGCGAGGTGGCGGCGGGCTTCGGCGAGCAGGTGCCGGCGGTGGAAGCGGCCACCTTCGTTCATCACGAACACCGTCGCGGTGACGTCGACGGCCGCCAGGGCGACGTCGACCACGGCGGCGACCCGGGCCCGGATCACGGCAGCCGCGGCACGGGCGTACTCGAGGAGGGAGTTGATGATGTCGACGGCCACCCCGGAGGTGAGGATCGCGCTCGTCTTCCACCACGCGCGCAGCTGCGCGAGCGGCTGGGTCTTCTGCTTGGGCGGGCGGGTCTTGCGGGCGGCCATCTGGTTCAGCTTGGCGCGGGCCCGTTCGGAGACCACGGGCAGGAACTTCAGCTCGCCGTTGTCGTCGACGGCGGTGACGTACTCGTGCTCCAGGTCCTCGAGGCAGGCAGCGATCTGGTCGCTGCGCCGGGAGGTCCAGCGGATCAGCTCATGCGGCACCCCGGCAATCTCCATCACAGGCCGGCGCCCCGGGGTGACGGTGCGCGGCTCGGTCGCCAGCCCCAGCACCTCGCAGACCTCCGCGGCCACGAGCTCGTTGTAGAGCGCGGAGGCGGCCACGGTGTTCTCGTGCAGGGCCAGGGTGTGGATCGACCCCCACTTCCCGTCCAGACGCTGCCCCTTCACCGACAGCATCAGATGGTCATGGAGCAGTGGCATCCCCGACCGCGCCTCGTAGTGGCGGAAGCGGGCGGCGACCAGACCGCCGGGCGGCCGCACCCGGTAGATGCCGTCCTTCCCGTACCGGATCACCGCCACCTCGTCCTCGATCCACTCCAGCACCCGCTCGATCGCCCGCTCGTGCGCAGCCTCGATCACCCGCCGGGTCTCCTCATCCCCCAGCGCCCACAACAGGTAGATCGTCGGCTGCGGCCGGAACACGAAGTCGACACCCGTGACCATCACCCGGCGTCCGAGGGCGCCGGCCTTGAACGCCTTCTTCGGGGAGTCGCCCTTGGCGAGCCGGTCGGCCTCGATCTGGTCCGCGTACGGGTGCCGGCCCCGCTCACCGAACAGGTTCCGCAGCTGCGCCTCGGTGACCTCCTGCCCCGGCGTCAGACCGAGCACGGCCAGGCCGCGGCCCATCCATCGCCCTGCCGGGACGCCGGCTTGCTCCTGGGCCTCGCGCAGCGGCGTGCGCGGTGGGCGGCGGCCGTCGCCGACAACGGTCTGGCGCAGGTAGTAGCGGTACATCTGACCGGCTCGGATCACCTTGATTTCCACTGTCATGGAGACCACGCCACACGGCTCTGACCTGCAAGAAAAGGCCGATCAGCGGTACGTCCCGCCAGGCGGGAGCAGCGGCCGAACTTTCTTCTCAGGTGCCCGTCACGCGGGAAGCGGCCCCGGGCCGGACGCAAATGTCATCGCTCTCCGGCAGCCCTCACATCACGACCCGGACGACACCCAACAAGCACCACCGCGCACCAAGGAACGCGCACCACCAACGAGCGCCGCCTACAGCAGCCCCCAGCACCCGCCGGGGGCTTCGTCGTGCTGCCCGGAGGAGACCACCGTGCCCACCTTCGAGACCCTCCCCCGCTTCACCGCCGACCTCCAGCACCTCACCCCCGCCCAGCGCCGGCGCTTCCGCCGCGTCGTCCTGGACGCCTTCGTGCCCGACCTGCGTCCCGGCCGCCAGTTCCGCCCCGGGTTACGGATCAAGGGCGTCCGCTGCGCCCCGGGCGTCTACGAACTCACCTGGGCGCCGGACGGGCGCGCGACGTGGTCGTACGGCCGGGAGGTGGTCGCCGGGGCCCGTCACATCGTGTGGCACCGGATCGGGACCCACAGCATCCTGGACCGGCCCCTGGCCGAAGGCCATCTTGCGGGCCCGGGTCGCCGGTTGGTTGGCTGATCGTTCCGATGACCAGGAGGGGACACAGCGTGGCAGCGAACGAGGCCGGGACCGAGTTGGAGCAGCTGAAGTCGTTGATCTTCAGCACCGTGTCTGAGCTATGGGAGGACAAGGAGGCGCTGGGCAAGTTCCTCAACGTCGTCCGGCGCAGCGAGACGTTCGCCCCGCTCGCCGACACTCTGGAACAGTCCACGGTCCGCCCCGCGAAGCCCACGTTCTACGGCGTGAAGAGCAAGGAGTTCCAGGAGTGACCGAGCGGCCGCCCGACTCCTGACGGCCCTGCGGCACCAATACGGCAGAGGGCCGGTTTCCCAGACTTGGGAAACCGGCCCTCTGCTCGCTTGATCGCCCAGCTCACGTCTCTCGGGGGAGAGCGGCGTTGATCCTCGCGACGGCCTTGTCTGCGGTGGTCTTGGCTGATGCCAGGACCTTGGCGGTCTCGTCCGCGTTCTGTTCGAGCGCCTTCTTGATGTTGGCCGGGGCCAGGGCTCGGTGTGCGGCTTCCAGCTGCGTTACGGCGCTGCGGAGGGTGTCCAGGGCGGAGGGCTGCCCCTCAGTCTTTGGCTTCTCCTGGTCGGCCCGAGACGTGTTGGCTGCGACTTCCCGGACCAGGGCCGTCAGCTCGTCCTGCGTCAGCTCTCGCTCTTCCTTGCGGGGGAGCTGCTGAACGATGCCGGTGATCGCCTTGACGGTGACGGTCTTGCCGGTGGCGTCCTTGATCGTTTCATGGACAGCGACCGAGGTCTCTGCGCCGTAGTCCTTGGTGATCGGGTTGAGGGCACCGGCCGCCTTCTTCCCGATGCTGGGAGTGTCTGCACGTGCAGACACTCCGTTCGAATTCTCTTCGAACACTCTGTCTGCACGTGCAGACAGCAGCTCACCGATCGCGTACGCGGTCATCTCTTCGTAGGCGATGGGGCGGGACTTCTTGAAGACGTCTTGGGCGAAGCTCTCGAAATTGGCGTGCGTCTTGCGGTACAGGCGACGGTTGTTGATGTTGGCCATGGACTTGCCCATAACCCACCAGGCATCCTCGAACTGCTGGACTCCGCGCATGCAGAGCGCGAGGATCTGCTCCTCTTCCTCGCTGAGGTCGCCCGTCGCGTCCGGCGTCTCGATGGGCTCGGGCAGGTCGGCGAGCGTCATCATCTTCTCCGGCCGCCCCTGCGCGAAGGGGATGGCGGCCGGGCCAGATCCTGTGCTGGCAGGCGCGGCGGGATCGGCGCCCTGCTGGCCGGGGACGACTACCCCCGCAGCCTTGCGCGCCTGTCGGTCCTTGAAGGGGTTGGGCTTGCTCACGGCAGCAGGTTCCGCTCTTCCATCTCGGTGACCAGCTCGTCGAACACCGACCCCTTGGCCTGGATTTCGCTGCCTTCGTGGGTGCGCATGTACTTCACCACGGAAGGCACCACCGTGGTGAACACGTTGTAGCCCTCTTCCTCGAGGTACTCGCGCACCTGCTTGATCTCGTTGACGCCGGTCGGTGCCTTGCATAGGAGGACCCAAGTGGCCGGCGACTTGCTGTCCACCCGAAGCGGCGCGACGTCGTTGATGAACTCCTTGGTCGGGAGCTCCTCCATACGTTCGACGTCGTTCATCGAGGGCGGCAGGTTGATGACGGCGAGGTCAGCGAGACGCAGCACAGAGGTACCGACTGCCTTGTGGTCTTCGAGGTGTCCTACGTCCACGATGCCGACGCCTTCCTCGAACCCGGCCGGGATCATCTGCGGCACGTTCAGGTGGAAGGCGGGGGTGGCGGCCTGCTGGACGACGAACGGGTAGGGGCCCGCTGCCTGCCAGCGGCTGAACTGCCGCGAGTCGTCCGCGTCGAAGCCGATCACCTTACGTCCGCGCTCGTGCAGGGCGTGGCTCAGCCACGCGGAATTCGTGGTCTTGCCCGTACTGCGAGGGCTGACATTGGCGATGAAGAACATGGCGTGAGCGTACCGACCCGGGGCCCTCCCCAAGCACCCCCGACTGGCATTTACCTGTTCAGGTGACTCCCAGAAACGCAAAAAGCGGCCCCCGCTCCCGGATTGAAGTCCGGGGGCGGGGGCCGCTTCGTGGTCAGGGTGCCTTGGTGGCGAGGGTGTCGTCGATGAGTATCTCGGGGGCGGGGTCGGCGGTGGAGCGCGCCGTGGTGGCCTTGTCGATGGCGGGGGCGAGTGCGTCGTAGACCCGGCCGGAGATGGCCTGCTGGTCGGGGAGGTCGGGGCCCATCCAGCCGGGGTGGGCGTCCTGGTCCAGTTGATCGAGGTACGTGACGAGCTGGGCGCCGGTGAGCGTGACGCTGACCATGCCGCGCTGTCCGCGCGAGCCGTCGGCGGGGGTGGCTGCGACCTTCTTCAGCCCGTCCGGGCGAGTGGTCTCCCAGACGTCCTTGTTGCAGATGATGGACAGGGAGCCGATGCCCGCGGCCTTCTTCATGCGGCTGTCGTGATGGGACGGGGACTGTGTTGACGCGCCGCACGCGGTGAGCGTGAGGACGACGGTCAGGGCGGTGGCGGCCAGGGCGGCGGTGCGGCGGATCTGCTGCACGGAGTCATGCCTCCAAGGTGAGGTCGGGGTTGATGGTCTGTCCGGCGAGGGCGTGGGTGAGGAGCCGGTACGGGTCGATCCATGCGCCGTGGATCCGGGATCTGGCGCAGTGGAGCGTGCCGGTGAGGGCGGTCTCGGTGTCGGGGTGGATGAGGACCAGGGCGACGGGGTCGGCGTCGGGCTGCTGCCCTTCGGTGGGACGCCCGCGCTCCAGGGCGTGGGCGTCGGGGGTGATCCGTACGGCGACGTCGCCGCGACCGGTCCACGGGGTCGGCTTCTGTCTGGCGGTGAGCATGGCGGTGAACTCTGCGACGGCCTTGTGGTCGCCGGGGTGGAGAGGGCCGGTGCCGTGTCCGCAGCGTCGGAAGCGGGCGCTCACGCGGCGGGGCTGTCGGTGATGACGAGGAAGCTGTCGGAGCGCAGGTCCATGACGACCCGGGCGGGCTGTCCGTTGGCCTGCTGCTGGGCGGCGTACTCGTCTGCGGGCCAGGAGCCGCGGGGGCCGCCGGCGGGGAAGCGCTCGAGGACGGTGCGCGTGGACTGGTCGGGCATCAGGATGCCTCCTGGTCGGTGAAGGAGAGCTGGAGTGCGGGGCGTGCTGTGCGGGGCGTGGACGGCCGGGGCGGGGTGGGCGGCTCGATGCGTTCGAGGTCGGCGTCGGCGAGGATGCCGAGCTGTCCGGCGGCGGCCGCGCGGGCGGCGAGGGTGATCGAGCGGGTGATCCGGTGGTGGCCGTGGTCGATGCGCAGGTGGCACAGCTGGCAGGCGGCGAGCAGGTTCTCGTCTCGCACGTCTTCGGGGGTGTGGTTGAGGTGGGCGGTGGTGAGGCCGACCACGGAGCCGGTGTCGGGGTGGATCTGCTCGTGGACGGCCGGGCAGCGGCCGCCCGGGTGCGCCAGGCCGCAGTGGCCCGTGCACTCGCAGCGGCCGTTTGCCCGCTCGAACCGGATCCGCGCGCTGATCTCGTTCCAGTCGCGCGGGTACCGGTGCAGGTTCTCGGGACGGATGGGCACAGCGGCTCCGCTACTCGCCGCCGGCGGCCTGGCGGTGCTCGAAGGCTTCGAGCAGCTCGCCCAGGTCGTTCGGCTCGGGCGCGGTGCCGACCCACCTGCCGTCCTCGGTGAACACCTCCACCTCGGTGGTGTCGGCGTCGAACCAGCAGACGTACGGCCCGTACCGCTCGATGACGGCCGTGGCGATGGCGGCCGGGGCGGCCATCTGCGGTGCGGTCTCCAGCACGGCGAGCGTGGTCACGATCAGCCACATCGGCTCGTCCGGCGTGCGGGGCAGCCGGAGGTAGCCGGTGACGCGGAGCTTGTCGCCGGGCTCCAGGTCGTGGATGACCGCGTGCGCGAGCTTCGAGTCGGCGACGCTGCACGGCAGGATCATCTCGTCCGTGCGCTCGTCCGTCGGGGAGACGGTGAGGCGGAACCGCGCCGTCGATCCGTGCAGGTCGCCGGGAACGGTCTCTTCGTCCAAGAAGCCGTCCAGGGCTATCGCGTCGTCGGCGGCCATGGATCAGCCGGCCTTGCGGACCGGAGCCTGGTGGGCGGCGTCGTACGCCTGAAGGACCCGCTTGGGCACGATACCCGCGTCGGCGACCTGGTGGCCGTTGGCGCGCGCCCACGTCCTGATGGCGGCGAGCTCCTCCCGGGTGCGGCCGCTGCCCAGGCCCGTGCGGATCGGGGTGGGCGCGGTGGCGGCCGTGGTGGTGCGGGTGCCGGCCTTCACGGTGCGCAGTTCCTCCTGCGCCCGCTCCAGTTCGGCCTTGGCCTTGGCGACCTTCTCTTCGGCCTCGCGCTGCGCGGCCTCACTGTCGCGGCGCTCGGACAGCTCGGACAGGTCTGCGGTGATGCGGGCGGCGCGGCTGCGGACCGAGGCGGCCGGGTGCGCGGCCGCCCAGGCGAGCAGCTCCTGGACCTCGGTGGAGACGGCCAGCGGGACGACCGGGACGTCGATGGCCGGGGAGTCGGCGGCCGCGCGGGGCAGTCCGAGGACCTGGTCCGCGATGAGGTCGCTGAGCTCGGTCTCGCTCAGGCCGGTGGCCTCGCAGATCGCCTGCTCGCTGTCGCCGTTGTTGTGCATCGAGATCGCCATGGCCTCGTGCGCGGACAGGGCCGGGGCGGCGGGGGTGTTCGTCATGGTGGGTGCGTCTCCGGTTTCCGGGAGGAGGGGGAGCAGGGCGGTGAGAGTGGATTCGTCGGTGGGCAGCCCGAGGACGTCCAGGAGCAACGTCATGTCGTCCTTGTCGCGGGAGCTGCGGGCGGTGACCCGGGCCGCGGCTGCGAGCTGCTGCTGCGGGTTCGGGTTGAGGGGCAGCCCTTCGGCCTCGAGGGCTTCGGTCCAGTCGGTGAACACGGCTACGCCGCCTTGCCGCTGGCGACCAGCCCCAGCACGCGCCAGTTGGCCGCCGCCTGCTGGGGGGTGATCGGTTCCTTCCAGCGGTTGTACGGGGCGGGCCGGGTGGGGATGAGCTCCAGCTCCAGCCGGGCCAGGGCCTGTTCGCGGACGGTCGGCGGCACGACGCGCGCCGTGCGCTGCCGCTCACGTCGGCGGCGGTCCTGTTCGGCCACCACGCCGACCCAGTCGTCACCGAGCCGCGCGGTGAGCTGCTTGCGCAGCTGCTTGCGGTCACGGGCGGTGGTCGCCGCCCACACCCCGGTCTTCGTCAGGCTGGGGTTGGCGAGCGACCACTTCAGGCAGCCGGTGACGATCGGGCACCCGGAGCAGGCGTGTTTGGCCTTGACGAGCGCCTTCTCCCGGGCGTTGCGGTCGTCGCCGGTGTGGATGTCCTCGATCTCGAACAGGGCGGGGTTCGTACGGCAGCGCAGGGTCTGCTCGGTGTGGGGGAAGGGGATGCGGTCGTCGGCCGCGATGATGGCCGGCGCGTTGGGGACGCCGGTTCGGTTGCCGTTCATGAGGTTCCCTCCGGGGCGTGCAGGTCGGGGAGCTGGAGGCGGACCTGGTCCACGAGGTCCTCGCTGGGCTTCCACGGTCCGAGCGCGCCCGCCGGGATGGGGATCGGGAGGGCGAGCTCCTGGACGTCGGTGAAGACCAGGTGGAACGGGCTGCCGGGTTCGGCCCACGGGGTGCAGCGCCCGTCGTCCGGGTGGACGTCGGCGAGGCGGGCGATGCCGATGACCGCGCCCCGCTCCAGCTGGCGGCCGCGGATCGTGGTGGCGACCAGCGGCAGGCGCAGCGCGGCCCGCTCCACGGCCAGTCCGGCGTGCAGGAGATACAGACCCAGCGGCCAGCCCGGGGAGGGCCGGTTTTCGATCGTCTTGTCGCCGGTGAGGAGGCAGGTCGCCCAGGGCTGGCGGACCGTGATGCCCCGGATCCAGTCGACGCGGGTCTGGCTCATGCAGCCCTCGCCACCGCGTGGGTGCCGATGCGGCCGGCGCGGCGTCCGTTGACACTCTCGGCGAGAGCGTGCTCGGGCCCGGCCTGGATGGCGACGCCTCCGTGCTTCCCCTTGAACATCGCGTCGTCCGCAGCCCGCATCAGCGTCGACCGGTCGCGGGTGCCGATCGCGTCGGGCGTCGCCGCGCCGACGGAGACCGCGACGTCGACCAGGCGGCCGTCGTCGGTGGTGATGGGTGCGCTCAGTGCCTGCATGAGCTGCTGGAGGAGGAGCGTGCGCCGGTCGGCGGGGGCCTGGGTGGCGACGATGAACTCGTCACCGCCGTCTCCTCCGAGCCGTCCGACGATGCCGCGGCTGCCCGCCCACTGGCTGATCCGGGCGGCCGTTTCTGCCAGGACGCGGTCTCCCACAGCGTGGCCGTACTGGTCGTTGAACTGCTTGAAGTGGTCGACGTCGCAGACGAGGACCATGGCCTGGTCGCGGTGGCGGTTGATGAACCGCTGCATCCGGGGCTCGAAGGACTCGCGGCGCAGGGCGCCGGTGAGCTTGTCGCGCTGGGCACTGGCGAGTTGGCGGTGCAGGGTCACCGCGTGGACGGTCCAGCCGGTGAGCGGGACCGCGAGGGTGGTGATGAGGAGCGCGCGTTGCCCGGGACGGGCCTGTACGCGTGCGATGGAGGTCATACTGGTGACTCCCTCTCGTCTTGTACGGGATGGGTGGCCCGGGGCAGGCGGTTGGTTTCCACGCCTGTGTCGCCTGTCCCGGGGCGGACCTACAGCTCGAGGTGCTTGGAGCTGAGCCAGCTGTAGGGGTTGTTCCAGGGGCCGGCCTTCGCGGCCTGCCAGTCGAGCGCCCAGTCGGGCCGAAGCCCCCGCGCTCCCCAGCCCCCGGCCTGCTTGCCGGGGATCTCCAGTCCGGCCGTGTGCGCGGCGAGCGCCGCGTCGTACACCTCGTGCGCGATGCGCAGGGCCTCGCTCTTGGACGACGCCTCGCCGGTGAAGACATGCACACCTGTGACTGAGCGCTCCAGTTGGCCACTCTGAGCCTGCCACTTGGCCGGGCGCTGGGATGGGCACGCTCTGAGGGTGACTGCCTTTCTGAACCAGCTGCCTGCACTCATAGGTGTCATCGTCGGTGTCCTCGGGACATTGCTCACGGCACGTCTCAACGACAGAGCGCAGTGGGAACGGGCCTTGTCGGTGCGGTGGGATGAGCGACGTTTGGATGCATACTCCGAGTTCGGTCGCGCACTCAAGGAGGTCCACTTACTCGCGCATCGCCTGACGGCCTCGTCACGACCCTCATCGCGGGCACATCCGATTGATCGGACCACTGGCCTTGAGCTGATTGCCCAAGCGGACATCCAGCGGACCAAGGCGTGGGAGGGGGTGCTTCTGCTCGGGGACGCTGACACAGTGGCCGCAGCACGTGAGTGGCGCTGGGCGGTGCTGCAGCTAGAACGGGCGGCACGCGGCATCGCCGACGATGACTTCGACTGGGTCGTTGCCGTACGGCGCGCTGACGAAGGCCGGGATCGCTTCTACACGGCTGCCAGAGGCAGCCTGACCGTGAGCAGTGGTGATGTAGCTCAGGCGCGATGGCTCATCGACCGACAGATGAACCCGTGATTCCGACGCAGTGGTACAGGTGCGCTCGGCACTGAGCGCCAGAGTGGCCAGTTGAAGCGCTCAGTCACAACACCGTGCAGCTGGCGGTTGGTGGTGTGGTGTATCGGGACGTCAACCTCGAAGTAGCGAAGCCGCATGACGGCCCATCTCCCTTTCATCGCTGGTCGTGGCGGAACACCGCGACCGCCCCGGCCGGGAAGGCCGGGGCGGCACGGAGAAACGCCGCGTCTGCGCGGGACGGGTCAGCTGGTGGCGCCCGCAAGGATCTCGGCGTGGTCGAACGCGAGGTCCGGGAGCGCGTCCAGGCGCCACCAGCGGGCGGCGGTGGCGTCGTCCCCCGCCGTCGGCTGGACCAGCGAGGACAGGGTGGCCGTGTAGGCAACGCTGACGTACCGGCCGCGCGGGTCACGGCCGGGGGCGTCGTAGGCGCCCACCTGCCGGAGGTCGATGGCCGGGACGGTGATGCCGGTCTCCTCCTCCAGCTCGCGCACGGAGGCGTCCAGGCTGGTCTCCCCCATGTCCACGTGGCCGCCGGGCAGAGCCCACCGGCCCTTGAACGGGTCCCAGCCCCGCTCGATCAGCAGGACGTGGCCAGCGGCGAGCAGGACGACGTCGGCGGTGTAGCGAATCGTCTCGTCGGTGGTGTCGGTGATCATCAGGTGCTCCTGGTCTCGAATGGCGGGGTGGTCGGGTCAGCGGCGGGGGTTCTTGTAGCCGCGCAGCTCGTCCACGCGGGTGGCGATGTGCGCGAGGCCCTGGGCGAGGGTGACAAGCCGCTGGGCGTCGTCGGCGACGGGCTGGGACCAGATGAGGCCGGCGGCGAAGTGGGAGGCGTGCGCGGCGAGCTCCTGGGCGTGCTTGGCCAGACGCTCGCGCTCGGTCTGCAGCGGGTTGGCGTGCGCGGCCCGCTCGGGAAGGGGGAGTTCGACCAGCCGCTCCAGGATGAGGGCCAGGGCGTCGGCGACGGCGTCCAGGTCGCCGTCGGCGAGCCAGCCGTCGATGGTGTCGTGGCCGGTCAGGTCGGGGGTGTACTTCGCGAAGCGCTGGCGGGCGAAGTCGTCGGGGTCGTCGGTCGACGCCGCGATGAACACGAGTCGGTGGTTGAGCCGGTCCGGGTAGACGGTGAGCTGCCGGTCGACGGCCTCGTTGGTGAAGACCACGGGCCACTCGGGGTCGGTGGGCGGCGTCCAGTCGGTGCCGAGGATGCCGGTGACGAGGGCCGTGAGACGTTCGGCCGGGAGCTGGGTGAGGGTGCGGGGCACCAGGTCCTCCGTGCGGTGGTGGGTGAAGGGGACCGAGCTGCGTCAGCGCTCCAGCAGCTCGTAGGGGAAGGGCTCGTGCTCGATGTGGACGCCATACCGGATCCAGTGCCAGTGGAAGGGGAAGCGGGGCAGCTCCAGCTCGAGGACGGCGATGGCACGGTGGTGTCCGTCGGACACGTAGATGTCGCGCCACCGCTCGTTGATGCACAGGAGGATCGGCTCCTCGAGGCCGTCCTCCTCGATGGACGCCTTGAGCTCGTCGACCTTCTTGCGGTCCTTGCCCTGGGCGAACTGGCGGCGGCAGTCGGCCCACCGCCGGAAGTCGGTGGGCATGATCTGCCGGTCGTTGAGCAGCGACGCCCGCATGCGCCCGCGGTACTTCATGCCGGGCTCCTTCCGGCGTAGGTGGCCGGTGCGGGGGTCGGCGTGCTGGTCACAGGCGGCGGGCGAGGTCCGTGGTGATGCGTTCGGCTTCGGCTCCGTCGGCGAGGATCTGTGCCTTGAGCTTGTTCTGCTGCCGCTTGCTGAGCGGCGCCACGTTCATCTCGTGGCGGACCCAGGCGATGCGGTTCTCGCGGGCGCCGGAGCGGATGAGCTGGTCGACCTCGACGAAGCCGCGCAGCAGGCTCAGCTTGAGCTGCTTGGGGTCGCGCATCTTCGGGGCGCTGAGCAGCATCCACATCGCGCCCTTGGGGGCGATCACGGTGGCGACGCGGAAGTCGTGGGGCTTGCCGATGATGGCCTGCTGGACGCCGGTCTTCCACACGTTCTCGGGGACGCCGGCGGCCTCGCCCTGCGCCTCGTTGGCGAGGGAGAGCAGCAGGCGCGGCTTGGTCAGGATGATCGTGACCGCGCCCAGCGGGCGGCGGCCGAAGTGGTCGTGGACCAGGTTGCGGACGGTCGGCGCGTAGGAGGTGACGCGCTGTTCGGCGGTGCGGGAGACGAACGCGCCGTAGCGCAGCACGCTGAGCTGTGAGGGCCTGTTCTTGGTCGCGGGCATGGTCGATGCGGTCCTCTCGGTGGGGATCAAGGGGTGGGCTGATTGGCCACCGCACCGCCCCGGCCGGGAAGGGCCGGGGCGGAACGGGCAGTCCGTCAGACCGCGTGGACGCCGGTGAGGTCGTCGTCCAGGACCTCGTTGTCGTCGGCCGTGACCGGGGCGGCGGGAAGGCCGGCGGCGCGGGCGGCGAGCTGGTGGCGGATCTGCTCCAGGCCGGTGATGACCACCGGCTCATCGCCGTCGCCGGTCAGCAGCGTGAAGAGCGGCTCGCCGTAGCCGTACTTGTCCTTCTCGCTGCGGTGGTGGAGCCAGACGCTGGGGGCGAGGTAGAAGCTGGCCTCGCCGTCCTCGTAGCCGCGCCACCGGTCCACGTCCCGCAGGAAGTTGTCGCCGTGGTCGATACGGATCGAGGCGCTGGCGGCGCGGTTGGCGGCGTCGTCCTCGGTCGCCGTGGCGACCTGTGCGAGGCCCTGGTCCAGGGTGTTGGCCGGGGCCGGGGCCGATCCGCGGCCGCTGCTCGCGCTCGCCGTGCTGCGGTTCTTGTACATCAGCCGGCGCATCGGGGCGAGGACGAGTTCGGCGAGCCCGTCGATGGCGACGGCACCGACGACGGCGACCGCCCCGGCGAACGCGATGCGGGCCCCGTCGGACCAGTCGGCGGGGACGAGCTGGTAGCCGAGGTAGGCGCCGGCCGCGCCGCCGATCAGCGCGGACGCCATGCTGGCGCCTTCGATCATCGAGCTGGCGACGGTGTTGGCCGTCTGGCGCAGGGTTGCGGTCATGATGATGGGGCTCCTTCTTCTGTCAGTGCGCTCTGGGAGGGGAGGGGGCGTTGCTCCGGGGCGGCCGGGTTCGATGCCTGCGGCCGCCCCGGGCGCTCAGTGGCCGGCCGCGTGGGCGGCGGCGGTGGTGCGGACGGTGTCCGCGAGCAGCACGGTCAGCTCGTGGCCGTGGTCAACGGCGTCCTCCAGGCGCTCGATGAGCTCCGGGGGCAGGCCGCGGTTGCGGGCGCCGATCAGGACGCCCTCGAGGTAAAGGACGTTGGCGAGGACGCGGCCGCGAACGTCCAGGACACCGGGCTGCACGGCGAGGACGTCGGTGTTCTTGGCGGTCGCCAGCTGCGCGTGGTCGGCGGCCTGGGTGTACGCGGTCTCGGTCTGCTCGGTGAGCAGCGCGTCGACCTGTGTGGTGTCGCCGTAGGCGCGGCGCCATCCGAAGCGGGCGGCGGCGACTTCCATGAGGGAGCGGCGGGCGAGGGACACGGTGACCTCCGGGGGAGGGCCGGTCGTCCGGTCTCGGCTGACCGGGCGGACACCGCCCGGCCCCGGCCGCCGACGTGCGACGGGCGGGGCCGGTACGGAGAGCGTCCGGTCAGCTCTTGGGGAAGCGGAGGATGGTGAACTCGGTGCCGGTTCCGTAGGTGCGCGGCTTGGCGGTCAGGAACTCCGGCTGCTCGTCCGCGAGGCGCTGCAGTTCCTCCTCGATCCACTCGGTGGAGCGCTGGAGGGCGAGGCGGTCCAGGTGGAAGCTGGTGAGGTAGACCGTTTCGTCGTGGTCCGAGCGGCGCTCCGAGTTCAGCCGCCGTCGCACGATCTCGCGGGCGGCGTCGTCGTCGGGGCGGGTCGGCAGGTCGCGGGGCAGCGCCCGGCACTGGGCGGCGTGGGCGTTGGCGATCTCCCCGCCCGCCTGCTCGGAGGCGATGTAGTTGTCACGGTCCGTCTTGGAGCGGGTGCGGAACGAGCAGCCCAGGCAGGCGACCGCGTAGTAGGTGCCGTTGACCCCGGCGTCGGCGGTGTAGACGAGGACGACGGCACCGGCCAGTCCGAGGAAGCGCTGGGAGACGATCACGCCCTCGGGCTTCCAGGTCTCGCCGATCTCCGGCCACGGCTCGGGGGTGTACTCCGGCTCGGTGGCGTTGCGGGTGCGGGAGAAGAGGGTGGGTGCCATGGGTTACTGCTCCTTCTGGTCGGCCTGGGCGTGGATGCGGGCGACGGTGCGGCGGGCGGCGGCGATCACGAACGGGGCAGCGAGCGCGCCGGCGATGCTGGCGTAGGTGATGAAGAAGCTGGCGGCGGTGCTCACACCAGCACCCCGGTCGCGGCGAGGGTCAGCAGGGCGAGCGCGGCGAGGATGACGTCGACCGCGAGGGCCAGGCGCTGGAACTTGCCGACCGCCAGGAGCGACAGCGCCTTGACGCGGGCGGGGCGGGTGTCCTCGCCCATCACCTCCCGGAGTTCGCTCTCCTCCATCTGCGCCCAGCACGGGAGGCCCTCGCGGACGATGTGGCCACCGCCCAGGTTGGGTCTGACGACCAGGAGGAGTAAGACGGCGGCGACGGCCAGGGCGAGTACGGCCAGGCCGCCGGTGGCCTTCGTGAACAGCGGCAGGTCCTTGTCGGCGACGCTGGCCAGACCGGCGAGGACCGCGCCGTCGAAGGCGAGCAACAGCGACGCCTTGCTGTCCGTACGTCCGATCTCGTGGGTGACCGAGGCGCAGGCGGCGTCCAGGTTCTTGTCGGTGGTGAAGACAGGGGCGGTGGTCACGTGCGACTCCCATCCGGGCCGGGCTGTCCGACTCCCCGTCACCACCCGGCCCGCAGAGCGCGGGCCGGGTAGATCAGGCAGCCGCCAGTCCGGTCAGCGAGCCGGGTGGTTGTGGATGTGAAGCAGCGGGCGAAGGGACAGGCCGCGCAGGGCGAAGAGGCTGCCGATCGTCCAGGCCAGGACCGCGAGGGCCGCGGCGACGGGGCGACCGGCGGCGGGCGAGGCGTCCCACACCATGAGGACCGAGCAGGCCCCGTGTGCCATCCAGGTCAGCCGGGCACCGACAGCGCCGGTGAGCCAGGACAGGACCAGCGAGGCGATGCCGACGCCCTGCCAGATGACGAACGCACTGGTCGCCGTCAGCGGCAGGCCGACCGTGTGCACGGTCAGGTAGGCGTGGACGGGGTCGGCGACGGTGGCGGTCCACTGCGTGAACCACGCCCAGTCCTGATGGTGGTACCAGTCGATGCCCTTGGGGATGCCCCACTTGAGGACGAGCAGAAGGACGACCATGCCGACGACCCCGAAGGCGGCGATGGCGCCGGGCGGGATGTCGTCGGCGGCCTTGATCGGGCGCGGCCGGGGCGGGGCCGGCCTCCGGGGCGGCGGGACGCGCTGACTGTCGTCGATGGTGTCCAGCGGCGGGATGGTCGGCTCGGGCTCGCGGGGCTCGGTGGGTTCAGGCACCGGGAGGTCTCCTTCGTGGTGGTCGACAGACACGGGCGGTGTGCGGAAGGTTGGTGGCCGGGCTGGCTGGCTCCCCGTCACCACCCGGCCCGGCATCGGCCGGGGCGGGTGGATCAGGCAGCCGCCAGACCGCCCTCGCGGTCGTGCTCGGGCGAGGCGGTGGGTGGGGCGATGTAGGAGCCGGGGGAGGCTGGCGTGCCGTCGTAGCACTCCTCGCAGCTGCCGATCGTGCGGAGACGTAGGCAGTGGAAGTAACGGCGGCCGCACTCGGGGCAGGTCTGCCGGGCGGCCATCGCCTTGTCGAGGGCGTACTCCTTGGCAAGGGTCATGGGCCGTATCGGCTTGGCCTTGTCGATCTCGTACAGCCACGCCTTGCGCTTGCCGCCCCGGCATTCGATGACGGCGACCGGGTCCTGGCCGCCGGGCCGTAAGCGTCGCTCCCTGAGCTGCCGCCGGGTGACGAGCCCTTTCGGTGCCTGCCTCCATCGGTAGACGGGGAGCGTGCCGGACTCGGTGGCGTAGACGTCGACGTCCCGGACGGCCGGCGGGGACGCAGGTTCAACGGCGACGGCCACGGTTGTGTCCGCGGCCGGTGTGGACCTGGACCTTGGCGCGGCCGCGGGCGTTGACGTTGATCGACCGGCCGGGACCGGGGCCGGTGGCGAGCATCTTGATGAGGACGAAGCCGCCCACGACGACGACGCCCAGGAGCACGAGCGCCTTGACGAGTTCCATCAGCGCGGCGGCCAGGAAGTAGATGCCGACGCCGCCGACACCCACGATGAACGCGACCAGCGCGGCCTTCACCAGGAGCGGGGAGACGTAGGGCTGCGGGGCCGGGGCGGGCGGCGCGGTGTAGTAGGCGACGTGCTGGCCGTTGGGTCCGGGCACCACGACGACGCCGTCGATGCCGACGGTCGGCGGGTAGACGACCGTGTTCTGGGGGAGCGGGACGACGTGCTGGCCGTACGCGGGGGCGGGCGCCTGCCCGTACTGGGGCGGCAGCGGCGTCGGGTAGTAGGTGGGCTGGGGCTGCTCGCCGTAAGACGGCATGATGGGGTCTCTCCTCTGCTTGGGGAGCTCGGGCGGTGTCATTTGGCGTGAGATTCGCCCGTGGAGGCTTCGGCCTCTTCACCGGCCTCCGGGGGTGCTTTCTTCATCCCCGGAGGCCAGTGGAGCCGTCGAAGCTCAGTGGGTGTGCGCTTCAGTCGGTGAGCTGGCGCCACCGCGTGGGCAGCAGCTCGTCCCGGCGCAGCAGGATCGTCGGCGGGTGCCCGGGGCCGGCCTTGGGGAGCAGGGCGACCGGCTCGGTGCCCAGGTGGGTGAAGTCGAACTCGAAGTCCGTGTCCACGGTGTCCTCTTCCTCTTCTTCGGGCCGGTGAGTCATGCCGCACCGGCGCTGTCGCTGTCGTCGTCCTCGAAGACGTCCAGGGCGTCGGCGATGACCGACTCCTCGAATCCGTCCTCTTCCGCGAGGCGCTTCTTCGCGGCGCGGACGCGGTCTCCGACCCACGTCTCGCCCTTGCCGTACTGGTTTCCGAGGCGCTCCAGGTCCGGCGCGATGCCGGACAGCGAGCACTTCGCGATGTACCGCTCGGCTTCGTCCCGCTGCTTCTCGCGCACTTCGCGAGGAACGCGACCGCCGTTTTCCGAGGCGGTCAGGGCGGGCACCGCGCTGAGCGCGACCCCACTTTCCGAGGCGCGGCCCGCAGAAATCGAGGCGCGGGCGACTCCACTTTCCGAGGTTCCGCGAGCCTTGGTGGCGGCCCGCTCCAGGGCGCGCTGCCGCTTGAGCTTCTCGGCTTCCTCCAGGGCGCGGGCTTCGGCTTCGGCCTTGATCCGTTCGGCCTCAGCGGCGGCTTCGGCTTCCTTGCGGAGCGCCTCTGCCTGGGCTTCGGCTTCCTTGCGCAACGCCTCTGCCTGGGCTTCGGCCTTGACGATCTCGGCCTGGCGAGCGGCCTCCCGGTCCCGTTCGGCCTGCTCCCGCTCCCACTCCTCGCGGCGGCGGCGGTCCTCGATCTCAGCCTCGGTCTTGCGCCGCGTCGCCTCGATTTCTGCGGTGCGCTCGGTCAGTGCGAGCCGCTCGCGTTCTGCCTCGATTTCTTCGCGGCGGGTGCGAGAGGCTGCCTCGATTTCTGCCTGCCGCCGCTCGTTTTCGAGCCTCGCGTTTTCCTCGCGTTCGCGCCGGGCGACCTCGCGTTCTGCCTCCTGACGCTTCGCGGCGGCCTCGCGTTCTGCCTCCTCGCGCTTGGCGGCGGCCTCGCGTTCTTCCTTCTCGCGGGCTCGCTTTTCGGCGGCCTCGCGTTCCGTGGCCTTCGCGCTCTCGAACTGCGCGATGATCGCGGTCAGTTCGCCGCGCCTCCTGGTCGCGTACTTGCGGTAGCCGGTGGCGGCTTCCGCGAGCAGGATCAGCAGGGCCGGGGCGACGGAGTGGAGCAGGATTCCGCCGGCGTCCGGCTTCTGCGGGATGGCGTGGAAGTGGCCGTCCGGGTAGAGCGACGTCCAGCAGTTCATGACCCAGGTCGACAGGCCGGCGGTCCAGCGCAGCAGGAACGGCCAGCCGCCGGGCTTGTAGTCACCGCCGTGCTCTGCGAGGACACCGTCGACGTACAGGACGGTGATCAGGGCGAGGCTGGCCAGCGGGTCCAGCATCCAGGCGATGTACCAGGGGATCTCGTGGGAGATGCCGAACAGGGTCACATTCACACAAGTGAAGATCAAAGCGCCGCCCCCGAGGGTGAGCAGCGCCTTGGTGACCATGGCCAGGACCTCGTCCAGCTTGGCGATGGACTTCCGGGCCTTGCTGGCGTCCTCCGCACTGACGGGCGCGGGGCTTCTGGGGGCCCCGGCCTGCTTCGGCCGGGGCACGGTCGGGGCGCTCATTCTGACTACCTTCCGTAATGTGCGGGGGGAGTGTGCGGCGCACACTGCACAGGGTGCAAACCGGGATCAATCATCTGTGTGCGGGCCTGCACACTGGAAAGTTCCTAGGGGGAGGGAGGGGCCGCACAGTGCGGTGTGCGCTGTGCGGCCCCTCCCGGGAATGGTGACTCTCAGTTGCCGTTTTCGAGCGGGGAGCGGATCAGGTCGTACGATCCGTAGCCCTCCTCCGACTCGTCCTTGACGATGACGCCGTCGTCCAGGAGCTGCTTCTTCAGGCGGTTCCACCAGTCGCGGGCGCCCTTCTTGTTGACCCGCATCCACAGGTCGTTGAGCTCCTTGGGCTCGAAGCTGTCTTTGCCTTCGCGCACCCAGGAATCCAGGCGCGCAAAGATGGCGTCCCTGGTGTCTTCGGGGGAGAGCTTGTCCTCGTCGGCCACCGCGCCGGGCAGCTGGAAGACCGGGGCGTCGTCGGCCGGGGCCTCGATCTCCTTCTCGACGCTGAGGTGGTCGTACGCGCCGGGCTCGGGGTCGGCGGCCAGGATCTGCCGCAGTTCCTCGTCCAAGTCCTCGGTCTCCTTCGCGAGCAGGTCCGGGTCGATCTCCACGTCCTCGTCCTCCTCGTCCTCGTCGGCGTCGTACTCGGAGGCCGTGTCCGCCGCCGGGGCGGCGGGGGCGGCCGGCTGCTGGGGGAAGGCGCCGGCTCCGTCGACGTCGCCCTCCAGGAGCGGGGTGGTGTAGAAGGTGCGGTTGGCCCACAGCGCGCCGAACGCGGTCGCGGTCGTCTCGTCCATGGGGGTGCGCACGTTCATGCCCGCGGTGACGGCGGCCGCCAGGGTGGGGCGGTCGGCGTTGTAGGTGCGGGCGGTGACCGCCCAGCGGTCTTGGTCGATGCCCATCCCGGCCGCGTACAGGTAGCCGGGCTTCCTGTTCGCCCAGCCGGGGAAGGCGCCGGCGTCGATCGCCTCGGGCGGCAGGACGTACTGGGCTTCCGCCCCGTCGGACAGGCCGTAGGCCATACCGGCGGGGTGGTTGGAGCGCGCCGTGGTGTCCATCTGGTCGTGCGTGGCGCGCTGGATGGAGGAGAGGAACCAGCCGCCGGTGGAGCGCAGGGTGCGCAGCACCTTGCTGTACGCCTCGCCGTCGGCGAAGTCGGCGGCCTCCTCACCGATGATCAGCAGGAAGTTCAGGCCGCAGCCCGGCTTCCACTTGGCCAGGCCCTTGGCCGCGAGGTACTCGCCGCGGGCCTTGATGACCGTGTGCATCTGCTTGAAGAACCGGCGGGCGTCCTTCTCGTTGGTGATCACCATGTCGGCGGCGTGCCGGACGTGCCCGTAGTCCTGCATGAACTTCGAGCAGTTGATGACGATGACGGACACCTCGGTGCGGGTGGCGGCCTCGGTCACGATGATCGAGTTGCCGACCGTCTTGCCCGCGCCGTTGACGCCCTGGGCGACGCAGTGCTCGACGTTCTCGCCGCCCTTGACCTCCTGCGGGTCGTTGAGGATGCCGGGCAGGTTGAGCTTGAGCGTCTCGCCGTCCTCGTACCGTCCGAGGTTGATCGGCAGGTCGCCGAACCCGGCGCCGAACGCGCTCGGGCCGGGCCAGGCGAAGCCCTCCTTGAGGAGGTCGGCGACCTGGACCCGCATGGTGATCAAGGAGGCGTCGTCGTCATCGACGGTGTGGGTGATGCGGCCCTGTCCGAGCTTGAGCGCGGAGGTCATGGCGGGGATACGGCGGGCGAACTCGTCCGCTGTAGCCCCGTCCTTCGCCTCGATCTTGGCGACGACCGTGCCCTTGCCGTTGGACTTGGCCTCCTGGAGCTCGTGCTTGGCCAGGCCGATCTCGGATTCGAGCTTGGCCCACTTGCCGTCGGCCTTCTCTCCCGCGCCCTTCTTGTGCAGCGCCGACCAGAGGTGGTTGGCGATGCACAGGCCGGACCCGGCGAGCATCCAGGCGCCCATCGTGGCGCCGGACTCCAGGCCCACCACGGTGCCGAGGGTGACCCCGGCCGTGGTGGCGACGGCGTTGACCTGGTGGAGGTAGCGGACGTCCTTGTCGCGCTTGGCCTTGACGTCCATGTGGTTGATCAGCTTGGCCAGGGCCGCGCCGGTGCCGGCCAGACCGAGCGCGGCGAGCGCCAGGGAGGCCGGGGTGGTGGCGAGCAGCACGTGGGCGGTCTCAGCGACGATGCAGCCGCCGATGTTGATGCCCCACGGCCCGCCGTAGGTGACCCATGCCTTCCTCGAGGACTCCTGCTCCTCTTCGGTACGGGTGTCGATCTTCTTCGCTCGTGCGGAGATACGGCGTGCCATCACGCTGCCCTTCCGGCCTCGCCCGGACGCCCGGCGGCGCCCTTGGGCTTGTCACCGATGGAGAATCCGGGCTTCTTCGAGCCCTTGCCCTCGCGCGCCTTCCGCTCAGCCTCGATCTCGGGCTGGATGAAGTGGCGGACGAAGGAGGCGTACATCTTGACGCCGCTCAGGCCCAAGACCTTCGCGGCGGACGCGCCGCCCTTGAGGTGGGCGGACACCAGCTTCGCGCGGATCTTGGACTGGGCACCGAAGGTCCACCACTTGCCCTTGTACTGGGCGAGGATGGCGCCGACCATGTCCGCGTCCATGCCGATCCGCATGTGGAGCTCCAGGCCGATCGCCCGCAGGATCCGGGCGTACTGGTAGAGGTCGCGGTCGCTCGTGAACTCGATCTTCTCCAGCTGCTTGATGAGCTCCGAGAGGTTCGAGCCGAGCTTCTCGCCGCTGTCGCTGTCGCTCATGTCGGGGTGGGTTCCTTCCAGGTCGGGGGTCGTGCGGACGGGTCGGGGGCTGTCACCTCCCCGCGGGCCCGCACCTCGCGGTGCGGAGCCACGGGCAAGCGGCAGGAGTCACTTGCTGGAGGCGGTGCTGTCGTTGGCGCTGGAGATCGCGGCGCCGATGCCGGTGCCGATGCCGTCGATCGCTTTCGCGAGCGGCGACGTCGCCAGGGCGTAGCCGCACACGAGCGCGGCGATCAGGACGCCCGCTCGCATGTCGGAGCGCCAGAACAGGTAGGTGAAGCCGCCGGCGAGCAGGAAGAGGGGCAGTGCAATCACGAGGTCCTCCAAGGACGGGGAGTCGGGGAAAGTGCTCTCCAGCCGCGAGGGCCGAACAGAGCTGGGGAAGCGGGTGCTCCTTCGCTCTCCACCGCCACCGGACCGCGCGGGGCGGGCCGGTGGCGACTGGGCAACGCAGGAAGCGGGGCAGGGTCAGAGGGTCACTTCTTGCCAGCGTTCGATCCGCTCGACTGCCGGTTCTGTTCCGCGTTCTTCCGCGAGAGCTCCGCGCGTTCGGCGTCGGTCATCGCTGACCACCGCCCTGAGCGTTACGGCGGTCGGCCTCCTGCGCCCTGCGCAGTGCCTCGTCGGCCTGGTTGCGTGTGAGGATGTTCATCGGGCCTCCACATCAGGTCCTGACGGCCTCGGGGGTGCGATCCTCGGGGCCGTCCTTGTGGTGCGGGACGGGCTGTCCGGCTCCCCGTCACCGCCCGTTCCGGCCGTGGCCGGTGCGGGCGGATCAGGCAGCCGTCAGACCTGGACGAACTCGAGCGCGCTCATCACGCTGGTGCCGTGCAGCGCGACGACGGTGAGGCGGTTGCCGTCCCGGGTGCGCAGCTGCTCGCCTTTCGCGGTCCGGGTGTGCACGACCGGCTCGAAGCCGGCCACCGTGTTCGCGCCGATCAGGCGGTATGCCTCCTCCGAGCTCAGCCCGGCGACGTTGTAGCGGGTCGCCGGGGTCGCGCCGAAGAACTGGTGGTTGATCAGGGAATCCATGGGCTCTCCTGCCGGGTGGGTGGTGGAGCGGGTGTCCTCCGCGCTCTCCACCGCTCACCGACCGCCGAAGCGGGCGGTGAGCGACTGGGCAGCGCGGGGCTGCTGGTTCAAAGGGGCGCGGTAGCGCGCCTGTTGCCTTCTGCAGGCGGTGCCGGGTCGGTTCCCGGTGCGTCATGTTGAGCTGTGACGCGCGCCGTGGTTGGTACGGCGCCTCAGCTGCGGCTTCACGCCACCGGATTGGTGGGTGCGACGGGCAAGGTCGGGCCGCGGGGACAAGGCTTCACCCGGCTTGTCTCGGGGGCGATCTGTCTCATCTCGCCACATGCTTGGGGCCACGCTGGTCGATCCGCTTGCCATCCAGCCGGTGGTGCATCGAACTGGTCAGCTCCCGGTCCTTCCCCCCGTCCCCGGTGACCGGGAACGGCGTGCCGTGCGTAGGGGGAGAGCAGGCGTGCCTCTCGCGTCAGCCCCGCATGATCGCTATGGAGTTCTCAAAGTACGGACGCTTCCTTCAAAACCCCCGGCCAATCACGGCTGTTGAGGGTCCATCCGGGCGTTTCCGCCGTCTCGTCCCGGGGCTCGCTCCTGGCGTGGCCCTGCGGCGATCTGGTCGGTCTGTGCTGGGGGACCGAGGTTCCGGCTCCCTCATCCGGCGCCGCCCGAGGGCGGTTCCGGGTGGGGGAGCCGGGTCCGTGAGGACCCGGCTGGAGCTAGGCCGCGAGCGGCAGGGGCTCTGTGGCGGCGACCGACGGCGCGATGCGCAGCTGCGCGGCGTAGGGGAGGAGCGCGTCGACCAGGCGCTCACGGACCAGCTCGGTGATCGAGGGATCCGTCGCGAGGATGTCCTCGGCAGCCGCCCTGCGCGCCGCGAAGTCGTGGGCGACCTTGTCCTGCGCGGCCTTCCGGCCCTTCTTCAGGCTGGAGGCGGCGTCCCAGCGGGCCAGCTCGCCCGGGGTCACGAACTCGTGCAGCTCCAGCGGCGTACCGAACGCGACGTCCAGGTCGACGTCGCCGAAATCCGGCAGCTCCACCTCGATCGCTGCCAGCAACTCCTGGGTCTCAATGTCGAAGTCCTCGGTGGCGAGGCTGGCGGCGGGGCGGCTGGTGAGGTTCACGGGTTTTCCTTCCAGGCAGGACCGATGGACTAGGCGAAGTAGATTGACTACTCAATGCCCGATGCGCTGATGCTTGCACTGAGAGCGACGGCAGGTCAAGCCCCGAAACCGACATCGGCTAGATTGACTACTCATTACTAGGGCGGTAGACATCTCCCATGGCAGTCAGCGGCAGGGCGCGCGCCCTCTACCAGCGCATCGCGGACGGGATCCGCGCCGAAATCGCCGACGGCACCCTCGGGCCAGGCGCACGACTGCCAACCGAAGCCGAGATCGCAGACCGGTGGGACACCACCAGATCGACCGCCGTGCAGGGCCTCAAGGTCCTCGTCAACGAGGGGTTGATCATCAGCGATCGCCCCCGCGGATACTTCGTGCGCAGCCGCCGGCCTATGGTCTACCGGCCCCAAGGGGAGTTCCGGAAACGTCCCTTGTCCCCAGAGATGGACGCCTTCATTACCCAGATGTCGCAGGAGGGCCGGGAGGCCAGCCAGCACATCGAGGTGAGCGTCATCGCGCCGTCGCGTGATGTCCGCGAGCGACTGAAGCTGGACGAGGGCGAATTGGTGGCCGTGCGACGCCGCGTCCGGATCATCGACGGAGTTCCGTACAACACGAACGACTCCCATTTCCCGCTCGCGTTGGTGCAGAACAGCGAGATCATGAACCCAGATGACATCGCCCGTGGCGCCAACGTCGTCCTGGCTGAACTGGGCCACGAGCAGGTCCGAGCCCTGGACGAGATCCACATCCGGATGCCGACGCCTGACGAAGCCGACCGACTCCAGCTCGGTCCTGGCACTCCCGTCGCGGTCCATCTGTGCACGGGATACACCCAGGACGGCAAGCCGGTCCGCACCGTCGTCAACGTTTTGCCTGGCGACCGGCACGTCTTGGTGTACGAGCGCAGCAAGCCCCAGCTCGCATCCAACCCAACGATCCGACCTGCTGGCGAAGACGACCTGGACACAGTGATTGAGCTCTGGGAGCACGCCGCCTCGTGGCTGGCTAGCCAGGGCATCGACCAGTGGCAGTACCCGCCCCGCGAAGAACGCATTGAGGAGAACATCGCAGCTCACGAATGCTGGATCGTTGAGGACGACGGAGTCCCCATCGCCACTATCACCGTTGACGACCGTGCGGACGCAGACTTCTGGAGCCCGGAGGAGGCAGCTGAGCCCGCGCTGTACGTGCACCGCATGGCTGTGCGGCGTGACGTCAGCGGCCAGGAGCTGGGCTCCGCAATGCTCGACTGGGCAAGCCAGCAGGCTGCCGCCCAGGGCAAACAATGGCTGCGCCTTGACGCCTGGAAAGACAACGGCGGCCTGCATCGCTACTACGGCTCCCGCAACTTCAGCCATGTTCGGACCGTCGAAGCTGAGAGCCGGCGCAGCGGGGCTCTCTTCCAGCGCCCGGCTGGTGAAGTCCGTGGGGCAGGTCCCGAACTGAACACCCGGGACGCTTGATGGGTTGGGCTTCGTGCCATCCAGGCGCCGCGGGTTGTTGTCCGTCTGGGGAGCGGAATCAACAACCCGCAGCGCCGAGATTGCATGACTTCGGGTACCGGCCATCGCCATTAGCGCTCCTGCCGGTCAGACGGCGTGAACAGGGCCTTGAGGAGCCAGCCCGTGACGCCGCTTCCGACCACCGCCATGACGATTTCGCGGACCACCAGGAGCAGGGCCACCACGACCAGGCCCGCCGTCAGGATCGCCACGATGGCTACAGCCGCCTTGGCCCAGTGCCGCGACTTCGGCAGTTGCCCGCGACCGCCACAGCGGCAGCCGGTGACGGGAGCGTTGGTCGTGAAGTCCGTGGAGCGGCCGTGCGCGTCGGTCACCAGGTGCCGGTTGTCGGTCATGGTGCCCCTCCTCAACTCGCCGCTGGATCGAATGAATTTGCTGATCACAACCGTCTGATGGGGGAGCATGACCAAACGAGGTCCGGCAGCGGCCCCGTACCGGACCAGTCCGGGACATGAAGAGGACCGCAGCCGGACAAGGGCTCTCGCTCTGCTGACTAGCCGTCGTTGCAGCACGACACTGGCGCTGCAGAGCACGTATTCGTGACTCGGGAGGACCGGTGGCCGGCAACGCACGCAAGGGGGATCCACGCACCACGCTGGAGTTCCTGCTGCGCCAGCAGCCGCGCACGTACGAAGAGATCGTCCGTGACTTCGGGCGTCTCGCCGGAGAGCTGGGTGAAGACGTCACCCTCAGCACTCGGCACCTGCGGCGGCTGGCCAGTGGAGAGCGGGCCAGCACCACCCCAGTCATGCGCCGTGTTCTGCAACAGATGTTCGGCAAGCCGCTCGATGCGCTTCTCGCCCCTTGGGGCGGCGAAGCCTTACCGGCGGTGGACGAATCCACGGGGCTGGTCCTGGCCACAGGGCAGCCGACTGCGGACCGGGAGATGATTGAAATGGCAGCACGACGCGCTAAGAGTTTCGCCCTTGCAGCAGGTCAGACGGAGCTGACGTCCGACGTCATGGAACAGGTACACGCGGACGTTCAGCGTCTGGCGACGGACTACCCCCAGCTGCCCCTGTCGGAGCTGCTGCCCGACCTGATCACAACGCAGGACACGGTCTTCACCCTGCTGGAACAGCAGCGCCGCCCCTCTCAGGCGCGCCAGCTGTACTTCCTCGCCGGGGTAACCGGGGGACTGCTCGCGAAAGCCTCGCACGACCTCGCCGACCCGCACGCGGCCCTGACCCAGGCGCGGACGGCGTTCGTCTGCGCGGACAACGCCGACCACAACGGCCTGCGCGCGTGGATCCGTGGCATCCAGTCCCTGGTCTCGTACTGGGCTGGCCGCACGCGCGAGTCCGTCAAGTACGCCCAGTCCGGCGCCGAGTTCGCTGCGACCAACACCTCCAGTGTGTGGCTGCCGATGAACGAGGCCCGCGCCTGGGCAGCCCTCGGTAACGCGAACGCGGCGCGGGCCGCGATCGAACGAGCCGAGAACGCGTGGGACCTCGTCCAGGAGGACGAGGTCGACGAGCTGGGGGGCCTGTGCAGCTTCGGCCGCGCCCGGCAGATCTACTACGCGGCCGAAGCCCTGTCGTGGTTGCCGTCGCAGGCTGAAGCCGCAGGCGACTATGCCACGCGGGCCGTTGCGGCCTATGCGGACAACTCGTCACCGGAGTGGGCCTTCGGCGACCAGGCCGGCTCCCACAGCGCCTTGGCCATCGCGCGCATCCAGGGCGGCGAGCTGGAAGGCGCAGAAGAGGCCGTTGCACCGGTCCTCGGGCTCGATCCCGAACAGCGCATCAACGGAATCATCAACTGCACGCAGCGGGTACACCGCGCGCTGCGGGACTCGCCGCTCGCCGACGCCGGCGCCGACCTGCAGGAGCAGATCGAGATCTTCACCCGTACGCCCCTGAAGTCCCTGCCCCGTTAGGAGTCCCGTTGCCGTATCCGATCCGCGTCACCGGCAGCACCGTCGTGCTGCGGGAGTTCTCCATGCAGGACGTCGACGACGTCCTGGGGATCATCGGTGACGACAAAGTCACGACGTGGCTCAGCTTCGACAGCCGTGACCGTGACCAGGCCGTCGCCATGATCGAGGGCACGCTCGAGCGCGCTCGGCAGGAGCCGCGGACCGAGTTCTACCTTGGGGTGACCAAGCGCGACGACGACCACGTGATCGGCTTCGCCAGGATCGGGCTCAGCGGCGTCCAGGCCGGGAAGCTGGGCTACGCCATCGCAGCGAAGGAGTGGGGCCACGGCTACGCCACGGACGCGGCCCGCACTCTGGTCACGTACGGGTTCAAGGAGCTCGGTCTTCACCGGATCACCGCAGCGATCGGCCCGGACAACACCGCCTCGATCGCCATCGCGCAGCAGCTCGGTTTCACCCGCGAAGGCACGCTGCGGGACCACGTGTTCACCAACGGGCAGTGGCGCGACAGCGTGTTGTTCTCCGCACTCGCCCACGAGTGGAGCTGTGATGGCGACTTGGGTCCGGAGAAGCGCCGATGACGAGGGCGAAGTCACACGTACAGCAGCGGTCGGTCGCAGCGTCACTGACCGCCAGCTGTCGTCTCGAAGAGGCCCGATCTGAACACGACACTATCGGCGCATCGTTCGGCGATGGCAAAGATCACTCCCATCGTGTATCTTTCAGGAGTTCATCGATCTTGAAAGGCTGGGCCATGTCCGACGCGAGCCCCTTGGAGCGGGTGGACGCCCTACTCGATGACGTCCTACCGCCGCCGCGCGTGCGGCAGCAGCTGCGTCTCGCTGCCGGTCTCACACAGCTGGAAGTTGCGGAGGCCGTGGGCGTGAAGCGCCTCGCGGTGGCTCGCTGGGAGCTGGGGGAGTCACACCCGCGGCGACCTCACCGCGCGGTCTACAAGCACTTCCTCAAGAGGCTCGCGGAGCGATACCCGGATGCCGCAGAGCTGGATGCGGGCAGCGCGACGCCGGCCTCCGAAGGGGGGTCGGGATGACCTAGTGGCCATCGGCCGCGCGCGCCAAGAAACGGACTACCAATCCGCTGGCCTCGCGCGGCCCGTCTACCGAACGGCTTACCGCCGTGTCGGTCGCTCAGGTCCCAGTTCCAGCTGGTCCTGAGCCGCGGCTCATTGAGCCGCTCATATCTCCACCGGCCCCTTACCAGGGCCACCACCACCGGCCGCTTACCACGGCCACCACAGCCGTAGCAGTACCGATCCGCATTACCCGCGGGCCCCCACCACAGGGGCTTCGCGGTTCAGCAGGACCGGGAGGGGAGGAGAAATCTCCCCCCACCCGATCGGTGTCCGCCCGCTTCTCACGAAGGGGGCGATCCCAACCCATCCGCACATCTGGTTCGTCCGGGCCCGAGGGCTCTGGTCGGTCCAGCTATATGGAGAGCAGGTCGTTTCTCATAGTGCCCGAAGTGGTGTCCCCCTGTCAGCTTGACCCTGTCCGTTTCACACCGGTTCAGGCATGGCGGGCTTCCCGTGTGACGGGATCGTCGCCCGAGTCCTCCCTCTTTACCCGCTTCGTACAGGAAGAGGGTCTTCCAGTAGGAAGCTCCAAGAGCAGCTCTTTCAGGGGCTGCTCGATGAGCGTGGTCGCGGTGTCTGCCGCCCCGCTCGTGCACCCGCTCTCGGAGGTCGTCGACAACTTCGTCGGCGGCGGCGTCCGGGAGGGTGTCGTCCCGTGTGGCGGGACGGGTTCCAAGATTGTTGCCCGCCGTGCGGGAACGCCGGGGGTATCCGCGGCTGACCAGAATCTATCCACAGGTGATCTGGTCCATGGTCGCTGGATGGATCATGTTCTGACGTCTCTGCGGGGTGTCCAGTGAGCGCGGTCGCGGCGTGGGCCGCCCCGCTCGTGCCCCCTCGCTCGGAGTTCATCGGCGGGGCGCCGCGCTCTCGGCTTCGGTCGGTTCCGGCTCAGGCCGGTCCGGTCGTTCCGCTGGAGCTGGGCAACCCGCTCCAGTTGACGGAGACGATGCGCACGCGGCTGCTCGCGGCGGTGCGTGCGCTCGTGTCGGCCCCGGCGCTGGACGGGGCGTGTGACGCCACGCGGCTGGCGTCGGTGGTGCTGCTGGCGAAGGCCCGGGTCGCTGCCGACTACAGCACGGAGATCACTACTGCGGAGCTGGGCCGATGGCTCGGGCTGGGGAAGTCCCGGGTCGCGCACACGGTGCTGCCGGAGCTGCGCGACCGCGGCGTGCTCGGGTCGAACGAGACGAACAGCGCGGCCGGGCGGGCGACGGGCCTGGAGTGCTGGGTGATCCCGATGTACCGGGCGCAGCAGGCCGGGGACCGGCGGCACGTCCTGGCGCTGTCGCGGGTGGAGCTGGCGGTGCTGCTCAAGCTGATCGAGGTCTTGTTCGCGCCGGGTTGGACGCACAAGGACGGGCGGGTGACTCCGGCCGGGATGCTCGCGGACCGTACGGGGCGCGGGGCGGCCACGGACCGGCTCGGGCTGCTGCTGATGGTGCTGTCGACGAACTCCAAGGGCTGGCTGAAGCTGTGCCCGGGGTCGGTGGACACCGAGCGGGGCCGTCCGGCGGCGACGGTCGGCCGACTGCTGGGCTGCTCGCCGTCGGGCGGGGCGAAGGTCCTGGCTCGGCTGGAGGAGCGGGGCACGGTGACGGTGGACCGTCGCGAGACGGCGTCCCAGATGAACGCGCGCAGCCGGGTGCGGCTGCTGCCGGTCGCCCAGGCGCACGGTCTGCTCGTACGGGAGGCCCGCGCGGCTGCCGACGCCGTGTTTTCAGACCTCGCTG
This sequence comes from Streptomyces sp. NPDC058678, assembly GCF_042714835.1. NCBI lineage: Bacteria > Bacillati > Actinomycetota > Actinomycetes > Kitasatosporales > Streptomycetaceae > Streptomyces > Streptomyces sp. NPDC058678. Next base: position 19,223 of record NZ_JBHXSG010000061.1, on the reverse strand, counting down.
CTACTGCATCCGGAGATCTTGAGACTGGCGAGGACACTGGGACCCTTGCGGTTACTGGGGTCTCGGGTGCCGGGCAGGGCCAGGAGGCCGATACGGCAGACCTCGCCGTTGCTGCACACCTTCACGCCTCTCACGCTTCTGGGGTTACTCCCGGTGGGTCTCTCGAGCTCTCTTGTGGGTTTTCCGGCGAAGGCCGTGGTGGGACCGGTGGTCGGCCGGAGCGCGCGGGCACGTGCGAGGACCAGGCCCCGGAAGCCGCTGCCGCTGGCCGGCTGCTGCTGGACGACGGTGACGGTGGCCCGCTTCGCGGGGAACAGCGTGAGAAGTCCCCGTCGATCAGCGATGAGGGCGACTGCGGGTCGGTGGCCGGCGCTTCGGTGCGGGCCGTGGACGGTGCGGGTCAGAACAGGCAGCAGCAGGGGCGGGTGCCGCTGCCGCCGGAAGACCTGCGGGTGATCTTGGAGCCGGTCAGGCTGGTGTGGGAGCGCCTGGAGCGTCGGGGCGCCCGGAAGCTGGTGGAGTCCGCGACTCGTACCGAGCTGCTCCTGGTGGAGGGGTTCGCGGGCCGCGTCGACGCGCCGCAGGTCCTCGCTGACCGCCTCACCCGGCGCCTGGAGGAGCAGATGCGTCTGGGCGCGCCGATCACGAGCCCGGTGGGCTGGCTGGTCAGCCGTGCTCTGCCCCAGCGTCAGGAGTGCGGCGAAAAGCTGTGCGACGAGGGCGTGCTGCTCGACTCGGGCCGTGAGTGCCCGCGGTGCGAGGACCGGCGGTTCGATAGCCGTGGACGGCGCCATGCGGTCGCGGCCGCCGTCGACGCCGCGATGCCGTACGCCTCGCCGGAGGAGCGCCGTACGGCGACCGAGCGGCAGCTGCACGAGACCGTGACCGTCCAGGCGTGGGCCCGCGAGCAGCGTTGGGAGCAAGTCCGGGCCCGGAAGGCGGCGGCCGCCAAGGACCGTGCCGAAGCCGCGGTCGTGCGCCCCGCCATCGATGAGCCGGCCGTGCCGTCGGCCCCGGTCGTGCTGCCCGCTCCCCGCCCGGCACCCGCCGTCGCACTGGAGCCGCAGGACGACGTCGTCGACCAGGCGCCGCTGGTCCTCGAGGAACTGACCCGCGAGCAGGTCCTGGACTGGCGCAACCGCGCCGCGAAGGACCACCAGCTGGTGGTCGACCACATCGACCGGTACGGCGAGGTGTCGGCGCAGCGGCTGTTCACGAGGGCGTTCGTCTCGCAGGTGACCCGGATGTCCCGCCTCGGGCACCTGAGCCTCGGCTACACCACTTGGGAGCGGTCATGAGCGGCGGCGAGCTGTCGGGGGTCGACCTGGCCCGGGTCGCGTTGCGGGCCGCACTGGAGACGGCGCGGAAGAACGGCGGCAACGGCCGTACGGCGAAGGCGAAGCCGCGCACCACGTCGTCCGTGCTGCGGCACGGCGGGCGGGAGCCGCTGGGGCTCGGTGCCGCGATCGGCATGCTGGTGAACGAGCGGGCGTGGGAGCTCCCGGCCGCCGGCGCTTCGCTGCGGGAGCGGTGGGAGGCCATCGCCCCCGAGTTCGCCGGGCACGTCGCCGCGGTCGGGTACGACGCCAGCTCCGGCCGGCTCACCGTGTGCCCGGAGTCGGCGGCCTGGGCGACCAAGCTGCGCCTGGAGCAGGCCCGCGTCGTCCAGGCGGCGAACGAGTCGGCGGGCCGTACGGTCGTGCGCGGCCTGCGGATCCTCGCACCCGGGTCGGTGCCTGTGTCCGAACCGGACGCTGTCGCCCCGGCGGCCGCGCCCAACGGTCCGGTGAAAACCCGCGAGTTGGCGTCCGAGGGCTACCGCCAGGCGCTCGCCGCTCACCAGTCCGTCGCGCCCGCGCGGCGGGTGGACCAGGGCATCGCGCAGGCAGTTGAACGCCAGAACCGGGCGATGCGCGAGCTGAGCCGCCGCGCGTTCCCGGAGCCGGAGGTGTCCTCGGACGACCAGCCGGCCCCGATCGAAGCGGGCCGCATCCACCGCCGCCGTGAAGCCGAGGCCACCCGCACCCTTGCGCTGCGCCGGGCCCGTACCGAGCGAGCAGCCCGGCAGGACAGCACCGCTGCGGGACACCCCGGGGGCGCGGCAGTCACGTTGGAGCGTACGGCGTGATCAGAAGCAGCGGGCTGTTGTCGCCGGGTCGGGTGATCGGGGCCTTGAGGGCCGCCGTCGACTGCAAGGATCGAAGGCCACGTGACGGTGAAGGAGACTGACGAGGATGCCGAAGAAGCGCAAGAAGGACCGCAAGGCGCCCCAGAAACGGGCCTCGGTGCGGACCGCTCCAGCCCAGCCCGCACGTTTGGAGCTGGTGGATTGGGACGACGCCCCGGAGAGGGACATCGACTTGCTCGAAGACCTCGGCGAACGGTTTCCCGCTCCCGTAGACGCGGTGAAGGCCGTGCAGGCCGGCGAGCGCGTGGAGTGGACGGGCAGCATCGACGGGTCGACGATGCGCCACCGTGTCCTCCTGGCCGACGATGGCACCGCAGTCGTCGAACAGGCCGTCGTCGTCGGCGGCCCTCTTGAGGGAATTCTGCTGTGCGCCTGGCACCAGGCCGGTGAGCAGGGCCGGGACCGGATGGTAGCCGGAGTGCTCACCGCCCTGCACTACCTTCACAGTGCGCTCCGGCCAGTCCTGGAGGCCGAGATCCGCAAGGTCCGCCCCGACTACACCGCCTCTGTTCCGCAGTCCTTCCACGAGGAGCCGGAATTGCACGGGCCCGGCATGCCGGTGTTCGGATGGCGTCTCCTCCACGCGGTCGGCCCGGACACCACCTGGGAGGACACCGTCGAAACCGCTACCTGGAACACCTCCCAGGCCATGTCCGGCGTGCTCGACTACTACGACCACGTCCCCGAGCTCCAGCGGGCCGAACTCGCCCGCCTACTGCGCCGACACGACGTCCCAGCGGTGCTCTGCGCGCAGTGCGGCAGCCCCATCACCGACCGCCACCCGCGGTGGACCGGTACCTGGATCACGCCTGACATAGATGCTGGCCCCTTTTGCGGAGACCCCTACGCCGCTCCTGTCGCTCCGCAGCCCGTGCTCGGGACTCTTACCGACCAGGAGTTCGGCACCCCGCATCGACCCGGCTGAGCACGCCCCAGCCGGTTGCAGGAACGGCGTGGGCGACAGGAGCCGGGGCGGCGCAACCGGTCTGGAGGGTGAACACCGCTGGTGGCACGATGAGTTGGGCAAAGGAACGGGAGTGCTCATGACGAAGGTCACCAATGGCATGACGCCGCAGCAGCGTGCGATGGCGGCACAGGAGTGGGAGCCGGCGGAGTGCGACCAGCCGTGCCCGTGTGGCACACCGGACTGCGGTCACGGCGAGCCGTGCCAGGCTGAGGACTGCGAGGGCCACGACCGGCACACCATGCGTAATCCGACGACGGATTCCGACGTAACGGCCTGGCAGGACTCGTTCGACTGCTGCGAGAGCTGCAGCGGCTCCTTCAAGAACATCTCGCTGTCGGAGCAGCCGTGGGGAACCGTGGGCCGCGACGGCACCGTGACGGTGTTCGACGGCGTCAGCCACTACGAGCTCGGTGTGTAGTCCGATTTGATCACCTCCGGGAGACCACGCCCCCGCTGGGCAGGACGGCGTAGGTTGCGCCCCCGGACATCGCCCTGGAGGGCGTGAGGCCGACCTGAAAGGGTGCGGAACGGGCTAATGGCAGCAGGGCCCGGCGGATCCCGCCGGGCCCTGCCCTCTTGCCGTACGCCCTTCGGCCCGCGAGAGTCGTCATCGTCGGGCGGAAGGAAGTCCAGTGGCTGACCTGTTGGCCGTGCCACCTTGCGGAGGTGCCCCGCTGCAACGGGGCCTCCTGCGTTCTGCGGTGCGTGTCCGGACCGTTGGACCTGCGCCTCTCTTGTACGCGCATGCGCGGCCCGCGGGCCGCGCGCGTCGCGCACGTGGGAACGAGTTCAAGAATGGGGGGATAATGAGTCCCGGCCAAGAGCTGTAGGCAGACACTTTCCCCTGTCCAAGCGCCACCCCGCTTGACCTGCACTGATGAGGCAGATTCGCGGGTTGTTAAATCCGGTGGCGAACCATCCTTTGAACAATTCCGTTCCGACCTTTAAATAACAGGTCGGCGCTTTATTTATGGTCTGCCTCCAATGGGAACTGAATCGGCATTGTCAGGCGTAAGCGTGGGTAACGTGGGATTCGCTGGCGCCTGTGGCTGCAACTACTGGCGTGAGTCAAGTCCCGTGCCCTGCAAGGCACTTGAGCACCAAGTTCCGGACCGCTAGCTGACCATCCGCCTCCTGTTGGGAGTCAACTTCCTTGTCGTTCCTGCTTCCTGAGCCCGTTCCTGCTGAGCAGAACGGGCCGTGCGCGCACATCCCGGCGAGCACCGCCAAGTCCTCGCCGCTGGCCTCCTTACTCCTGCTGGTCATACTCCTGGCCGCGCTGTTCGTCCTACTCGCCCGCGGGATGAAGCTGGAGGAGGCTCTCGCCATCCTGGGGGCCGGCGGTCTGCTGGCCGCCGAACTGCGTCAGCGTCTGCTCTGACCGATGCCCTGCCGGGGCCCGTCTGACCGACGGGCCCCGGTCCTGTTCCGGGCTCGGGAAGGAGATGGACGCCGTGGCCCGTCCCATGAAGCAACTGCCCCACACCAACGACCCACTGGTGGCCTTCGCGCGCGACCTCCAGGCGCTGCGCAAGGAGGCCGGTGACCCGCCGCTGGCGCTGATGGCCGAACACAGCGGGCTGTCCACCGCGACGCTGTCGAACGCCCACGCGGGCAAGAAGCTCCCCACCTGGGCGACCGTCAACGGCTACATCCTGGCCTGCGGCGGCGATCCCGAGAGCTGGAGTGCGCGCTGGGAGAACCTGCGCCTGGCCGCCGCCGGCTTCTCGGGCGATCTGTGCCGCGAGGCACTGAGCCGCTGGGAGCGCACCGGCAACCTCACCCCGCCGCACGCCGTCGACGAAGCCGAGCTGCGCGAGCTCCTGAAGACGCTGCTGGACTTCAACGGGCTCAGCCACCGCACCCTGGCCCAACAAGCGCCCGGCTATTCCCATGTCACGTACGGGGCCGTTCTGCGCGGAGCACGCCCGCTGAAGGCGAAGATCCTCTACCAGATCCTCATCGGCTGCGGCGTCTACTCCCTGCGGAGCCAGGAGGCGTGGTTCCACCTCCTGAGCAGCTTCTCCTGGAGGGAAGGCGTGGAAGGCGGCAAGCTGCTGGCCCGGGTGGAGCGGCCCCTGCGGTATGCCGGCGACATCGACCTGAAGATGCTCAAGGCCATCCTCGAACGCCTCGAGCGCGGCCGCGGGCTGTTCGCCGCCGACATCGTGTCGTACGACAGCATCAACGCCCTGCGCACCGCGTACGAGGACATGCTGGCGCTGCTGCTGTCCTCGCTGCAGCGCTCCCACGTTCAGCTGCCGCCCAAGCTCAGCTACGCCTACAACCGGGTCGTCGGCGAGCTGCGCAACAGCTCGATCCCGAACCCGGCCGCCATCGCCGCCCTCGTCCCGCTTGCCATGCCGTTCCACCCCCGCCTGCGCACCCGGGTCGTCATGGCGCTGAAGAACGCGGGCGAACTGCTGCACCGGGCAGAGGCCGGCGAACTGAACATCCGGGGGGTGGCAGGGCTCCGGCTTCCGCTGCCGCCGCCCCTGCACGTCCAGCGCACCACGCCGACCGCCTCGTAGTTCCCGGGCGCGTGACCGGAGCCGCGGTCTCAGCCGGTGGCCGACTGCGGGGCGCCGGTCCGGCTGTGCTGGGCGTCGAACTCGTCCAGGGCCTCGCCCAGGCGGGCGGCCACCTCGGGCCGGGTGTACTTGTCCCCGGCGAGCCAGCGCAGGTACGCCTCGGCACCCTGGAGGAGGCCGGAGCGGGGGTGGCACTGCACCAGGGCGCGGTGGGTGCCGCGCTCGAGGTGGTGACTCCAGGAGTCGACGTCGACTTCCCCGTCGGGCGCGGCGACGTGCCCGTCGACGAAGCCGCCCTCGGTGGTGGTGCAGCAGTTCCAGCCGTAGTCGATGACGCACCGCTCGCAGGCGAGGGTGCCGCGCATGTCCGGGTAACGCCGTTGCCACTCGCCATCGAGGGCAATGACGTCCCCAGCGAGCGGGATGTTCTTGCGGCACAGGCAGCACCTGATGCGGAACGCGACGGACACGGTGGAGCTCCCCATTACCTTGCGGGCCGGACCTGCTCAGCCTGGCAGCCGGCGGCCCCGGTTCTATGCCGTCGCCATGCCGCGCTCGGCACTCCGGGTCGGCGAGCGTGCAACACGCAGTGCAACAGAAGCCTGCAACGCCCCGCGTTTCAGTCCTGACCTGCGCGAACAGCCGTTGCGCCGCTTACCCGCCCGCGTGTTGCACTTCAATCACGCGCGCGATCCATGCGCGATTGAGCGAGCGAATCAGCGCGCGATCGGGTATGCTGTCTATTGGAGGTGACCTCTGTGTCCACTGAGAACGAGCTGTTCAGCGCCGTTGATGCGCTGCTGGAGCAAGTCGCGCAGGACGATCTGCCGGTCCCCGCGGAGCGCAAGCGTCTGCGTGAGGCCGCCGGACTGAGTCAGGCGCAGATCGCCACGGCGCTGGACGCCCGTCGGGAGGCGGTGGGGAACTGGGAGGCCGGGCGGACCGAGCCGCGGCCGCCGAAGCGCGCCGCCTACGCCCGGCTCCTGGAGGGCCTCGCCGTGCGGTTCCCCGCCCCAACTCCTGGCCCGTACAAGCCGCCGCCGATGCCGGACTTCGCGGAGACGATCGGGCAGACCGGCGATGGGGGATACGTGCCCCCGCCGAAGGTCCCGGTTGACCTTCCGGCGCCGGAAGCGCCGGCGGCCAAGGCGGCGTCGCGTCCGAGGGCGAGCAGCACCGCCAGGCCCGCCGCGTCGTCGCGGCGCCCGGGTGCGAAGAAGGCGGTGGCGAAGAAGACGACGACGACGGCGGCGGCCGTCGTCGACGCGCGCTTCGAGAACGGCCCGCTCGCGGTCATCGACTGTGAGGACGGGCAGGTGTCGGCGTACTGCGTCGGCGGCCTGGTCCTGGACGTGCCCGCCAAGTCGATCCCGGCGCTGGTCGACTGGACGCTGGCCGAAGCCCGGCTCGGGCAGGCCCGGCTGCACCGCAACGGTCGCGACGCCGATCCGATCCTCGTCCTCACCGCGTCCGCGCTGGAGCGCTACGGCCTGCCCGCCGCCCTGTCGGAGGAGGAGCGGCACGCGAGCCGGCTGCCGGACAGCCACAAGGTGGTCAAGCAGATCGCCAAGGCCGGCCTCCAGCTCACCCAGCGCGGCCTCGGGCCGTGGGCCCGTGTCTTCCGCGAGCCGGAGGGTTCAAAGCGCCGCTGCGTTCAGCTGTGCATCCTGCCGTGGAACGCGCTGGACGCGAGGGAGTGGGACAAGAAGGACGACCCGCAGCTGCCGACGATGCACCCGGCCGACCTCGCCCGCTACCTCGGCTTGTACGCGGAGCGGGTGACGACGCCGCGCGGCAGCACGGCGACCACCGGCCTGGAGCTGATGACCGCGCTGCGCCCGCCGACCCGGGCGGAGAAGGACCCGGCCACCGGCGAGTTCAAGCGGGCCTTCAACGACGACGCGCTCACCGCCCTGTACGACGTGGTGGAGTGCGAGGTCCCCGACGAACACCCGGTCCTCGAGGGGAAGTTCGCCCGGCACCACATGCGGACCCCGGCAGAGATGCTGATGGAGGAGCCCTACGACTGGTGCCGGCCGCTGACCGATGAGGAGTGCGCGAATCAGTTCCTGATCGCGGTCGACATCAACATGTCGTTCGCCGCGGCCGCGAACGGACTCACCGTCGGGCTGAACGGGCCGACCCACCTGACCGGCAACCCGAAGTTCGACGCGTCGCTGCCCGGCTCGTGGCTGGTCGACCTCAGCCACGTCGACCTGTCCCGCGTTCGCATCAACGGCCGCACCGTCGACGGCGACCGGCTTCCCAGCCCGTTCACGCCGAAGGGCGACCGGCCCGAGGGCCCGGCCTGGTACGCCACGCCCACCGTCGCCTACGCGGTGGAGCTCGGCTTCGACGTCGCGCCGATCGAGGCGTACGTGCGCACCCAGACCGGCCGCTACCTGGACTCCTGGTACAAGCGGCTGCGCGACGCGTACGTGGAGACGATGGCCGACATGGGCGTCACCACCGACCTCGGGGGGAGTGAGTTCCTGGAGGCGATGGCGCGGCGCAAGCAGGTCGACCCGACGATGGCGCTGTTGGAGACCGCGATCAAGGCGACCGCGAAGGGCGGCATCGGCAAGCTGCGCCAGCGCAGCCGGGGCCAGGTCCCGTACTACGAGGAGTACCCGGCGCTGAAGCGGGAGACGTGGCGCCCCGACATCCGGGCCGCCGTGCTGGCCAACCAGCGCGTGGGCCTGCACCGCAAGCTGATGAAGACGGCGGCCGCCGCCGACCTGTACCCGACCTCTATCGGCACCGACGCGATCGTCTACCCCTCGCCCGGCCCGTCCCCGCTGGACATCCTGCCGCTCACCGACGAAGGCAAGCCCGCCCCCGGCACGTTCCGGCTCGGCGTCTCGCCCGGGATGGTCAAGCACCAGGGCACCCAGACCGTCCTGTGGGCGGAATCGCAGTTCGAGGAACGCGGCGGCGTCTTCAACATCTCCAACCTCATCAAGACCGACCAGAGCGCCGGAGAAGGGGAGTAACCCATGGTCGACTCGCTCGGGGAGAGCCTGGACCACGCACTGGAGGGGGCGTTCACACGCCGCATCCCCCAGAGCGCCCAGGCGCAGATGAAGTACCTGGTCAAGCAGCTCAAGGGCACCAAGGCCGCCGCCCAGGCGCTCGGGATCTCCCAGCGCACGGTGGAGCGGTACGTCTCGGGCAAGCTCAAGCGGCCCCGCCAGGACCTCCGCGGCCGCCTGGAGCGCGAGGTCAAGAAGCGCTGGCAGCCGCAGATCCGCGCGAAGGCGCGGAAGAAGGCGGCGTCCACGGGCGGGCTGGTCGTCTCCACCCGCGCCCGGTTCGGATTCGAAGCCGCCGGGGGAACGACCGACGACGCCCGCGTACGGGACATCACCCAGGCCCTGCCGCCCCAGTGGGCCGACCGCCTGTTCACCGCCCGGGAGCAGGGAGCCAACGAGCAGCAGCTCCACCAGATCGCGGCCGACGGCCTCGCGCAGATGTACTTCCGGCGCAACAACACCCGGGCGGCCGGCCTGGACGTGGAGTTCACCGACGTGGAGCACATCCGGATCGTGCTGTAGGCGCAATCAGCGCAGACGCCTCGTCCACGGCATTGAAGCTGCCGGGGGCGAGGCGTTGATGCATTCCCGCGAGGACCAGGTGGCCCGGACGAAGGACGAGTTCAAGCCCGTTACGCCTCGGCCAGACTCACTTTCCCTCGGCCAGACTCACTTCCCCTCACCGAACCTCACTGGCCGGAACAGGAACAGCGGGATGAACACGCGTGCGACAGTGATTCCGCTTCGAGGAGTTGGTTTAACGGGTTTAAGCGATGTGCTTGCCGAAAAGAGTGATGGGCATCACATCACGTAGATTCTGACCTGCGGTTTTGGGGCCTACAGCGTAGTCAGGGTGTAGCCAGACTGTAGATCGGAAACGTCGTCAAGCGCTGTGCTCGGGCCGTGAGTTACAACGTCACGATCACCCGTCGATAGACTCCGAGAACGCGAAAGGAGCCCTGCTTCCCAACGGGTTTCCAGGCCACTGAGTTGGGAGGGCTCCTTGCGTGGTGCTGCAACGCAACGAAACGCAACTAACACCAGTACGGAGCTTAGCGTGAATTCACGAGACAAACATCCACGTGCCGTGGACAGATGGCGGGCGTCCATCCGCATTCACCTGCGGAAATGGAGCGGGAGCCGTGGACACGGTGTCCACCATCACTTCCTGCAGGGCGTCGCCTACAAGCTGGGCAGTGGCGCCGTGACGCTGCTGATCCTGTGGTGGGAGACCCGCCGCTGACTACGCTGCGGGCCCGCACTCACCTGCGGGCCCGCAGCCTCGGCACCGTGGGCAGCCAGGGGCCAGCCGTCATCCCGCCGGGACGCCGCGCCGCCGGGCCCACCAGGACGGGCGCGGTGCGGTGGCCGCGCGGACAGCCTGCCCGAACGCTTCCAGAGCTGCCTCCAGGCGCACGGTGTTCTCCACGTCTGCCAGGGCGTTCAGCAGCTGCTCGGTGGCAGTGACGATGGCCGGGTCGGAGCAGCGCATCAGCGGAGCGGCGGCGGTAGCGGCTCGAGCGAGCGGCTCACGCACGGCGGCCACGGTCTGCTTGCTGGCCACCCGTTCCCGGCTCAGCAGCTCAGCTGCCTGCCCGAAGCCCACCAGCCCGCTCTGCACATCCGTGCCGCCGGCGATGCGGGCCCGGGCGGCGCCGCCCGCGAAGGCGAGCAGCGTCAACAGGAACGTCCGGCCCCGCTCGGCCGGCCCCTCCCACAGCAGCCGATTGGCGGCAGCTGTGCCCTGCAGTTCCATCACCGCCACCGTCATCGCGTCGGCCTGCACCCGCAGGGCACCGATCTCGGCCTGCTGCTCCTGGCGGTTGCGGGAGCGGTTGTTCAGCCACGTCGCGAGGACGGCGATGAACGCCCCCGATGCGAGGGTGCTGGCCAACTCGATCAACTTGTCCATTGCCGCAGGCTGGACGGGCGCCAGCTTCGGCGTCCGGCCCGTTGCCCACCTGACGCACAACCCGCACGCTTCCGTTGCCGATCCGGAACGGGTCGTGCTTCCCGCTCGGTGCCGACCGGCACGGAGCGGGAAGCGTTCAGTCTCAGCTGTCACCACCACCGCGGCGGCCGTTGAGGAAGGTGAGGATGACGGTGATCAGCTGTCCGGTGGTGCAGTACACCTCGACGAACTCGCTGAGGGACATGGAACCTCGCAAGGTCCAACCCGGCTATGGCCAGGCGACAGGCAGGCACGACCGGCCCACAACCAGCATCCGCTGCCTCTGCGTGCATTGTTGCAGCCACCGACCAAATTCCCGGGCAGGACTGGCTCTCGACTCCGTAGCTTGCGCCGTACACAGGTGGGCCCCGAACCGCGCGCCGGTTCGGGGCCCTTCATATGCCGCTGAATCAGCCGGCGGCCTTCCGTTCGGCCAGCTTCTGCCGGGCCTGCTGCAAGTCCTCGTACGTCGCGGCGTTCAGCGTCTCCATCCGGGCGAGCGCCTCCACCGTGTCGTCCTTCTTCATCGCGCTGCCGGAGAACTCCAGCAGCAGCTCCACCATCGCGTGGCTCTTCCAGTGCCGCAGTTCCGCCTCGTTCAGCAGCTCCGGGCCGCCGTCCATCATCAGGTCGACCAGGCGTTCCCGGGCCCGCCACTCCCGGCGCCGACGCCACCAGCCCCCGCCCGGCCGGTTCAGATCCCGCACCTTGCGGATCTGCTCCACCATGGCCCGGATCTGCCTCTCCTGCTCGGGCGTCCACTCCTGCCCAGAGCCGTCGTGGAGCGCCTGTACGGCCTCCTGGGCGGCCTGGGCATCATCGCCCGCCCCGTCGCCGCTCAGCTGCTCCACGGCCTTCCTGAGCGACACTTCCGCCGCAGTCGCGTCGTCGTCTTCGGACACGCTCACCCCTTCATCTCCGGAACGCGCAGCATGCCCGCCCCGCGGCGCCCCGGGCAATCGGACCGACCAGGCCGGGCGGGACGGCCGGGCTACTGCGGGTCCGCCTCACCCGGGGCGGCTGCCGTTCGGCGGGAGCGCCGGCGGATGACGTCCGGCAGCTGGCGGGAGGCGGCGGCCGGGATGAAGAACAGCCCGATCATGCCGAGCCCGGTCACGGCAGCGCTCAGCAGGCCCACCGACACCGACGGGTCGTCGACCGAGGCCACCCCGCAGAACACCGAGAAGCCAGCGACGAACACCAGCGACGCGACGATCCACCGCTCCCGCAGCGACGAACGAGTGCCGGCCACCACGCTCATCCACCACGTCCAGCCCGCCATCACGCAGAACAGCACGGCCGCCGGCGGCAGCAGCACGGGCGGCGCCCACCGCGCAACGTCACCGCGGGACAGCTCCTGCCCGGTCAGGTAGCCGACCTGGACCAGCCACACCAGGTACACCGGCACCTCGATGGCGATCACCACCCACATCAAGACCCGCAGACCCCGTAACGCGCCGCGCTCGCTCATCCCTTGGCCCTCCCCCTCGATCAACAGGTCCCGGGGAACGTAGCGGCCCGGCACCGGCGCCCACCAGGGCGCGTCACCCGCAGGAGTGCAGATCAGCTGCAGGAGTGGCCCGTCGTCGTCGGCCTCTGTCCACAGGCCCGCAGCTATGGACTGCCTCCATGACCGACGCAGAGAAGAAGGCAGAGCAGGCGGCCCGGACGCGCGCCAAGATCATGGACGGCTTCGCCCGCGCGGAGCGCGCCCTGTTCACCCGTCCCGCGCCGAAATCGCCGCGAGCCCAGATGAAATTCCTTCGCAAGCGGGAGAAGGGCTCCACCAAGAGCCTGGCGGAGCGCCTGGGCGTCTCCCGCAAGACGGTGCAGCGCTACCTCTCGGGTGCCTCCACCAAGCCGACCAAGCGCCTCCAGGAGGCCCTGACTCAAGAGACGGAGTCGGAGTGGCAACCGCAGGTCAAGACACAGGCGAGGCAGCACGCGGCCAGCTCGGGCGGGCTCGTCATCTCGTGCCGGGCCTACTTCGGATTCGGCCCCGAGGGCACATCGGACGCGGGCCGGGTGCGGGACATCAGCGTCGCCGTATCGCTCTCCCACGCGAGGGCCATCCTGGCCGCACGGGAGGCAGGTGCGACGGACGATGATCTGCACGACCTGCTCGCGGACGCCATCGCGGACGCCTATTTCCGTCAGGGCGGTGGCGGCCGGGCGGGCCTGGAGGTGAAATTCGCAGACGTGGAGTGGCTCAACATCGCGTTTTAGCCCCACGGAATTCACGCCTGCGATAAACCTGTCTGTGAACACCGCGCCCGTGCGCGGCGTACCAATACCCCGTCCTTTTCCCGTGACCATGGAGAGGCCCGCGTGAACACCCCTGTTTCCCCGTCCCGCCGCCGTCCCCGCGTCCCCACGCCCGGCGCGGCCGCACCCCGCCAGCCCGTCGACCGGGCGAAGGTCGGCCGCAGCTCGGTCCGCCGACGCGCCAACGGCATGACCGCCACCGAGGCCGCGGCCGCCCTCGAGGACGCCCGGTTGCAGCAGCACCTCGACCGCGACCGCGAGGACCTGGCCGGCGACGAACGCGGCCCCGCCGAAGTCGGGGAGTGGGAGCGCATCGCGCAGCTGCTCGCCACCACCGGCGGGACGTACGACCCGGAGTCCGACGCCGTCGTCCAGGACGAGCTCGCTGCCGAAGCCGCGGCGGCCGCCGAAGACGAACTGCGGGACCTGGAGCTGGAGCTGGAGCAGGAGCGCCAGGAGTGGCTGCACTCCAACGGGCTGCCCGAGCGTGCCCACCTGCTGATGGCCCTGGAGAAGGCCGGCCTGCTCGGTACGACCGGCACGCATTACGGCGCCGAAGGTCCGCTCGTGCTGCACGAGCCCGAGGACCGCCATGCCCTGGACTACCTGAACGAGTACGGCGAGTTCCACGAGATGTCCCTCATCTTGGAGGGCCACGGCATGGCGCCTCCCCGGGACCCGGACGCTGTCCCCGCGTCGGTGCGGGCGCACAGCGCGCTGCTGCGGGCCATGGCGCGGGCCGGGACGGTGGAGGGCTTCGACGCGGGCCACGCGGTGCGCCTGGCGCAGGCCGACCCGGACGCCGTCCTCGCGCTCGCCGCGTGGATCGAGGCCCGCGGCCGGAGCAGCCGGTGAGCGCCGACGGCCCCGTGGTCGCCACATGGGTGCAGTCGACGGGCTGCGGCACCCGGTACGAAGAGCTGACGGCCGACGGCCAGGTCCACGTCGACTACACGCCGCCGCTCGGGGAGCCCTGGTTCGAGGGCGACGACGACCCCGACCACAACCCGATCTGCTCGTGCCCGCGCGTCCCGAAGCAGTTCTGCATGGAGTGCGCCGGCTGCGCCACCTGCGGGCAGTGCACCGGCCCGCACGTCTGGCCGCCGCCCCTGCCCTGATCACCGTCTCCAGTTCAGCTCCCCTGTGAGGCAGCTGGATTGGAGACGGAAGGGCCATCACGCGCTCCCCGGCGGTGCCGCATTTACGGAGCGTGAGCGTGACACCAGCTGTCACGCTCCCTCGGAAAAAGTGTCACGCCGCCTCGAATAACTCCCCGTATGTCCGTTTCTTGGAGCCGTAGGGCCCTCCAGAGGGCTCACGGGGATTCGCAGGAGGAGCGTGACACGCAAGATTTGGCCTCGCGCACACGTGTGAGTAGTACGGACCGTAGTCGTGTCACCGAAGTCCGACCGATGCTCCGGCAGGTCAGAAGCCCCGGAGTGAGGCGTCGTGGTGACCGCCGGAGACGGGCGTGTTCATGGGGTGCAGCCATCGGAGCGGAACGGTGAGCGCGGCGACCCGGGGGAGCTCCACGGGTTCGCCCTCGGCATCGAGCAGCATGCCGGTGATCTGGTAGCCGTGGCCGGACGGAAGGCCGGCGGCCTCGACCTGGTCCTCGGTGAGCTCCACCGTGACGCGGGTGGTGGAGCCCATCCGCAGGCCCTGGGCGGTACGGGCCTCGGTGTCGACGTCCGTGACGGACAGCGGGAAGTACGTGCCGCGCAGCCAGCTCAGCGGCCACCAGGAGTCGCCCATGGTCTCCGGCCGGTACCGCCGGTACGGCAACGCGAACGGCACCTCGCAGCGGTACGTCTGCCCCACCTGGACGTCCTTGGTACGCATACCTCCAGCGTGCTCCCGGCCGTGTCCCGGCGCCTGAACAGTCAGCCGTGAACAGTCCGACCTGTGTCATCAACCCCCCGTTTCCCCAGGTCGTCGTGACCTTCTGTGTCACTGTTCAGCTGTGTCATCTGTGTCATCGGGTGGGTTTCGCCCGTACCGTCCCGGAGCGCCCCGCCCCGGCGATACCGTGGTGACACACGCCAGATGACATCCCAGGAGCCCTGGATGAGCGAGCAGCCGGCCCTCGTGCCCGACCGCCAGCCCCTCGATGAGCACGCCGCCGCTTCCGCCCGCGCGTACGCGGCCGACCAGCGCGCGAAGGTCGACGTCCTCGCCTCGGTGCTGGAGGACATCGCCGCCCACGGCTACCCGTCCCCGGAGACGGGCGTGCTGTGGGAGGACGCCCGCGACGCCCACCTGGAGCGCCTTGCCGGTGAGCAGCCCCGTGTCGCCTGAGCACGCACGCCGCCGGTCCCAGGTCGTCCTGGTGGAGCCCGCGCTGAGCCAGCTGGCGAAGCTCACGGCGAGCGAGACGCACCGCCTGGACCGCGCGATCGTCGCGATCAGCGTCAACCCCGAGCTGGGCACCCCGGTGCCCGACACCCTGCTGCGCGACTACGTCGACGACGTCGACGGGGTCCGCGTCATCTACTACGTCACGGCCCTTCGGCAGATCACCATCGTCGCGTACGTTGAGGCGTAGGAGCCTCCCGAGCACCCATGCAGCGCCCCGGACCACCAAGTGGTCCGGGGCGCTGCTGCATCCCGCTGCACGGTGCAGCGCGAGGGCGGTGGGCGGCGGCTGCACGGTGGTGGCCTGCGAGGCCGGCGCCCAGGCGGCACACGGGTGCTGCCCGTGCAGCAGGTCACGTGCTGCAACGCGGCGGCGCCGTGCAGCGACCTGTCGTCGGTCTGCTGCACGGCGCCGCCGCAAGGGATCAGCTGCTGCCGGTGGCCCACTTCTCCATCGCGCTCGGGTCCTTCTTCACCAGGGCGTCGCGGCGGTACTGCGCGGTGGCCCGGGTGACGCCCATGGAGCTCGCCAGCGCGCCGTACGAGCCGCCCTGCGCGGCGTGCTGGCGCACTGCGGCGTCCCGGACGCCCTCCAGCCGCTCAATCAGGCCGGTGACGACCACGATGGCCCTCTCCAGGTGTTCAGTGCTTGCTCCGTCGGCGCGCAGCTGCGCGAGGCAGCGCAGTGCGACACCGAGCTGCGTGGAGAGCAGCCCGAGGTCGTCACCCAGCGCCTGGGCGTCGGCGACGGCGAGCGGGATCGTGAGGTCGGGGACGGGGTCGGTGTGCTCGGTGGTCATCGGTGGGCCTTCCCAAGGGCGGGCGGGGACGGGTGCGGGGCGGGGTCTAGAGCCAGTCGAAGGCGCGCCGGACGTCGCCCGCGGCCCCGGCGAGGTTGTCGGCGTGGAGCCGCTCGTCGAAGTCGTACGGGTCGTCGACGGCATCCATGACGCGCTCGGAGGCGGCGTCGAAGACGCTGGCGAACGCCTCGTGGACGCGGGCGGCCTTGAGGGCCTGGACGATGTCGTCGTGGTCGGCACCGCCGCGCCGGACTGCGTCGGCGAGCAGGTTGAGCGCGGCGGCCGCGGCCGGGGCGAGCACGGCCAGGTCCTCGCCGCCGGAAGTGCCGGCGGACCGTTCGGCCGACGTCTCGACACTGCTGATCCGGACGAGGGCCTTCGACTGCTGCTCCATGGGGACTCCGATCTGGTGCGTGGATGCGAGGGAGAGGCTGTGGTGACCGGGGCCGCCGGAGAGCGATGACATTCCGAGTCGACGGCCCCGAGCACGCGGGTGCGGCGTGGTCAGGCGGTCCGGGCGAGGTAGCCGGCGGCGGCGTCGACGAACTGGTCGTGGGCGACCTTCGCGGCCTCGCGGGCGGCGGTCAGCTGCTCGCCGGTGGCGTACGCGTCACGCATCGCGTAGGTCAGGGTGACCATCTCGTCAGCCGCGGCGCGCACCGCCTGGTCCTCGATGAGCACTCGCAGTGCGACCAGCGGGCGGGTGATGGCGGACCGGGTCATGTGGCTCTCGCCGCGCAGGGCCTCGATCCGCTCGGTGCCCGCCTGCTTGAGGACGGCGTCGCCGCGCATCCACATCGCCCGGCGGTGATCGCTGATGGCACAGGCGAGGGAGGTGACGGCCTCCAGGCGGTCACGGCGGATCGCCTCGCCGTGGCTGGCGCGGACGCCGCGTTCGGCGGCGCGCTCCTGGAAGCGGCCGCTGACGATCGCGCCCAGCAGCGTGGCGACGATGGCGAGGGCGGCGGTGACGAGGGTGGGTAACACGGCGGATCCTCCCGGAGCTGTATGGATTCCCATACTGTATTGGAATCCATACAGCGCAGGGAAGGAGGCCGCTCATGATTCTTTTCTCGCGCCTGTGACCTGCGCGTTTCCCGCCTGTGGGAACCGTGCGTCCGGATCTGACACACGCGGCCCGCACACGAAAGCGGCGCCGCGCCCCTCTCACAGGGGTGCGGCGCCGCTGATGTCGTGTCACCCGGCCGGGCGGGCGGCCGGGCGGCCGGTCAAGCGCTGCGACGTGTGGGCACGGCGGACAGATGCCGCTGCGGGGCGGGGAGCGCCGGAGGGGCCAGGGCGCCGGTCTTGATGGCCTCGGTCGCCTCGCGCAGCGCGTCCTCCATCTCCTCCTGGGAGGCGTACCCGGCGAAGTACGGGTGGATGAAGTAGCTGCGGTAGCGGCCCTCAGGCCGCAGGACGACGTTCCGCTCCACCAGGTGGTTCATCGCGATGGACGTGCGGTTCTTGCTGAGCCCCACGCGCGCCCTCAGTTCGGCCTGTGAGGCGTTCACCTCGCCGCCGGGGCGCTGGACCTCCATCATCGCGCTCAGCAGGTCGTAGTCGGCCTTGGAGAGCTCCAGGCGGTGCAGCTGCGCGAACCCGAGGTGAGCTTGGATCAGCATGCCTCTGCCTCCACGTCGTTGTCGCCGAACGCCAGCTGCCGCGTGCGCGGCGCCGGCGCGGCCGGGGCTGTGAACTCCGGGAAGCTCTCGCTCGCCGCCTTCTCCAGCGCCACTACATCTTCCCGCATCTCCGGGAAGTGCTTCTTCAGCGCGGCCCTGGTGTCCCGCCGCAGCTGCTCCAGGGCCTCCTGCTGGAGGTCGCCGTTGCCCTTGAAGCAGATCAGCGGGTTGACCACGATCACCGAGTTGGCGCGGCGCTGGAGCATGTGCCAGTTCTCCAGGCTGCCCAGCGCCCGGGTGACGTTCGCGCGCTCAACTCCGAGGTGCCGGGCAACCTTGATGTGGGTGATCTTCAGGCGGCCTTCGACCTGGCGGCCCATGCAGAACAGCAGGACCGCCGACTGCACGGGCGACATCCCGTACCGGGCGATCAGCACGGCCAGGACGTCGGCGAGGAAGGCATTGCTGACCATGCTGTACCCGCTGCGCCCCCACGCGTCGTGGGGAGCCCGGTACGTGTACTCGACGTTCGCGGACCGCACGGGCCGGCCAGGCTTCGGCGGCGTACGGTCCAGCGCCTGGGCGAAGCTGTCCGCCAGCGGCGACGTCACGGGCTCACCGCGGTCCGTCGACCGCCGGCCCCTGTTGGTGGAGCGACTCGCGTCCCCGGGCACTCTGGCTCCTGCTGCTCGATCTCGTGTGGTGCCCAGGACCCTAGCCGAGATTGTCCCCGTGCAGAGGGACCTTTGTCCCTGTCGGCGTGGCCCCCTGGTGTCGACGCCGACACACCGCCCTCCACGGCCTGACGGCCGAATCCGGGCCTGACCAGGCCAAACACATTTTGTACCTCTTTCCGGGGCCAAATGCGCTGCGGCTGTGTCGGAGGAGGCACAAAACCGCAGGTCGATGTGTTAGCCCTGACACATAGCCTCTCGCAAAACCGCAGGTCAGAACGGCTTTCAGCGTGGTGCCCTTTTATCAGTAAGACGCGCACGCGCGCGCGAGGTGCGGCACGATCTGCCGGGGTCTCGCAGGTCCCCCCGCTACCGACGGCTCCGATCGGCAATACCCCGCCATGCGCATCTCTCATCACCACCCGCACCCGAACGCCACCCGGCCCATTTCTGCTAATCACCCGCGACCGCACCCGTCCACATTTCCCACCGTTTTCCTCACCCGCATTCCGAGGCTGCCATCCATCAATAGCGCGCCCTTTTCTCCATTCATCACCCACTGTATATCCGAACCATTCGGCTGGCCCTTTTACCTGGTCGGAGGTGGTGCAGCACCATTCCAGTCTCAATCTAGCCTCCATCTTTGAAGCACACGCCCGGTCGTCCCATCCCCACCCTCCCCGACCTCTGTTCGACTCCTCACTCTCCCGACTGCCCGTCACCACCCCTCCTCTTGCTGTTGCTTGTGGCGTGAGCCCCGTGGGTGGGCCGCGCGGAGCGTGGCACGCCTTGCCCGCACTGGGAGTTGACGGGTCGTCGTGAGTGGCTGGAGCGC
>NZ_JBHXSG010000060.1:42478-55396 GCF_042714835.1 Streptomyces sp. NPDC058678 | reverse complement strand
CACTTCCGGCCCCGCCGCCATCTGATGCCCGCCCACGACTACCGAGCCGAGATGACCGTCCGCTTCGCCATCTGGGAGCAGATCACCGGCGTCGCCGGCCTTGCCACCGCGGCCTGAGCACAGGCCCGGCTCCCAAGCCCACCCTGCCCCGACGCGCCGTCAGGCAGTCACAGCCAACAACGTGACAACGCCCGCGGCAGACATGCAGGTCGCGGCAGGGACTCGCCCTTGGCGGCGAGCGGGTCACCTGTCACCATCAAGCCGTGGTCAACCTTTCGAAGATCGTGAGGCAGGCAGACGTCCTCCTCGACCTGATGGGCGTGGCGGTCGGCTCGATGTTGTTGGTGGTGGGCATCGAGACCTACCGCGACGGTGGATCGGTGGGCTGGCCCATAGCCGGATCAGCGCTGTTCCTGATCAACCTCTGGGTAGCCGGGCGTCGATTCGCCCGGCGCAGGAGGCCGACTCCGTCGCCGTAGCGGCACGCAGGCAGCCGCCCGTGTCCCCTACGTGCCCGATCGGGCGGCACCGGCCGGGAAATACCGGGGAACGTCGGTGGGCACGTCCGGGCGTCCGGTGCCTGCTGCGTGAAGCAGCAGCCGTGTGCCGCCTCGACCGTGAAAGGGCTCCACCGCGCCAAGAAGCCACAAGGCAGACGGTCAAACTCACCTGGCAAACGGTCAAGATCACTTGTCGAAGGTCATTGCTGGTATGGGTCGGCGTGGAGACGGGTGCGGCCACTGCTGATCATCGGTGTGTGAAGACAGAAGACCCTGCGGTGGTCGCAGGTCACAGCGTAGTGCCTGCCCGCTGGCAGGCGATGTTCGAGGACCTGATGGGACGGATCGCGGGCCGCTTCGCGCGGGTCGAACCCCGGCGTCGGACCCGGCAGTTGGTGCTGGGGCTGCTGGCGGACCTGCCACGCAAGAACTGCTGGACGATCGCCGAGCACACCGGGGACGCCACGCCGGACGGGCTGCAGCACCTGCTCAGGCGGGCGAAGTGGGACGCCGACCTGGTCCGCGACGACCTGCGCGAGTTCGTGCTGGAGCACCTGGCCGACGACCAGGCCGTACTCGTGGTCGACGAGACCGGCGACCTGAAGAAGGGCACCCGCACGGTGGGCGTGCAGCGCCAGTACACCGGCACCGCCGGGCCGAATCGAGAACGCCCAGGTCGCCGTCTACCTCACCTACACCTCCCGGCACGGCCACGCCGGCATCGACCGCGCCCTCTACCTGCCCAAGTCCTGGACCGGCGACCAGGAACGCTGCGAACAGGCCGCCGTCCCAAAGGATGTGGGCTTCGCGACCAAGCCGCAACTGGCCTGGCAGGTGATCGAACGTGCCCTGGACGCCGGAGCCCGGGCCGCGTGGGCGGCCGGCGACGAGGTCTACGGCGACAACCCGAAACTTCGCACGGCGCTGGAGACGTGCGAACTGGGCTACGTGCTCGCGGTCTCCCGCACCCACCACGTCCCCACCTCCGCCGGACCCCAACGGGCCGACCACCTCGCCAAGCGCATCCCGCGCCGGGCCTGCAGAAGCTCTCGGCCGGACACGGCGCGAAGGGACACCGCTACTACGACTGGGCGCTGATCGCCATCACCGCAGGCGTCCCGACGGGCCATCAGCATCTGATGATCCGCCGCAACCGCACCACCGGCGAACTGGCCTACTACCGCTGCCACTCGCCCCGTCCGGTCCCGCTGTCCACACTGGTCAAAGTCGCGGGAAGCCGATGGACGGTGGAGGAGACTTTCCAGAGCTCAAAAGGCACTGGCGGGACTGGACGAGCACCAGGTACGCCACTGGAGCTCCTGGCACCGCTGGGTCACCCTGGCCCTGCTCGCGCACGCCTTCCTCGCAGTCACCACCGCCCTCGAACGCCGCGACCAAGCCCCGGCCGACGATGGGACCAGCCCTGACGGACTGATCCCGCTCACCTGCAACGAGATCCAGCGTCTGTTCACCGCCCTCGTCGCCCGTCCCGCCCGCGACACCGCCCACCGAATGCGCTGGTCCACCTGGCGACGACGCCACCAAGCCCGCGCACGCCACAGCCACTACCGCCGCCAAGCAGCCCTTCAACCATGAAGATCACGATCTACGGCTGGAGTATTAGCCCTAAATGGACTAATTAGCGGTGACAAGCCTGTTTCACTCGACATTACCGACCGCAGGAGCTCGGATACCGGCTCTGAACTGCGACGATTCATAGACTACATGTCCGTGACGGGGAGTTGGGGTCGTTGCTGTAGCTCGTCCGGGTGGTCTCGTGAGACGGCCCGTCCACCGGGGCGGTGGGCGGGCCTTGAGGTCGTCAGCGGGACAGGACCACGTTGCGGATTCCGGGTTGACCTAGGCTTCCCGGGCTGCCGAGGTGAGGGACATGTCCGCGTAGCGGTCGCCCGCCACCTGGCCGGCGATCGGCTCGAGGAACGCCAGCTCCTCGGCGGTCAGCGTGATCCGGGTGGCTGCGGCGTTCTCGAGGAGGCGGCTGCGCTTGCGCGTTCCGGGGATCGGCACGACGGTCAGGCCGTGCGCCTGCGCCCGCTGCTGCAACCAGGCCAGAGCGATCTGCGCCGTGGTGGCCCCACGGTCGGCTGCGATCTTGTGCAAGGGTTCCAGGAGCGCGGCGTTCGCCTTGGCGTTGTCGCCGCTGAAGCGCGGCATCTGCTGCCGGAAGTCGCTGCTGGAGAGGTCTTTGCTCGCGTCGGTGAAGACACCGGTCAGAAAGCCCCGGCCGAGCGGCGAGTACGGCACGAAGGCGACCCCGAGCGCGGCGGCCGCGCCCACCGCGCTGCGCTCGACGTCCCGGCTGAAGACCGACCACTCCGTCTGCAGGGCGCTGATCGGGTGCACGGCGTGCGCCTCGCGCAGCTCGGCACCGGTGACCTCACTCAGCCCGAGGTGCTTGACCTTGCCTTCCCGTACCAGTTCGGCCATGGCGCCGACAGACTCGACGAGCGGGACGGCGGGGTCGCGGCGGTGCATGTAGTAGAGGTCGATGACCTCGACGTTCAGGCGGCGCAGACTCGCCTCGACGGCCTTCTTGATGTAAGCGGGATCGTTGCGGATAGCCCGGTAGCTCGGGTCGTCGGCACGGTACTCGATGCCGAACTTGGTGGCCAGAGTGATCTCGTCGCGGTGCGCGGCGACGAACGGCGCGAGGAACTCCTCGTTGGCACCAACGCCGTACATGTCGGCGGTATCGATGAGGGTGACGCCCGCCTCGACGGTGGCCTCCAGCGTGTCGCGGGCCGCCGCGTCGTCCGTCTGTCCGTAGGCGACACTGATGCCCATGGCACCGAAGCCCTGGACGCCGACGAGGGGGCCGCCGTTGCCCAGCTCGACCTTGCGGATCTGTTCGATGGCATTGCTCATGAAGGCGCTCAGGCCCTTTCCGACGCCCGGCGGGCGCCCGCAAAAAAGTCGATCTTGGAGTCGAGTACGGCGACGGTGTCCTGCAGCTCCGCGATGCGCGCCACGACCTCACGCCGGGTCTGTTGCAGAATTTCCCGCCGTTCGTCGAAGGTGACCTCGCCCCGGCGGACCAGCTCCGCGAAGCGGACCATGTCGGCGATCGGCATCCCGGTCAGCCGCAGCTTGCCCACGAAGGAGAGCCAGTCCAGGTCCATGTTGTCGAAGCGGCGCTGGCCGCTGTGCGACCGCTCCACCTCCGGCATCAGACCGATCTGCTCGTACCAGCGCAGGGTAGGCGCGTTGAGCCCGGTGTACGCCGCGACCTCGCTAATCGTGTAGCGGTCCTGGCCGTCGGGTCGCGGATGGGCCGGCCCCACGGGCACGCAAGCGTCCATGGGCGGGGACTTCACGGGAGTGCTGTCGGTCACCGTCATGCCGACCACGCTAGAACCTTCAAGTGCACTTGAAGCAAGTGCACTCCGCGCAGACGCCTCCTGGGCCGGGCGCCGCTACGGAAGGGCTGCGGGATGTAAATCAGGCGATGATCCCGGGGCGATGAGGGCTTCGAGGTCGGCGATGCGCCGGTCCTGGAAGCGGAGGTTGGAGCGGGCGGCCTTGAGCCGTTCGTCGAGGGTGCGGTTGTCGGCCGTAAGCTGGCGGATGCGCTGTTTGAGGGTGGTGTTCTCGGTGATGGTCCGCTGGATGGCTTCCTCGGTCCATTCGGCCTGCAAGTCGCGGATTTGGCCGAGGAGTGCGCCAATGCGGGTGCGTTGGGTGAGGATCTCGGCGTGGGCGGCCTGAGGGCTTCCTCGGCGTTCAGCGCGCGTTCGCGCCAGGTCGCCTCGTGTTCGTCGTCGTTGGCGAGCATTCGGATCCGGCGTTCGCCGGCCTCGGTCATCGCTGCGACGACCGCGGCCCTGGCCTCGGGGTTGTCGTAAAGGAAGGTGCGCGAGACGTCCGCGCGGCGGGCGACGGCGGCGACGCTGACCTGGGCCTTCTCGCGGTGTTCATGCAACTTCCTGTTCAGGGTCGTCACCGTCGGCTGTGCACGTATCGCTGTACTCGTCCTGCTCGTTGTTGCCCGCGTGGGCGAGGTCGGCGGCGCGGAAGGCGGTGGACCACACGCGGTGGAAGTAGTCCTGGGGTTTGCGCAGGTCCAGGGCGAGGGCGTCGTCGAGGAGGCCGAGGCCGGCCAGGGCCTTCTCCAGGCCGTCGATGGCGCGGGCGGTGGGCTCGAAGTGGCGGTGGAGGTAGTCGGCGGTGGCGTCGTCGGGAGCGCGCTCGGCCAGGAGCCGCCACTGCTCGCGCTTGCGTCGCCAGTAGAGGAGATCGGCGCCGGACAGGACGAACTTGTCGCAGAGTTGTGGCAGTCGAGGCTCCAGGGGCAGGCACCGCCGTCGACAACGGGCTGGAAGGAGCAGAACCCGCCTTCGGCGGGGGTGCAGCGGACTGACCGGCTGCGTTCGGCCTTGGCCGAGGTGGGCCTCACTTTGGCCGGCCGCGCCGGCGCCCGCCTTGCGGACGTCTTCGGCATCTCCGCCAGCCGCAGCACGGTATTGCGGCTGGTCGATGCGATGCCGGGCCCTCAGCCGTCGGCCCCGCGGGTGGTGGGCATCGACGAGTACGCGATGCGCAAGGGCCGTGTCTACGGGACTGTGCTGGTTGATGTCGAAACCCGCAGGCCCGTGGATCTGCTGCCCGACCGCGAGGCGGCCACCGTCGCCGCCTGGCTTGCTGAGTGTCCCGGGATTGAGGTGGTCTGCCGCGACCGTGCCCCCTGCTTCGCCGAAGGCGCCAGCACCGGGGCACCCACTGCGGTGCAGGTCGCAGATCGCTTCCATCTCTGGCGCAACCTTGGTGAGGCAGCCGAGCGGTGCGTGTCGCGCCATCGGTCCTGTCTGCGAGCGCCATTCGCGTTGCCCGGCTCCGAGAGCGTCACCACACCACCGGCTCCCGAAGCTGGCGCGTCGCCCTGGCCCACTGGGCACCGGTTCGCCGACCGAACACGAGAGAAGCACGCCATCGTCCATGGAATGCTCGGCGAAGGACACAGTCGTCGCGCGATCGCCCGTGAACTCCGGATGACCTACCGAACCGTGCAGCGTCTGGCCGACGCGGCAAACCCGGAAGACCTCTTCCAAGGGCAGTGGCAGAACCGCAGGACAAAGCTCGACGACTTCAAGCCGTACTTGCACGAGCGGTGGGCCGAGGGCTGCACGAACGCCTGGACCCTCTGGAAGGAGATCCAGACCCACGGATACGCCGGTGGATACGGGGCCGTCCGCGCATACCTTCGTCCCTTCCGGAACGCAGTGCCGGGCGGTCGGCCGCCATCTCCCAGGACTGTTGCCGCTTGGATCCTGACCCACCCGGACGCACTCGCGGAGAACGAGAGCCTGAAGCTCAAGTCCGTTCTCACCCACTGTCCCGAACTGGACGCCCTCGCCAGGCACGTCCGCTCCTTCGGGCAGATGCTCACCCAGCTCCAAGGCGAACGGCTCCCCGAGTGGATCGCGGCGGTCCGAGCCGACGACCTACCCAGCCTGCACACCTTCATCAACGGGCTCGAACGCGACCTCGCTGCCGTCACTGCCGGCCTGACTCTGCCCTGGAGCTCGGGCATAGTGGAGGGCCACGTCAACCGCATCAAGATGATCAAGCGGCAAATGTACGGACGCGCTGGCTTCAAGCTCCTTCGCAAACGCGTCTTGCTCTACTCGTGAGGGGGGAGCCTGCGGGTCAGGGCCCGATGCGCTCGACCTCATTCGGATCGATCCTCAGTGCCGATCCGGTCTCGAAGGAGGTGGGCGATTTCAGTAGTCCGGTCACGACATCGGCGACCCGGTCAGGTGACGTCACTTGGCGGCTGGGGCAGACCATCTCTGCGAGGGCTGACTTCGGCACTCCCGCCGCCTCCGATAGCCGGTCCGTCATGTGGGTGTCGACAATTGCGGGACAGATCGCGAAGACCGAGATCCCCTGCTCCGCGAGCTCGCCGGCGGTCGAGCGGGTCAAGCTCAGCAGCGCTGCTTTGCTGGCCGCGTACGGGCCGGCGACCGGCATGGGAATCGTACCGAGCAAGGAGCTGCTGTTCACGATCACCGCCCCTGCTTCCATGCGCGGCGCGGCGTGCTTCATACAGAAGAACGCGCCCTTCACGTTCACGCTAAGGACCGCTTCGACATCGTCGGCGGACCAAGCTTGCATGGGTCCGACAGTTCCTTCGACGCCGGCATTGTTGAACAGGTAGTCCAGGCGGCCGAACCGTTTGATCGTGGCTTCGATCGCCGACTCGACCGCCGACTCGTCTGTGACGTCAACTGTGTGGAATGCGACTCGCTCGGTGCCGAGATCGGCGACCACCGCCTCGCCTCCTTCACGGTTCCTGGATGCGATCACGACCGCGCAGCCCTCAGCCAGAAGCCGGCGAACCGTGGCAAGCCCGATCCCGGTCGCTCCGCCGGTCACCAGAGCCACCTTCGACTGCAGCCCGTCGTCCATCTCTTCCTCGCTCCTCAGATCGGGGAGTGGCGCTCGGTCGAGCCATCAACGCCGTCAGCAGACCTGCGATCACCCCGCAAGGAACGGCTGTTTCTCCTTATATCTCACGGCTAGGGCGACCTTCGGGCTGCCACCCCGAGGTAGGCCTACGAGGTAGGAGCAGTCGGCCGGCGTAGAGAAGTCCTGACGCTCCGTGATCGGACCACAGAAGGTGTGCCAGAACCCGAGCTTTGACAGCACTGCGGTTCTTGCCAGGGCAGCAGTGGGATGCTCCTGGTGAAAGGTGCTGGTCATGCTCGCAGATGTCGAAAGCGTGCCCGAGCCGCGGCCGGGGCCGGCTAACTCTCGCCACGACAGTCGGCCACCTCACCAGAACTCACGGGGAGCTGGCCGGCGGTCCGTCAGATCGCAGCGCGGACCGCACCTCATCGAGGGTCGGGGGCCCGGGATCAAGAACGGGCTGACCGACCTCGGACGGCCAATTGGGACGGAAACGTGCCTCGGAGTCTGCGAAGTCGTTCCGCTGATACCGAGAGTCCAACGGGCGCAGCCGGATCTGTTGACGGCTGTCTGCCCACCAGATCTCGAAATCCGCAACCGTGCCTTCCGCCGGCCAGTCATCGCTCTGTCCCGGAAGCCACAGGACATCGACGAAGCCTCCGACGCTCAGGCCGATGTCCACGAAGATCCCGATCGCACCGGGCCGGGGAACCTGCACAACGGTGCCTTCGAAGACCTGCCCGAAGCACAACCCCCGGCGAATCCGAGCCCACTCGGCATCTGTCACCACGGACGCATCTTCGCACCCTCGTCCGCGTCATGAGCAACCACACCCGGGCGGCAGGGTCCAGGCACGGACGTCGATCACCCCCCCCGTCTGGGCGACACAGCACTGCCGTTGCTGCCGCCTTTGCTCTTCGCTGTTCATCTGGCCCCTTCCTCCACCTGCTCCAGGACCTGCACGACGGCAGCCGAGGAGCGGGAGCAGCGGGCCACCGACCTGATGCTGGAGTGGGGCCCGCCCCGGGGAAACACCAGGGACCACAGCGAGCTGCTGCTGGCCGGGGGCTGGTTCGCGGCGCAGATGCTCGCGTACACGTTCGCGTCCAAGGAGGACCGGATCACCAATCACGTCGACGACCATGCGCGGCAGCTGATCGCCGCGGGCCGCTGAGCGCACTTCCTGACCGCGGCCTCGGGGCTACGGTCAGGCGGCTTTCCCCAGGTCGGTCCCTGCCGCCCGTTCGTCAGGCGTCTACGAAGTTGGTCAGGATGCAACCATCAACGAGTGCCTGCTGGGTCAGGGAGTTCGGCGGAGCCGCGTAGTTGGGCACGCAGTTCAGGCCGAGAACACCGAGAGACAGCATGTCCCTCTCGTCGCTGTCCGTGCCGTAGATACGCGCGGCAAAGTTCTGGCCGACGAACCAGCGGGTTCGGACGTCCCCCTCGCCTGCGGCAAGATCGGCCTCCTGGCGAGCCTTGAACGCGGCCTGGAACCGGGCCATGTCGCTGACGACCACCAACGCGTGGCCATTGCTGGCGGCACCGTCGATCCCGTCGCACGTCGCGCGTTCCTTGATGCCCCACTCGGCGTTCGTCTTCGCCATCTGGGCCACCGCGCTGTCCGGCGAGGAGCCGTCGATGTCACCGAAAACGGTGTCCTCCGGCTCCGTCGACTCGTACTCGCACGTGGTCACGTTGCTGATCAGCCGTATCAGCTCGTCCGCGCCTGCCACCTTGGCAAGCGTGGCTTCCACACCACCGTCCGGCCCTGTGGTGCCGTCGCCCTCCGACCCGCTTCCGGCCTGCCCGCCGTTCTTGCCCGTGGCCGCCTGACTGCTTTGACTTTCGGACGGACTATCGCCGTCGTCGCAGGAGGTGGCCGTGAGAGCCAGGAGGACGGCGACGGCCGCAATGGCGGCCTGCTTGGTGCGCATCGAAGGACCCTTCGTGAGGACAACAGGTCAGGGGAACTCTCGGGAACCTAGCCGAAATGATCAAAGGGCAGCAAAGAACTGCCAGCGGCGACAGGCACCGTTCCGCCGCGCGGAAGGGCTCACCATCGCTCCAGAGCGTCCAGCAGCACATTGCCGTAACCCGCGCGGCCGCGAGGTCCTCGCTCGACAGGCTGGCCTGCCGAGCAGCGTGCACCATGAGGCAAGCGGGGCGTCCGGTCTTCGCCGCCGTCCATGCCTCCCCAACTGAGGTGGCTGGCTACCCCAAAAGCTTTGCCTGGCAGCAGGCACTGGCCGACCTCTGCGCGGCCAGCTAGCTCACCCGCCCCTACCGGCCGCAGACGAACGGCAAGGTCGAACGCTTCAACCGCACCCTGCTCGACGAATGGGCCTACCTAAAGCCCTACACCAGCAACACCGAACGCACCACCGCCCTGGCAGACTTCCTCCACACCTACAACCACCACCGCTGCCACACCGCACTCGGAGGCAAGCCACCCATCAGCCGCGTGAACAACGCTGCGGGTCAAAACATCTAGCGCGGCGCCGTCCCCGGCAGCGGCGAGAAGAGTCGCCACAGGGGATCGTTGGGAGCGGTGCCGCTCTCCACCGAAGGAACGCAGAACCTACTCACAGCGCTGACACGTCATGCCGTGCATGAAGCCGATCACCGACGCGCATGTCGCAGAACCGGGCCTGGCCGTGGTGGAGGTTGCGGCCGCCGATGACGAGACCGCCTTCGCGGTCCAGGAGCTGCTCGCCGCGCGGTGCGCCGTCGCGCGCGCGGACCGTACACCCCGGGAGCCTGACGAACCCGGCGTGCGGCTGCGGTTCTTCCTGGACCTGCGCCAGGAGCCCGGCGCGTAGGGCTGCGGGCGGGGAGCCACGCCCCGCTGACCAGCTGTGGTCGGACCCATGGTCAGGGTTGACGGCAGCGTGCGGTCGGTCTGTCTGGTGGTGTGGTCGGGGTCGG
Source organism: Streptomyces sp. NPDC058678 (assembly GCF_042714835.1). Taxonomy (NCBI): domain Bacteria; kingdom Bacillati; phylum Actinomycetota; class Actinomycetes; order Kitasatosporales; family Streptomycetaceae; genus Streptomyces; species Streptomyces sp. NPDC058678. The sequence goes on along the minus strand of NZ_JBHXSG010000060.1, from coordinate 45,542 downwards.
GGAGCTCCGGCGGGGGCCGCTGGTGTGCGGCCGTACGGGGTGGGACCGTCCGTCAGGAAGGTCGGCTCGGGTCCCGGGGCGGACTCTGGCGCGGGCGGAGCCGGCCCGCGGCAGGCCAGGTAGTTCAGGGACACGCCGAGTGCATGGGGGCGGAAGGGAGCAAATTCACGGGCCAGTTCCTTCATGCCGGTCACCTGAAGGTCCACGATCCTCACCTCGTGGCCCGCCTCGCGGGCCGCACCGGCCACCCGCTCCACGCCGAGCGGCTCCCGACGCAGGAAGATCTCCGAATACATCAGGGCGCTGGGGTGGACGAGAAGCAGACGCATGGTCACCCCGGTGGACGGCGGGTGGGGGCGGGGACAGGACGGCGGCCAGACGGGGAGTTCCACGGCAGGTCGACCAAGACCACGCGTCCGAGAAGGGGCCCATGGCCAGCGGTTCCGCGCCGATAGGCGCTCACCGCATTCACCCGCCCGGCAGCTCGGTTGAGGACTTCGGGCATTCGGGGACGGCCGGTCCTGCGAGGTGGTGGTCGGGCGCCGGGCCGTCGGACGACTGGTCGGCGCGGTACGCGGCAGGCCGGGGACGGATCGGGACGCCGTTGGCGCGCAGCACCTCACGGACATCCAGGATCAGGGGGAAGACCTCATGGTTGCGGTCCTCGCCCTGTTCCTCCCACGCCCGCTGCTCGGCTTCGACGGCCATGCGGTCCTCGGCGAAGACCCGCTCGGTGAAGCGCCTGATGAACGGCCAGGCCAGATCAAGGACGCCGGGAATCCCCTGTTTCTCGATCATGAGCAGGCCGTAGGCGTGACACGTGCGCTGCTCGGCGTCCTCGGGCACGTACGCGGCCCACAGACGATAGGCCGGGCGCTCGGCGCCCTCCGGGACGAGGTCAAGTGTCTGGTACGGGTATTCGGTACGGATGGTCATCAGGTCGCGCGAGCCGCCGCCGCTGACGCTCTCGCCGGCCAGCAGGCCCGCGGTGCGGTTCCGTTTCCCCCCGACGTGGGTGAACAGATACCTGGCCTCTACCCACCGAGCACCGGTCCGGTGTTCCAGCAGCTCGGGGCGGAGTCTGCCGACGACGCCGCGGTGAAGGAACTGGTGGTTCATGTCGAGCAGGTTCTCGTGCATGAACGAGTAATGGCAGCTCACGGTCCGGGAGAACGTCATGGTCTTGTACTGCGTCGAGCCGAACGCTGGCAGTTCGGGCAGCTCGGTGATCGTCGCCTTCTCCGAGGCGCCCGGAAAAACAAACACCAGCCCATACGCCTCGCGGACCGGGTAGCCGCGCACGCCGCGTGGCGGCCGGCCATCGCCTTTGGACAGGTACGGGATCTGTGAGATGCGGCCGTCGCCGCGATAGGCCCACGCGTGATAGCAGCAGCGGAGCGTCTCGCCCTCCACGACGCCCATGCTCAGTGGCACCTGCCGGTGGGCGCACCGGTCCTCCAGCGCATGGACGGTGCCGCTCGCCCCCCGGTAGAGGGCGATGCGCTCACCGGCGAACGCGGTCCCGATCACCCTTCCGCTGCGCACGCCGCGAGACAGTGCGAGCGGGTACCAGAAATCCGGGTTGGCCCCGACACGCCGAAGGTCGTCCACGGCCGTTCTTGGATCGCGGTACCCCAAGGGCGGACCGTTACCGGACCCGTCGGCGTCGGTCATGCCTCTCCCTCGTATCTCGGACAGCACCCTCCATCCTGGCCGCCGCCCGCGGCCCGCACCCTGCCCAGCGCGTCCGTACGGGTGAGCGCGCCCGTCAGCCCTGGCACTTGTTCACGCATGGGCCGGTGTCCCGGACGGTCATGGGTACGGCGGTGGGGTAGTCGGTGACGTCGCCTTCCCGGTCGTGTCGGCAGCGGCGTGTGTACCAGGCGCCGCGAGAACGACCTCTTGAGGCGCGACGTTTTCATCCGATCTGCACGGTTACGTGAAGAAGATCCGCAGCGTGTGAACGCCGATGGCCGCCACGAACACGAGGGCTGCCTGTTGTTGTCTGGTCAGGCTGCACGTTGGTCTCCAGCTGGGTGCCGCTCCCCACGCGGGTCCCGTCGGCATCGACGGCTTCCCAGTCCCAGGATTAGTTGGACTTCTCCGAGCTGTGGTTTTCAATCGTCCAGGTCAGGCCGCTGTGTTGGGCCATCGATTTCCGGACCAGTGGGTGGCGTTCTTCGGGAGCTGTTCCAGCGTGGTGACCACCACCGCTTCCACTTGGTCAACACTGATGGACCTACCCGGAGAAGGTGCGGGAGCGGGTGCAGGCGAAGGCCAAGAGGCAGGAGGCCGCGCCTGCCAAGGGCACCGGCGGCCACCAACGTCATCGACCTGATGCAGGTCCTGCAGGGCTGCATCGACCAGGCTCGCGACCGCCGTAAAACAGAGGGCGAGCCGCAGCAGAAAGAGTCGATGTCGCCCGCGACGTTCCGGCCGGTGGCGCCATCCCGCACGCTGGCACCGCGCACGCCCGACCCCTCTCCCACCGAGGTCCTCCGCTGGACGTCGCCGCCGAATGACGTCGCGCACAAGCCGAGAGGCAGCTTGCGAAAGGGATCAGCTCTCTACAGCCGTTCTCGGGGAACCGGCTTGCTTGGATTCCGCTGGGCATCCGTTGCGAAAGTGCCCGCCAGGACGGCGAACACGAGAGCGTGGTGGAGTGACCCATCACCCCGGCCTGCTGCGGACCGCTCCGCTGTCGGGGAGACTCCGAACGTGGCAGTGACGGGCTGCGTGGCGCAGCCGTGGCCTTGGAGACCGGTACGGACGGCGCGCGCAGACTCCCCGCAGGCGCTGGAGCACGCAGTGAGGACTCGCTTACACCTGCGTCTCGCGTGGTGCAGCGTGCGACTGTGCCGCGAAGCGGAACGTCTCCTGCCGCACGCTGTCACCCGCGTCAGCTCTCAGAGTCAGGCAGCGCCACGGGCGATGCGCCGGCGCAGCATGTACGCGCCTGCCCCCAGGCCGCCCAGGAGCGCGAATCCGCCAGCAGCCGTCGAGCCAGAGGATGCAAGACCGCCCCCGCCGGTGTGCACGCCGCCCTTCGGCTTGTCGTGCTCAC
>NZ_JBHXSG010000060.1:0-42381 GCF_042714835.1 Streptomyces sp. NPDC058678 | reverse complement strand
CACCACCAGCGTCCTTGTACTCGTCCTTCTTGTACTCGTGGTCGTCCTGCTTGTCCCAGTCGTCACCACCGACCGTGGCGAACAGGCCACCACCGGTGCGCATACCGCCCTTCGGCTTGTCGTGCTCACCACCAGCGTCCTTGTACTCGTCCTTCTTGTACTCGTGGTCGTCCTGCTTGTCCCAGTCGTCACCACCGACCGTGGCGAACAGGCCACCACCGGTGTGCACGCCGCCCTTCGGCTTGTCGTGCTCACCACCAGCGTCCTTGTACTCGTCCTTCTTGTACTCGTGGTCGCTGCTGTAGGAGTGGTCGTCCTTGTCCCAGTCACCGGCGCTGGAGGCGTAGGCGCCAGGGGCTGCGATGGCGAGGGCCGCTGTGGCCGTGGCCGCGGCGAAGAGAGTGCGGGCAGAGGGCATGCGAGATTCCTTCCGTCGCAGCCTGCGTCAGCTGACGTGCTGTCGGCTGGTGAGAACCGCAGCGGCGACGTGGTTAACGTCAACCCAGATGTGCGCGCGCCACCACCCTGGCGGGTATCCGGGTGAAGGCATGTCAGGTAAATGGGTGAGGCACTCGGCTGCCCGTGTCACGCGGGCAGTCAACGGCGCTCATCCGGACCCTTTGGATCATTCGGCCGTGTCCCGCTGGCGCATGTCTGGGCTGCGGATCAGGCTGGATGGCGGGCTCACCGACTCGTCTGTCGCCTCGCAGGTAAGCCCTGGTGCCGCCGCTGTTAGCAGCGCGGCGGCGGCACCGAGTATGCCGACCGCACCAGCACTCTCGCCCAGAACGCGAGCAGCACGGTCGCCGAGCTACTCGCCCCGGCGGCGCGGTCATCCATGGACGGGCTGGTCGTTTTCCGCCGGGTGGGGCAGCCGGGAGACGCTGGACGTCACGTTGTGGGTCCGGAGCTGGTGGTGGAAATCGGAGGTCGACTCGCCCGCGATGCCTCCGGGCGGTGGCGCCGTCCCGCACGCTGGCACCGCGCACGCCCTGCCCCCCCCTCCCCCGCCGAGGTGCCCGGCCTGACGTCGCCGCCGCACTGACGGCGGCCCGACCCGGCGGAGGCGACGCTGCGCCGGGGCGCATGACATGCGCATTACCCCGTTCGGCCCCATCCTGAGAAGCGGCACCATCGGCTGCACAGGCCGACCATCCCCCGGGAGGTCCTGTGATCCTGCTCGCCCTGCTCGTGCCCGCCCTGATGATGGCGTGCCTCTTTGCCATAGACGCGCTCGAGGATCACCTCTTCCCCCGCCCCACAGCGGCAGATGACGGGGAGCTCCAGCCGCCGGCATACGAGCGTGCCCCCCTGTGACGGCGCCAGGCCCGGCTGATGCCGCTGGGGTGGAAGGCATGTCCCGCGTGCTGCTCGTGGTCAGGCAAGCGCGAGGGGCCTGGCCTGCTAGTGCGGGTGACGTCCGGCGACGTCCCCGCCAGGGTCGTCTGGCAGGGCGATGCGGGCACGTTGTTTCCCCCGTTCACGCGCCTGCGCGTACCCCGCACTATGTGGCACATGTCCATCGCCCTGGTCCGGCGCGCCTCCAAACGCCAACGGCAAGGTGAGGGGCACGACGAGAGGGCACGGTACGCACCACGAAGGACACCGGTCGTGCCACTCCTTGGAGGGCGACCGGGACCGTGATGCGCTTGCCGACCTGCTCGCCCCGGCGGAAGGAGGTAGGCATGAAGGCGAGGAGAAGGGGTAGACGCGCCAGCGGCGAGTTGAAGCGGGCCGGTGTCGGCTTGGCCGGCAGGGGAGGGACACATGGTTACGGATACGGCAGCGGCGACGGCGGATGCGAAGTGCGCTGCACTGCCGGAGGTGGCCGACCCGTCGAAGGTCGCTCCGAAGGACGCGCGTGAGCTCACCCGCCTGTTCTTCCAGCAGCTGGACCTGCTGGAGGAGGGCACGCCGGAGTACCAGTACGCGCGCAACACGCTGATCGAGATGAACATCTCCCTGGTCCGCTACGCGGCCTCCCGTTTCCGCAGCCGGGACCCGGAGGAGATGGAGGACATCGTCCAGGTCGGGGTGATCGGCCTGATCAAGGCCATCGACCGGTTCGAGCTCTCCCGCGAGGTGGAATTCACCTCCTTCTCGATCCCCTACATCGTGGGTGAGATCAAGCGGTTCTTCCGTGACACCACGTGGGCCGTGCACGTGCCGCGCCGTCTGCAGGAGGCCCGCGTCCAGCTGGCGCGCGCCACCGAGGAGCTGAGCAGCCGCCTGGGCCGCACGCCGACGGTGGCGGAGCTGGCCCAGCTGATGAACCTCGAGGAAAAGGAGGTCATCGAGGCGCGTCTGGCCTCCAACGGCTACCGCTCCTCCTCCCTGGACGCCGCCATCGGCAACAGCGAGGACGGTGAAACCGCCCTGGCCGACTTCATCGGCAACGACGACGGCGCGCTGGAACTGGTCGAGGACTTCCACGCGCTCGCCCCGATGATCGCCGACCTCGACGAGCGCTCGCGCAGGATCCTGCACTGGAGGTTCGTCGAAGAAGCGACCCAGGCCCAGATCGGTGAACGGCTCGGCGTATCCCAGATGCACGTCTCCCGACTGCTGTCACGCACCCTGGCGCGACTCCGCGAGGGCATGCTCACCACCCACTGACACCGCCACCTCGCGGCCGTGGCCGTGGCCGTGGTTCGCCGCACGACCCTGGCGGGAGGACGCTGGGAGGCATGAGCAGCGCGCCGATCGTCGTACACCGCCCGTCCCGCACCGGTGGCCGTGGTGTCACCGTGCACTCGCACAGCCGGGACGAGATCCTCGGCACCGCTTACAGCGATCACGACCTGGTGGTGTTCCTCGAAGCCGCGGGCATAGACGATCCCGAGGGTGTGCTGGATGATCCGCGGTGGGTGGAATGGCGCGGAGGCGGCCCACACGAGTGGAGCGCGCCTTGAGCTTGACTCTGTCAGGGATCTTGGATGGTCGGGCTCAGCTCCCGAGGGTTCGCCAGGACTTTGACCGGGGGATCTAGTTCTGGTCGAGGAAGGTCTGGAAGGCGGTCGGCGGTCTCGGCGGAGAGGGTTCCTCGGTCGCTGACCGGCCGCTGAGTCGTTCGATGTTGACGGCGATGGCCGTGAGTACGTGTTGCAGGTGGGTTTTCGGCTGTCCTCGGTAGCGGCAGTTGCGCATTCCGTGTCCGTGGGCGAACTCGTTGATGGTGCCCTCGACTCCGGAGCGGACCGCGTAGCGGGTCTTCCAGTCGGGTGTCTGCTGCTCGGCGCGGACGCTGAGTTGCAGGTCGCGGAGTTCTCGTGGGGGCAAGCCCACGGTCCGGGCGCTGTCGGCGGTGGTGGTGCAGCGGGTGCGGGCCGGGCAGGGGCGGCACTGGCTCTTGGTGAACCGGGCCACGATCAGCGGGGCGGCGGTGGGCGAGGAGGTCGGGTAGGGGCTGTGCCAGCCCGCGCTGACCTGGCCCTGGGGGCAGGTGACCTGGCGGCGGTCGAAGTCGATGTGGAAGTCGTCCCGGTCGAAGCCCTCGTTCCTGCGGTGCTGGCGGGTGGGGTTGCCCGGCAGCGGGCCGCTGACGGTGATCTGGTGTTCGCGCTGGGCTCGTTCCAGGTGGACCAGGGAGGTGTAGCCGCCGTCGACCAGGTGCTCGGCGGGCAGCAGCCCGCGACGCGCCAGGCGGGTGTGGATACCGGGCAGGGCCTGCCCGTCGTTCGTGGCGGCCGACGTGGTGGCCACGTCCGTGATCACGTTGACGCTGTCGGAGGCACACGTCTCGGTGACATGCGCGGCGAACCCCTTCCAGCTGATGATGTGCCCGTGCCGGACGTAACGCGCCGTGGTGTCGTAAGGAGAGACGACCGTCGACGAGGAGGGCGGCAGGCCGCCGTCGTCGGCGGTGCGCCACCGTAGGCGGCCTGCCGAATCGCGGTAGTAGTTCTGCACGACGATCTGCCGCAGCGCCTCGGCCTGCGGGCCCGGCCGGTAATCCGGCCCGTGCCGGCGGAGGCGTTCCAGCAGGCGGTGCGCGTCGTCGCCGGCGGCGAGGATCCTGGTCTTGGGACGGGTGGGGTTCTTGCCCAGACGGACCGGACGGCCGTAGCGGCGCCCCCAGTCCTCATCGACCAGGCTGGTCAACAGGTGCGAAGCGGTGCGGGCCACTTCTTCCAGGGCGACGCGGACGGCCTCGGTGACCAGTTCCAGCCGGGTCAGGTCGCGCACCGCGGCCAGGACATGGGTGGAGTCGGTGCGCTGCGTGGTGCGTTCGCGCACGAGACCGGCCTTCTTGAGACGGGCCAGCGCGAGGTCGAGGAGGCGGTCGGCGCGGTCGCCCTCGGCGACACGGTCGCGGAAGTCGGCCAGCAGACTGTGGTGGAAGCCGGGATCGTCGAGCTCCAGGGCCATGGCGTACTTGAAGTCATGCGGCAGCGGACAGCTTCCGCGGCCTGACGGTCCGACAGGCCGAGCAGGAACTGCAGCACGCAGACAGTGGCCAGCTGGGCGGGCGACAGGCCCGGACGACCGTCACGCGGGTACCAGTCGGCGAAGTCCTCGTCGCACCACAGCCCGTCGAGGCGGTCTCTCACCCACATCGCCGTCGTACCGCCCGGGTTGCTCGACCATGCGATCCGCGCGGTCAGAGACGGGACTTGCTCACCGGAACGGGGACGGAGCGACAACGGACACCTCGACAACTGCATCGGCCTGCAAAACAGCCACGAGCATGCCCGCTGATCACGCAGGCGCACCGGCAAACTCCAAGATCCCCGACAGAGTCAAGCTAGGGCCTGTATCGGAAGTACGCGGGGCACCCCGGATCTGGGGGTCTCACGTGGCGGTGACATCCTTGGTCAGTGTTCTCATCCGATCATGTGGGCGCTGTGTTCTTCGATGTCGATGGCACCCTCGTCCCAGGCACGAGTTCGTCAGTCTTTCTGGCTGGCTTCCTTGGCCATCGGGACGAGTTGGCCAAGGCCGAGGACGCCTACGCCTCCGGTGACCTGGACAATCGACAAGTCTCCGAGCTGGATGCCAAGGGCTGGGCGGGTGTGTCCGAAGAACAAGTCTCTGGCTGGCTCGATGGGCTTCCCTTGGCCTCGGGCGTCACGGAGACCGTGGGCTGGTGCTGGCGGAACGGGTTGGTGCCCATGCTGGCGACTCTCGCCTGGTCGCCGGTCGGCAGTTACCTGACCGACCGCTTCGGCTTCCACGCGTTCAGCGGACCTCGGCTGGAGACCACCGGCAGCCGGTTCACGGGCCGCGTCGCTTGCCACTTCGATGAATACGACAAACGTGATTTCGCCCTCGCACAAGCCCGACAGCTGGGGTTGGCTCCCCGCTCGTGTGGGGCCATCGGAGACAGCCGCTCCGACCTGCCCTTGTTCGCTTCCGTAGCGCTGAGCGTGGCGTTCAATGCCTCGCCAGGAGCACGGGCGGCGGCGACCGTCATGGTGGATGGCGACGATCTGCGAGGCGTGCTCCCTGCCTTGAGCCGCTTGGTCACAGCCACTCGTTGATGGCCGCGACGAGGACGGTCGCCTCGTAGCGGACCGCGAGCTTGTCGTACCTCGTGGCCACGGCGCGGTGCCTTTGAGGCGATTGATGCCGCACTCGACCGCGTGCCGGGCCTTGTAATCCTCCGGGTCGAACTTCGGCGGCCGGCCGCCGCGGGAGCCGCGTCTCCTTCGGTTGCGGGCCTGGTCGGCCTTCTCCGGGATGGTGCAGCGAATGCCACGTCTGAGCAGGTAGGCACTGTGGATCCGGTCGGCCTCACGCAGATACCGGGACAGACCGGAAGGCGGCACCACCGTATTGATCGGTGGCGCGCCTTCTGCCTGCGGCGGCCGGCGCTGCGGCCGTCACGCCACATCCAGCGCCGTCACGACCAGACAGGACGCACGCGTCCAGGTCCGCGAAACCGTCACCGCAGCAGCCTCGTGGCTTGGCTCCACGCCTGATCCAGCTGATAAACCGTCAGTCGGAGATCCGGCGTCTTCTCCAGATCAGAATCACCTCGCCCACGATCGCAAGGATCAACAGCACGAAGCAGCATCCGAAACCGAGCAGCCCGGCCGCGAACAGGTAGAGCGAACGCGGATCCATGCACGCCCAGGTGGACGAGCAACTGACGGTCCGCGGGTCCGCCGGCGGCCCCATCGCATGCCAGCCGATGACGACGCAGAGCACGGAGACGACGGCCGCGGCAGACAGCAGGATCCACCGGACCTGTCGGGCTCCCCACCACGACAGGATCCATCCCACGACGATCACCGCCGGCAGGATGAACACGTAACCGGGGACTATGTCCACTCTGAATCGCTCCGCGAAATCGAGGTCCGGCCGGTCTGCCGCTGGGTGATGTGGTCGCCCATGTTGATCAAGCCTACCGTCGGGTGCTTGACGGTCGGCAGGTCACCTGTCGGCTTCCGAGTCTTCACCTCAAGTCCCAGGTCGAGCCGGTCGCCGGACTTGAGCGTCACTCGCGTGATCTAGCGGGTTTCGAACAACGACGCGGTCCGGGTGTCCGAGAGGAGCCGCGCCCCCGCGTCGTGCACCTTGTTGTCGAGCCGGGCGCCGACGATCCTGACGTCGGAAACCGCTGGGGGTCCAGCGCGACGGAGAAGGAGGCGGCCACGGGGGCCGCGCCCGGTCCGAAACGGCGCCCTGAAAGCGGCGGCCGCCGTCGCCGCCCGCGCCTACGCCGTCAACCACCAGCCCGAGCAGGCCCGCGCCGCACTCACGGCCGCCGACGCCCTCATAAACCGGCTCCCCGAGAGCGAACGGTCGGACATGTGGCTGACCTACTCCGAGCAGAAGCACCACGTGCACCTCAGCCACGCCTACACCACGGACGAGGGACTCGGACGCTCCCAGGGCGGCCTGACCTGCAAGATCCACCTGGCCGGTGAAGGCGGACGCCGCCCGCTGGCGCTGCTGATCACGCCGGGCCAGTGGGGCGACGCCCCGCAGCTCATCCCGGTCATGGAACGCATCCGTGTCCACCGCCCGGGTGGCGGGCATCCGCGCACCCGGCCCAGCCAGTTCCTCGGTGAGGCTGGCCTGGTAGCTGTGTTCGTAGTCGATCGGGCTCTTGAAGCCGCACACGCTGTGTAGCCGACGGCTGTTGTAGAAGTCGGTGATCCAGGTGGCGATCCGGATCCGGGCCTCGGTGCGTGTGGCGAAGGTGTGCCAGTGGACGTACTCGACCTTCAGCACGCTGTTGAACGCCTCGCTGACGGCATTGTCGAAGCACGAGCCGACCCGGCCCATGGACTGGAAGACGCCCAGCCGGCGACAGGCCCGGCGGAACCTCCGTGAGCCGTACTCGCTGCCGCGGTCCGTGTGGAAAATGACACCGTGCACGTCGCCGCCGCGGGTCGCCGCGGCCATGTGCAGGGCGGCGACCACCAGTTCGGCATCGTGACGGGCACCCATCGCATATCCGAGCAGGCGGCGGGAGACAGGTCGATGACCGTGGCCAGGTAGAGCTTGCCCTCACCGGTTTCGATCTCCGTCATGTCCCCGCACCAGACCAGGTCGGGCGCCTCGGCGGTGAAGTCGCGGCGCACGAAGTCCGGGGCGGCCGGCCGCTTCCCCGGCCGGGTCAGCCCCCGCCGTCTGCACACCTTCCGCGCGACCAAGCCGAGCTCGGCCATGATCTTCGCGATGGTGTTCACCGAGACCCGCCAGCCCTGCCGCACCAGCCTGATCCAGATCTTCGGCGAGCCGTAGGTGCCGCCGGAGTCGTCGAACTCTCCCTTCACTGCTTCGGTCAGCTGCTGTCTGCGCAGCTCACGCCGGGTGGGCTGGCGGGTGCGGTGCTTGTAGAACCACGCCTCGCTCACGCCCAGAGCGCGGCAGGAGACGCGGTGCGAAATGCCGTGCTCGGTCCTGAAGTCGCTGATCACCCCGACGACGGACGCCGGGTCCGCCACGGCTACTTCACCCACAGGACCATGCAGCGTTTGAGGACATCACGCTCCATGACCAGTTCCTTGTTGTCCCGCTTGAGCTGGGCGTTCTCCCGCCGTAGACGCTCCAGCTCGTCACTCCCGCCGGCCGGTGCGGTCCCTGCCCGACGGGCGCGGGAGACCCAGCTCGCCAGGGTGGTCTCGTTGATCCCCAGGTCCTCGGCGACCTCGGCGATCGACTTACCGGTCTCCGTGACGATCCGTACAGCCCCCTCACGGAACTCCGGATCGAACTTCCGTCGCTTCTCCGCCATGACTCCCAATTTCCCCTGCAGTCACGGTCTTCACGCTACGAGGGGAGGGACACTTCATTGTGTTAGCCGCTTTTAGACTGGCCCCAATTGCCAATGATCACTACCGCAGGGGGTGGATCAGGACAGCTTGACTCGGAATTCAGATCCCATCCGGATGTGTTGGTCCATAGACGGCGTGATCAACCCCTGAAACCAGCGCCCAGTACTGGTCCCCGAAAGACCAATGCCACCACTCAGTCGGATAGTTCACCATACCGACTGCAGTCAGGGCACTGCGGAGTATAATGCCCGACCTTTGCTGGTGGGAGGGAGGAGCCCCAGGATGTCGTCGAATTCGAGGTCCATACATTCCAAGCCCGAGAGCACGCCTGAGTGTCCGACGGGGATGACCTCATCGAACGGCCTGCCTTCTGGAAGCTTGATCCGCATGGGGAGCATCGAGACGAAATTCCCGACAGTCTGGGCGAGCGGCAGGCCCATCCTCCGGTTCACGGGGACTCCGAAAACCACGTCCGAGGAGCCGGTGCAGGTCCGGATCGTGCGAGCGTAGGCAGTCGCGAGCAGCGTGAAGTAGGAGATGCCGAATTCCATTGCGCGCTGACGGAGTTGCAGGCCGTTGGGTATGTCAGCTCGGAGTGCCCGAGCGTCTGCGCTGCGGGGCCTGTTCGTGTCGCCAGCTTCGTCCAGGAGGAGATCAGGCAGTTCGGACAGGTAGAACGCGGCCTTGGAACGTTGCCGTTTGAAGTCGGGGAGAGTCCGCGTCGTGTTGAGCGTTTCGAAAGCGGTTTGAAGCGGCACGGGCTTGACCAGTGGCGGAGTCTGCATGCCAATGTGGCTTCGATAGAGCTGTCCCAGATCCTCGGCGATAACCGACTCCGAGTAGCCGTCAAAGGCAGCGTGGTGTGCGACGAACCCCACCAATGAAGCCGGGTTCGGGTGATCCTGCTGGCGTTACAACGGGCATCGACAGCCGCTGACAGCACTTCTACGTCGACCGCGACGCGAACGGCACCGTCACGCACTGCTCTCCCAGCGGGGACGACGGCAGACGACCTGCAAACGGCCGCGCGTGTGATCGAAATGCTGCTCATCAGCGACCACACTCGAATGAAGTCCGCTGCCACCCCTTACGACAGCACACGCGCACAGCAGTTTCGACTATTGCCCGTCTCGCACCCTGAAGACTGGGGGGCGCCTCGGATGTGCTCAACCCACCAGCCGAAGAAGACCCGCAGCCCCCGGCTGACACCGACTGATACCGACGGGCAACAGGCCCGCATGGGTTGTGCGTCAGATACGCAACGAGCCCGTCGCCGGGGCAGGTGCACGATCAGCCTGCGGGCATGGAAAGTTGACCGAGTTGGCTGGCACGCTCGTATCGGGGGCGTTCATCGCCGTCCTCGCGGCGTGGCTGACCAACCGCTGCCGCAACCGCCAGGAGCAGCAGACCGAGATCGGTGCCCTGCGCGTGCAGGCCGACGCGCTGCCGGTGGCGTTGGCGGTGGCGGAACTGCAGGGCGCGGCCGCCGCCACCGCCTGCTGTGGGAAGGCCCGGCTGAACGGGCACGGTCGTTCCTGCTGGCCCTACTCGCCCTCGCCGGAGGCACGGCCCGGGCCCGGATCGCTGGCGGCACGGACGGGCTGAGCGGCCTGGTCGGCCTCGGGCAGGCGGCGGAACTGCTGAGCTGGGGCCGACGGTCGACCAAGCAGACCGTGGCGCCGTACGGGAGCCGCTCGCCCGGGCCGCCGACGCGGCGGCCCCTCTGATGCGCTGCCCCGACCCGGCCATTGCCGCCGCCACCGAGCAGCTGCTGGGCGCCTGTGGGGACGTGGAGAACACCGCGCGCCTGGAGACGGCCCCCTGGAAGCGTTCGGGCAGGCCGTCCGAACGCACAGGGCCCGCGCCGCGATGCTGGCCCGCACCGACCTCCTCCGACAGGCGGGGTTGCGGGCTTCCCTGGAGCGTCGCGGTGGCCGAACTGCTATGCGTGTAGGGCCTGTTGAGCGACGCCGCCGACCGCCCGCGCGCCCTGAGGAGATGGCAGCTTTCGACGGTGATCAGTACGACGCCCTCGCGGGCCAAAGCTGCTCCGCCGTAAAGCGGTCACGGCCGGATCCCTCGACGAACCTTCCGCAGTGCACGAACATCGTGACCGGCCACAGCGGTCCTCCGGCCGCAAGCCCAGCGGGTGTATGACCTGGTCAGTGACGTGTCCGCGATCAGTCGCTGGAGCCCCAACGCATACAACGTCACCTTCGATGCGCCGGGCCTCGGGTCGGCTTGGAAATGGGCGACTCGCTCCCAGGTTCGTACGAGCCGATTTCCGTCGCCGCCTTCACCCTCGTTCTCGGCGGCGCCGAAGACGGCAAGTGCAGTGGAGGATTCACCAAGGCACGCCGGCCCTGCCGACCAGGGCATACCGCTGACCAGGCCCAGGATGATCGCCCTCCATTGGGCGGGACGAGTCCGCCGCTTCCGCCGCTGCGGCCACACCGAACCGGCGGCGTCGAACGGGTGGCCGAACGGGTGATGGCGGTGGTGCGCCAGGTCACGCTCGACCCTTGGGCGTGGAAGTGGCACACGCCGGGCACCAACCTCCCGCCGCTGGCACCGACCCACCCTGCATGCTCACTTGGGTGACACATATATTCAGATCGATACCCATTGTGACGAAAGCCTGAAATCTCCATGTTGTATGGGTTCACTTACAACCGGAGCGAGGAGTCATGGCCAACGACACTGCAGACGCACGCCCACCTGATGGTCTGAAAGCCAATGCGATCGGTTTCGTCGACGCGCTCGTCATCGGGCTCAACTCGACTTCCCCGGCGTACTCGCTGGCGGCGGTCATCGGCCCGATCGTGGCGCTCGTTGGCATCTACGCTCCGGGCGTGATGGTCGCATCCTTCGTGCCGATGCTGTTGATCGCATCGGCGTTCTACTACCTCAACAAGGTGGACCAGGACTGTGGCACGACCTTCTCGTGGGTCACGCGCGCCATGGGACCGTGGGCCGGCTGGCTGGGCGGATGGGCCATCGCGATGACCGGAGTCCTCGTCATCGGGTCGCTGGCTGACGTCGCCGTGAGCTTTGCCCTGCTCGCCTTCGGCCTCGACAGCTGGGCCGACAACACCTTCGTACGCCAACTCCTCGCGGTTCTCCTCATCCTCGTGATGACGGCCATCTGCGTCATCGGCACCGAGATGTCGGCAAAGATCCAGAACCTCCTCATCCTCGCGCAGGTCGGCTGCCTCCTGACCTTCGTGGTCGTGGCGCTCTACCGCGTGTACGCGGGCACCAGCACAATCGATTCCGTCAAACCGTCCATCAAGTGGCTGGACCCCTTCGGGGCAGGAGGCGCGTCGCTGACGGGAGCCCTGCTGCTGGGCGTGTTCATCTACTGGGGCTGGGAGTCAGCAGTCAACCTCACCGAGGAGGTCGAAAACTCCGCCACCGCTCCCGGCAAGGCGGGCGTCTGGTCGACGGTCGTGCTGTTGCTGACCTACGTCTCGACCGGCTTCGCGGTCGTGGCCTACGCCGGGACCGCCTTCCTGACCGAAAACGCCGAGGAGGAGGAATTCATCTTCGCTCTGCTCGCCGGCGAGGTGATGGGGGACTGGGACTGGGTCGTCCTGCTGGCCGTCTCGACGTCCGCGCTGGCCTCGACGCAGACGACAATCATCCCGGCGTCGCGCACGGCGCTGTCCATGGCACGCCGACACGCGTTGCCCGCGCATTTCGCGCACGTCCACACCCGCTTCCGCACACCGGATGTCAGCACATGGTGGGTCGCCGGCATCGCCGTCGCCTGGTACCTCGTCGTCAACCAGATCAGCACCAACGCCCTCTTCGACTCACTCACCGCACTGTCATTGCTGATCGCGTTCTACTACGCGCTCACAGGCGTCGCCTGCGCGATCTACTACCGCCGCCACCTGACACAGAGCGTCCACTACTTCGTACTCGTCGGGCTGGGCCCGCTGGTCGGCGCCGGACTGCTGGCGTGGCTCCTGGTGGAGTCGGTCTCCGACATGTCCGACCCCGCGAACTCCTACAGCGGCGTCTCGTGGTTCGGCCTCGGCCCGCCGCTCGTCATCGGTATCGGCATCACGGTCACCGGTGCCGTTCTCATGATCGCGTGGCGGCTGAGGTCACCCGTCTTCTGGTCCGAACGCCCGGGCGTGGCCGATCCCGAGCTTGTCCACGGCAAGGAGTCCTAAGATGACGGTCGTCCTCGGATACGACGAGTCGCCGGGCGCGGTACGAGCATTGCGTGCAGCGATCGAGGTGTCGACCGCATTCGGCGAGCCCCTTGTTCTCGTCTACGGCGCCGCCGCCCCAGGTGCCGTGGGCGAGGAGTACAGGGCTCACCGCGAGGCCATCCACCAAGCCGGACGCATCGCGCTCGATCACGCCGTCACGGCGGCAGACGAGGCCGGCGTCCCGACAACGGTCGAAATCCTCGACCAAAGGCCGGCACAGGCGCTGATCGACGCCGCGTCACGCCATGGGGCGAGATTCATCGTGGTGGGTACATGGGGCGAGAGCCCGATGCGCGGAGCCCTGCTCGGCTCGACTCCCCACAAGCTTCTGCACCTCTCGAGCATCCCGGTCCTCTGCGTGCCGACCGAACAATGAGCCATCCGAGCATCACCCCTCCATACCTCACGGTGCGATCCCGCTGACAGCCGGCGGATCTACGCGCCAAGTCGGCATGGACATCACCCAGAGCCAGCCCCATTGACCGTCGCCCCGATTACCGGCGCCGGACATCACCGTCGAGGACACCAGCCTGCGTGGGGTGCCGCACAGAGCGGACGTGATGCCGGTCAAGGCGGCGTCAGGTCCAGCGTCCCACTGATGAGGGCGGCCTCCCCGCCATTCCATATGACTGGGATCGTCGAGCAGGTCGTCCCGTCCGGGTCGGACAGTCCGGCGGCCTCAAGGAACAACCAGGTCGTGGTCGGAGTAAGCCACGCCCAGAATCTCGTCCCGGCCGCCTCGGTTCACGCTCACCCTCCGACCGCCACTTTCAGACGGCCGACGCACAACGATCAAGGCGCTTTCCACAACATCCAGCGTGCCCCTTCTCCCCAGGTCGGCGCAGCCCGGTATACCGGGCCGATCTCTGGACTCGGCGGGGCCTACCGGGCGGCAGTCAACGGCTTCGCGCCACGCCGCGCCGCCGTTGTACGGGCGGAGGCGGCGAGAAGCTGTCCTCCTCCTCTTCCAACGGCGAGAGTTCGATGGTGAAGCGCGGCTGGAGAAACAAATCGTGGTACTGCGGCGCGGGGCGCCGCGTTGCTGGCGCGTCGATGACGGATCATTGTCGAGTCGGTTGGACGCCGGGCGCGACCGGCAGGCTGAGGACCATGGTGAGCCCGCCGCCCGGGGTGTCCTCGGCATCGAGGGTGCCGCCCATGGCCTCGGCGAAGCCCCGCGCCACCGCGAGACCCAGTCCGACTCCGGCGCCGCAGGGCGGGTCCCCGTAGCGATGGAACGGTTCGAAGATGAGCCTCTTGGCCTCGTCCGGGACGCCCGGGCCCCGGTCGACCACGCGCACATCGACCCGGTCGGCGAGGGAACTGGCGGACACCAGCACGCGCTCGCCCGGCGGGCCGTACTCCACGGCGTTCTCCACCAAGTTGGCCACGGACCGTTCAAGGAGCCCCGCGTCGACCGCCACCATTGGCAGCGTCTCGGGGATCACCACCAACCACCTGCGATGGGGCACTGAGATTCGTCGCGCGATGTCGCTGGCGCCAGTCCTTGGAGCTGCGGCGATGTGCGAGTCACAGGCGACTTCACTCGAGATCATCGGTAGCCGCGCGGTCGGGCTCTCGTTTGCTGTCTCCTGCGCTGTCGCCGTCTAAACTGACGCATCCACCATGGGACTTCACTGCCCACCATTCTGGTTGCCGTCGGGACGGGCCGTTGCCTGTCGGCGTCGGCACCTGTCAGGCAGGTTCGCTTCTGGCGAGCCGTGGCGCACCGGAGTCTTGGCGGCGGGGCCGCCGTTTCACGGCCCGCCTGGTCATGGCATCTGCATTCGCTGCTGCACACGCCGATCGCGAGCGATGTCAGCTGCGTGCGGTGATCCGCCCACATCACCAGAAAACAGGACCCTGCTCATGACCAGTACTCCCCCGCCACCGATCATCGAGCCGGCCCCCTCCACCTTCGCCTGCTCCGGCAGCCTGGTCGGCCCCTGTGCCAGTGGTGCATGACCCCGGTCCAGGAGAACTGGGGCACAGCCGTCCGCTACACCAGCACCCGCCCGTAGGGCTGACCGCGACGCCCGGCTCAGATGCGCGGCACGGGCAGGACCGGTGCAGCACCCGGACGGCGGACCGCTGGCGGGGAAGGCATGGCGCGTGATGTGGACACTGCCGGAACCGATGCTCACCGCCCCCACGCCCGGGACGGAGCTGACGCCGGGGTGGGCCGCGGAGCCGAAGTGGGACGGGTTTAGGGCTCTGCTCTCCACCACACAAGCCGGATCGTGCTGCGCTCGAGGCGCGGCACCGAGATGGCGCCGGCATTCCCAGAAATCGTGGCCTGGCCGGGCAGTTGCCGACGCGACCCGCTGGACGGCGTTATGTGACCTGCACGGGTGTCTCAGGTGCGCGGTGTCTCAGACGGGCAGGGATCAGCGGGCGACTTCTTCGCCAGTCTGATCGCTTGTAGCTGCAGATGCCTGGAGCGGGGATGTAGAGGGCCGAAGTGCCCGGACTTGCGGAGACGCCAGGGCGGCAAGAGTGGCGAGTACGACGACAGTTGCGCAGCCGGCCAGAGCCGTGCCCGAACCGACACCTTGAGCAACAGGGCCAGCGGCGAGCAGACCAAGCGGGGCGAAGGCCAGGGATCCGAACGAGTCGTAGGAACTGACGCGCGAAAGTACCTGTTCTGGAATCTCGCGTTGCAAAGTGCTGACCCACAGCACGTTGAAGACATCGCTGGCCACACCTGCGCAGAAGGTGGCGGCGGCGATCAGCCAGACCCGTGCCGAGATACTCAGGAAGACCATGGGCAGAGCTGCCGGGAAAGTGGCGAGAACCGCGACCAGGATCGGTCGGTTGACCCGGACCCGCACAGCCAGTCCGGCGCCGGCCATGGCTCCCAGAGCTTGGGCAGCCACGATGATCGACCAAGACCTGGCCCCACCCAGATGCTGTTGGGCTTCCAACGGCCCGAGAACTCCGAGGGTCGCACTGAAGACGGCGACTACGGCCGTGCACTGGGCGACAACCACCCACAGCCACTGCCGTGAGGTGAACTCCTGCCAGCCCTCACGCAGGTCCGTCCACACGGATGACGTCTTGACCGGCCTTGCGGGCAACCGCAGTCGGCCCGTCAGCACTGCACTGACCACGAACGAGACGGCGTTAAGGACCAAGGCACAACCTGCACCGACCCACGCGACGACCACGCCCGACAGTGCGAGCCCGAGAAAGAGGCAAGTGTTCGTGCTCATCCGCAGGAGACCGTTGGCCTGCTGCAACCGGTTCGCGGGGACCACGAGCGGCACGACACCCTCCATAGCCGGAGCGAAAAGAGCGGTCGCCAGCCCCGCCATCACCGCAAGCGCGCACATGAGAGCCAAGGGTGCGTGACCGGTCAGGGTCATGGCCGCCAGGCCCGTATAGGCAAACGCTCCGACGCCATCGGCGATGACCATGAGGCGAGACCGTGACATCCGGTCAGCGATCACGCCGCCGAGCAAGATGAACACCAGCTGGGGCAGCGATTGGCAGGCGAGCACCAACGACAGCTTCCCGGGGCTAGCGCCGGGAAGTGCCAGCACAGAGAAGGCCAAGGCCACCCGAGCGAATCCATTGAGCCTTTCCCGGTAAGCGCCCGTCGCTCGCTGTGATGGCGAGGCTGGCGCTGCGATGCGTGTGGTCCGGGCGGCGTAATTCGGGGCCTCGGTCGGGGGTAGTGCATTGTCGACGCTCACTGGGAGGGCCCGTCCGACGGCCACACCCGCGCGGTGACCACCGACGGCGACACCGGGCCGGTGATAACAACCTCATCCCGCTCCGCCGCCGCACAGGTCGAGGTTGAACTCATGCCGCTGGTCGCGGCCTCGACCGTCGCAGTGCCCTTCGCGGACTGCGAGTCGATCACCCCCGCCGTCGACTCCGCATCCCGGCCATCTACTTCACGGGTCGCGCGGAGCCGGTCGAGCAACTCGCTGGTCAGCCTCTGCTTCCGCCAGCGGTGAAGAACCGGTGCACCGCTCTCCACGTCCAGTAATCCGCAAGCAGCGCAGGTCACTTCACGCCTGATCCCAGTTCCGTCACCTCTCCCTGAGTCGCAGCTGCCGGATCATGAGGACGAACAGGGCGATCGCCAGCGAAAGGCCCATGGCGTCGAAGACTTCGAGTGCCACGTAAGGCGCGCCGAGAAGTCGCGGAAGCTGACCGGACAGTAGACAGAGCCCGCTAAACAGTGGGTATATCCACCGGATGGGACCGCCGAAACGGTGTTTGGAAGCCGTGTTTGCCAGCTCCGCCTTGCCGCGGGACGTCAAGCGGAGGGCAAGGCCGAAGATCACGAATACCCCGCCGAGTCCGACAAGTAGCCAGTCCTGGACCTGCAGCATGGTGCCCCTTGTACGTCGAGACGTCTCTGCGTAGGCCGCAGCTGGGTGGGGAGCATACAGCGGCGGGCGGGGGGCTTTCCACGTTTCTGCAGGCCACACGGCGCGCTTGCTTGCGCATGAGCCTCTCCCGGTAGGCGCCCGTCATCGCTGTGATCGCAATGCTGGCGCTGCGGTCCGTGCGGCCCCCAAGTCCGGGCAGTCGTAGGGCCACTGGTAGGAACGATCTTGCGAAGGAAAGATCCGACCGAGGGGCCTCACGTGCCGATCAGTGTCACATACACGGCCGTGCTCGATGTGAAGCGGTCCACCGCCGAGCATCTGGCCGGCCTCCTGCGCGACCACCGGATCGCGGCCGGAACCCGCAAGGGCAGGCGTGCGCTGGGCTGCTTCCGTCAAGCGGTGTTCGTCCCGCGCTGGTTCATCGACGGCACCCGCATTTCCCAACTCGCCTGCGACAACAGCGTGTCGGCCTCCACCGCCTACCGCTACCTCCACGAGGGGCTGACCGTCCTGGCTGCCGGGGCGCCTGACCTCGCGACCACGTTAGAACGCGCGAAGGCGGCCGGGCTGACGCATCTGAACCTCGATCGGCGCGCACGCCCACGACGAGGACGGACCGGCCCAGACCATCCGCCTCCGGCCGGACCTGCTGTGCTGACACACCATCCGTCCGGCCAGACCCCACGGCACCATCCGGTGCCGTCCATCACCAACCACCTTGAGGGATGACACGAGATGACCACCACCGACACCGCCCGTCCCGCAGAGGCTTCGGGCACCTTCCGCCTCGGCGGCGACCTCGAGATCAACCGTCTCGGCTACGGCACGATGCAGCTGACCGGCAAGGGCGTCTGGGGCCAGCCGAAGGACCACGACGAAGCCGTCCGCGTGCTCAAGCGGGCCGTCGAGCTCGGCGTGAACTTCTTCGACACCGCCGACAGCTACGGCCCCGACGTCGCCGAGCCCCTGCTGCGCGAGGCGCTGCACCCCTACGGCGACGACATCGTCATTGCGACGAAGGCCGGCCTCACCCGCCAGGGCCCCGACCTCTGGACGCCCGTCGGCCGTCCCGCCTACCTGCGCCAGCAGGCCGAGATGAGCCTGCGCCGCCTGGGCGTGGAGCGCATCGACTTGTTCCAGCTCCACCGCATCGACCCCGAAACTCCGCTCGAGGACCAGATCGGCGAGCTGAAGAAGCTCCAGGACGAGGGCAAGATCCGCCACATCGGCC
Source organism: Streptomyces sp. NPDC058678 (assembly GCF_042714835.1). NCBI lineage: Bacteria > Bacillati > Actinomycetota > Actinomycetes > Kitasatosporales > Streptomycetaceae > Streptomyces > Streptomyces sp. NPDC058678. Next base: position 24,356 of record NZ_JBHXSG010000060.1, on the reverse strand, counting down.
TCAGCGAGGTCACCGTTGCGGAGGTCGAGGCGGCGCAGGAGATCGCGCCGATCGTCTCCGTACAGAACCTCTACAACCTCACCAACCGCTCCTCGGAAGAACTCCTCGACTGGTCCACCGAACAGGGCATCGGCTTCATCCCCTGGTTCCCCCTCGCCACTGGACAGCTCACCGGCGAAGGCAGCCCGCTCACCGAACTCGCCAAGCAGCACAACGCCTCACCGTCGCAACTCGCCCTCGCCTGGCTCCTCAAGCGCTCCCCGGTCATGCTCCCCATCCCGGGCACCTCACGCGTCGCCCACCTTGAGGACAACCTCACCGGCGCGACCATCGAACTCACCGACGACGAGTTCGAAGCACTGTCGAAGGCGACCGCCTGACCCACGCCACCCGCTCCTCGCTCTGTCCCTTGCAGCGGGCGGCCACCCGGACAGGTGGCCGCCCACGCGCGCCGTCACAAGCCGAGGTAGAAGCGCACGGTCGTGCCGTCGGCGCCGGTGTGCACGCGCACCAGATCGGCCACGTAGTGGACCAGCATCAGGCCCCGGCCGCCCAGCTGGCCGCGCTCCGGCGGCCGGCGGCCGGCCAGCGGATCGATCAGCCGGCCCGCATCACGGACCTCACACACCAGCTGCCCCTGCTCGGCCCAGATGGCGAGTGTCCCGCGGCCTCCGCCGTGCACCACGCTGTTGGTCCCTCAAGCAGCTCATATCGCCGACTTTCGGCCTGCTCCAGCTCGTCATCACCCCCGTGATGCTGGCCTGGACTCTCGTGATGACACTGATGACCCTGGGCGGCCGGTACCACAACCCCGGCGTAGCCCTCATCTACCTCGGGGTATACCTCGTGGTCAGATACGGCCAGTCAGGTCTGTACGTCCTCATGCGGCCAGACATGACCACACGCCAGCGGTGGCGCTCGTGGCTCGTCGGAACCCCGACGGCCGTGTTCATGAACATCGTGCTCCTGTGCCCCACCCGCTACTGGGCACTGTTCAAGCTCCGCGACAACGCGTGGCAGTCCCGCGGACTGACTGCGAAGACGGCACTACCGAAGGGTCGCCACCGCACCGAGGCCACGACCTGACGAATGCCTGACATGGGCCCCTCCCCCACGGACGCCGCCCTCGCCGCCGACCTGGTCGTGCCGATCGAGAACCTCGACCTCACCGTCCGCTCGTACAACTGCCTCAAGCGCGAGGGTATCCACCCCGTGGGAGAACTCGTCGTCCTCTCCAAGGCCGACCTCCTGGAATCCTCAACTTCGGTGCGAAGTCGATCGACGAGGTCAAAGCGAAGCTCGCCGGCCTGGGCCTCAAGGACAGCCCGCCCGGATTCGACCCCACCGCCGGAGACGCCCTCGGCGCCGACGACGACGCGGCGCGGGTGAAGACCGAGCAATACTGAACGCTGCGCCGGCCAGACACTTCGCGTACGGGGGCGGGAAGACTTCCACGCTGTCCTTGCCCGCTGGGCGACCAACCGGGTCCTCACCCGCCCACAGCAGCCAGGTGGGTACAGCGTCAGGCGCCCGCCCTGTGCCTTCCCCCCTTTCTACGCGGGTGCATGGCTCACTCAGGTCGACACGACCGCGCTGGCCCGTTGATCCACATCCATTGCGGGTAGGCGGTTCGGCATGGCTGAAGTCGTACAGGCTGGACTGTGGGGGCTGGTGGCGGGCTCGGCGCTGCTGCTCGGTGCCGCGCTGGGGTACGGGCTGCGGGTGCCGCAGAAGGTGATCGCGACCGTGATGGCCTTCGGTTCCGGGGTGCTGATATCAGCGGTCTCCTTCGAACTGGTCGAGGAGGCGTACGAGCAGGCGGGGCTCGCTCCCGCGGCCATCGGCACCCTCATCGGCGCCTTGGCCTACACCGGGGGCAACGTGTGGCTGGCCCGCCGGGGCGCGCGCCACCGCAAGCGCTCCGGTCACGAACGAGCAAAGGCACAACCCTCCGAGGCCGAGCAGGGCGGATCCGGGACGGCGCTCGCGCTCGGCGCCCTGCTCGACGGTGTGCCGGAGTCCGCGGTAATCGGAGTCGGCCTGCTGAATGGCGGCGCGGTCAGCCTGGTGACCGTGGCTGCTGTGTTCATCAGCAACGTCCCTGAGGGGCTCTCCAGTTCGGCGGGGATGAAGAAGGCCGGCCGCAGCCGGGGCTACGTCTTCGGTGTATGGGCAGCGATCGCCGCGGCCAGCACGTTGTCATCCGTCCTTGGTTACACGGTGGTCGGTTCCTTCTCCCCCGCCGTGATCGCCGCGGTGACCGCGGTGGCGGCCGGGGCGATCCTCGCCATGGTCGCCGACACCATGATTCCCGAGGCGTTCGAGGAGGCTCACCTGGCCATCGGACTGATCACCGTGAGCGGCTTCCTCGTCTCCTTCGCCCTCTCCCACGCTTGACCGCTGGGTTGGGAGCGGGAGGACCGTGCGGTGGCGTGTCGCGTGAGTCCAGTGCACCGTTTGGCGTCGTCGAATGCCGTGTAGGTGCCCACAGGGGCGCATCTGTCATCCCTGGTGTGGCACTTGCTGTGCCATGGAGTGGACGGGTTGGGCAACAAGCGGATCCCGGAGCATCTGGTCGATCAACGGCTTGTAGTCATCCGCGCGGCCGTGGCTTCTTCCGCGCCTCCGGCCAGACCGCTGCAAGCTGGCCGGACCAGGACGCGCATCCTCGGCTACTTGGGCATGACCATCCCCTGGTCCGTCACGTAGCAGTCGCCCATACACGTCGGGAACTCCGAACTGTCCGCAACGGGCCCGCGCATCTGGTCCGAGGTGCAGAACTTGAAGAGAGTCTGCTGCTTCTGCTGGTATGTCAGTCCGGTGGGCCGGTAGTTCTGTGACTCCAACTGATTCGAGGACGACAGCGAAGGGCTGTCCGTACCGTCCTTGGCGCTTCCGATCAAGGCCCCTACGACGAACGCTGCGGCAGAAGCGACGACAGCCACCTGGACCATTGGCCGCTTCCACTACGGCAGCTCCAGTCTCGCCAGGATGCGCTGGTACTCAGGGTCCCTTTCGTATTCGTCTCGCCACTGAGCCCTTTCCAACTTCAGTCTGAGCTGGCCAGATGGAGGGTGAGGACGGCTTGGACGAGGCTCGTGATCCGGGTCGTCGAGCAGCGGAGCTTGCGGAGGAGCCGCCAGGACTTGAGGGTGGCGATGGCTTGCGAAGCAACGGAGTCACCTGAAGAAGCACCGGCGCACGCCCGCCACTCACCACGCCCCCGCACACACCCAAGGCGCGCGTCCGCCCGGCGCAAGCCGGGTATCCCCCGGGCAGTCCCACACCCACGGAGGTGGAGCGCCATGCCCGACCACACCAACGGACCGGAACCCGTCGCGACCTTCTGCGGCAACTGCAACTGCGGCTGTCCCCAGCTCTTCGTCTACCCGAGTGCCCCGGCCGAGCAGCGGGTCATCCTCACGGACGACTTCGGCCAGCGCGTCCAGATGAGCTTCGACCAGTTCACGAACCTGGTCGACGACGCCAAGGCCGGCAAGCTGGACGGCATCGCGCTGCCCTGACCTCACCGCCGACTGCCGTGCAGGGTCGGGGGCTGGCGCGGTGGCGGAATACGTCCGCTACGTTTACAGCCCCCGCCACATCGAACTGCGCGGGCTACGGCCGAGTCGCGCGGCATCAGCATCACGTCACGATCACGTAGACCTTGCGCACGGTTTCGATGGTCTTCCAGACACCGACGAAGCCCGGCTTCATGACAAAGCTGTCGCCTGCCTTGTAGACCACCGGCTCGCCGCCTTCCGGCGTGAGTTCGACGATGCCGGAGAGGATGTGGCAGAACTCAAAGGTCTCGCCCTTGATCGAGCGCGTCTCGCCGGGCGTCGCTTCCCAGACGCCCGTACGGATCATCTCCCCGCGGGCAACGTCCTGGGCCCAGGTCTTGAAGTCGGGATTGCCGGAGATCAGGCGTTCCGGGAGCGGGGCGGACTCGCGCGGAGCGGAGGAGGGATCGGTGTCGATGGTCTTCAGGAGCGACATGCCTTTTTCCATTCTCGGGCTTGAGAAGTTGGTAGCCGCGGCACCGGTCACGGCCTCCCCGCCGAAGCCGCCTGTTGCCCGCGGAGCTGGTGCGCCGGTACGCAGGGCGTGTCAGACCAGGGCCTGGCCCCTGCCGGCCACGACCTCAGGGCGCAGCAGGTCAGCGAGTTGCTCGGCGGGCAGCAGACCCTTTTCCAGAACGAGTTCGGCCACTCCGCGGCCGGTGGCGAGGGCTTCCTTGGCGATGTCGGTGGCCGCGGTGTAGCCGATGTGCGGGTTGAGGGCGGTGACCAGGCCGATGGAGTTCTCCACGCTCGCCCGCAGGGCCTCGGTGTTGGCGGTGATGCCGTCCACACAGCGTTCGGCGAGGGTGAGGCAGGCGGCACGCAGGTGGGTGATGGACTCCGACAGGGAGTGCAGGATGATCGGCTCGAAGGCGTTCAGCTGGAGCTGTCCGGCCTCGGCGGCCATGGTGATGGTGACGTCGTTGCCGATCACCTCGAAGGCGACCTGGTTGACGACCTCGGGGATCACCGGGTTGACCTTGCCGGGCATGATGGACGAACCGGCCTGCACAGGCGGGAGGTTGATCTCGCCGAGGCCGGCGCGCGGCCCGGAGGACAGCAGGCGCAGGTCGTTGCAGCTCTTGGAGAGCTTGACGGCGATCCGCTTGAGCACGCCGGACATCTGGACGAACGCGCCGCAGTCCTGGGTGGCCTCGACCAGGTTGGCTGCGGTGACCAGTGGCAGCTCGGTGATCGCGGAGAGGTGGCGGCGGGCGGACTCGGCGTATCCGGAGGGGGCGTTGAGGCCGGTGCCGATGGCGGTGGCGCCCAGGTTGATCTCGTGGATCAGCTCGACCGCCTCCGCGAGTCGGCTGCGGTCCTCGTCGAGCATGACGGCGTATGCGGAGAATTCCTGGCCGAGCGTCATGGGGACCGCGTCCTGCAACTGTGTACGGCCCATCTTGAGCACGTCGCGGAACTCGACGGCCTTACGGGCGAAGGAGTCCTGGAGCACGGCCATCGCCTTGAGCAGCCCACGCACGGCGAAGACGGTGGCCACCTTGACAGCGGTCGGATAGACGTCGTTCGTCGATTGTCCGAGGTTGACGTCCTCGTTGGGGTGCAGGTGCCAGTACTCGCCCTTGGCGTGGCCCAGCAGTTCCAGCGCCCGGTTCGCGACGACCTCGTTGGCGTTCATGTTGGTCGACGTGCCGGCGCCGCCCTGGATGACGTCGACGACGAACTGGTCGTGCAGCTTGCCGTCACGTATCTCGCGGCAGGCGGCGACGATGGCGGCGGCTTTCCTCGGCTCCAGCAGGCCGAGTTCCTCATTGGCCAGGGCGGCGGCCTCCTTGACGGCGGCCAGAGCGTCGATCAGGTGCGGGTAGGCGCGGATCAGCGTGCCCGTGATGGGGAAGTTCTCCGTGGCACGCAGGGTGTGGACCCCCCAGTACGCCTCGGCGGGAACGTCCCGGTCGCCGAGCAGGTCGTGTTCACTTCGCTTGGCTGCGGCGGTCATGGCTGAGCGGGCCTTCTCTCGGACGGTTTCAGACGAGTGTGTACGTGAGGTCAGTCGTGGGTGTACGTCAGCTGCTGGAGCGGGTCGAGCGCGCGGGACAGTCGAAGACTGTCGGTGTTCCTCGTCGAAGGAAGCAACGAGGAATGGGCCGTCCTTGAAGCAGTCCTTTGGTCAGCCAGCCCGGCACGACCTGCCACGCCTTCGGGTTCCGAGGCAGCAAGGCCGTACCAGGAAGCCCCGCAGCACCACCGCACCGTCACCTCAGCGCAGTCGATGCCGGCCTTGTAGTAGGCGCCACCGAACGCCAGGAAGCTCATGATCGGGACGCGGCTCAAGTGAGCCGCACAGGTAACCGGCTGCAGGGCGAATTACTCGACAACGCTGACCGCGGCTGACCGAGAAGTTCGTACGTACGCGGCCCCGGCGGGTCATGCTCGCGCCACACATCCCTTGCGCACACTGGGCTACAACGCCTGATCACGCACAGGAACCGGCGCCGTGGATCAGGCCAATCCGGCGCGGACCTCCTCGGCGACCATGTCGATCTGGTGGAGGCTCAGATGCGGTCCCAGCGGCAGGCCCAGAAGCCGATTGCCCGAGCGCTCCGTTCTGGGCAGGCTGCCGGCGGCGTAGCCGCGATCCCCGTAGGCCGGCTGCAGATGCATCGGCGGCGAATAGAGCGCCTTACAGCCGATCCCCTGTGCGAAGAGATGAGCAGCCAGCGCATCTCGTCGGTCGAGCTCGATGACGTAGTTCCGCCAGGCATGACGGAAGCCTGTCTTTTGGCCGGGCAGATCGGCCAGGCCGGCGAGGCGCTCGGTATAGCGGTCGGCCTGGGCGCGGCGCACCGCGAGCGCCTCGTCGAGACGGGGCAGCTTGGCGCGCAGGATGGCCGCCTGCAGCTCATCCATCCGCTGGTTGTGCCCCTCCGTCTCGTGGTGCAGGCCGAGGCTCGGCTTGGGCCCGTAGTTCCGTTCACGAGCCTGACCGTTGGTCGCGAGCCTACGGATCCGCTCCGCCAGAGCGGCGTCCTGTGTCGTGCAGGCGCCCGCAGCTCCGTAGGCGCCGAGGTGCTTGCCCGGGGCGAAGCTGAAACAGGTGACATCGGCCAGGCTGCCGAGCCTGCTGCCGTCGATCTCCGCGCCGAGCGCAAGGCAGGCGTCCTCGACGAGCGCGAGGCCATGGCGATCGGCGATGCGCCGCAGCTCGATCATGTCGGCGGGATGGCCGTACATGTCGACGGGCAGCAGAGCGCGTGTCCGGGGCGTGATCGCGGCTTCGCATGCGGTGGGGTCGATGCATCGTGACTCGGGGTCGATGTCGACCCAGACGAGGGACGCACCGACCGCGCTGATCGCCGCCGAGTCGGCGAGATCGGTGTTCGCCACCGTGATGACTTCGTCTCCCGGTCCGATCCCGAGCGCGCGCAGCGCGGTTGTCAGGGCGGCGGTACCAGAGCCCACGGCGACAGCGTGCCGCGCGCCGACCCAGCTCGCGAACTCCTCCTCGAAACCCGGCACCTCTTCGCCCCAGGTGAACTGTCCGCTTTCAAGCACTCGGGCGATCGCGGCGTCGATTTCCCCGCGGTGCTCCCGATAAAGCTTGGCGTGATCGTAGAGCGCCACTCTCATGGGGCGATCCTGTCCTTCGGGAGATAGGCCACGACCTCGACTTCCATCGTGATTTCCGGAAAGCCCAGGGCGGCGACGGTCATTCCGGTATGCGCCGGACGGTGATCCCCGAAGTAGTCGAGCCGCACCTTCGTCACGGCATCCTTGTCCTTCACGTCGGTAAGGAAGGTCGTGACCTTGACGACGTCGTACCGCGTGGCGCCCATGTGAGTCAGCACGCGATCCAGGTTGCGATAGACCTGCCTGGCTTGGTTCGCCGCGTCGCCGCCGACCCAGGAACCGGCTTCGTCCTTGGCGATCTGGCCGGACACGAAGATGAGATCCCCGGCTCGCGCGGCGTGATCGTAGGTCAGGCCCGGCGCGACGTCATCGGGGCTGGAGGTTTCGACTGGACTGAGCATCAGGAAACTTCTTTGCTGTCGGAGTGTCAGAGTCGGATGGTGGACCCGGCGGGGGGCCTTCCCGCATCGCACTCGCGGAAGGCCCCCGCAGTGTCACCGCTTTCGGCGCGCCTCAGCGCAGGCGGTCCTTCACCTTGTAGTAGGCGCCGCCGAACGGCAGGAACCAGGGCGTGCCGTTGTAGAAGGGGACGGGGACCTTGGGGAAGCCGAGGCCGCGCAGCGGGTTGGCCTCCGGCTTGCCGTCCATCATCTCGGCGACCGCCCTACCCATGTAGGTGGCCATCTGGACACCGTGACCGCAGTAGCCCATCGAGTAGTACAGGCCGTTCTCCTCGCCCGCGTGCGGGAGACGGTCCCAGGAGAAGCCGACCATGCCGCCCCAGACGTAGTCGACCCGCACACCCGCAAGCTGCGGGAAGATCTCCGTCATCTCCCGCTTGAGGATGTCTCCGCTCTTGACGTCGGAGGCCGGGTCGGAGGGCGCGAAGCGGGCCCGGCCGCCGAAGGCCAGGCGGTTGTCGGGGGTGAGGCGGATGTAGTGGCCGATGTTCTTGGAGTCGACCACCAGACGGGCGTTCGGGATCAACTCCTTGGCGCGTGCCTCACCGAGCGGCTCGGTGACGATGATGAAGCTGCCGACGTTGATCAGCCGCTTGCGGAACCACGGCAGCGCCTTGTCGGTGTAGGCGTCGGTCGCGGCCATCACCTGCTTGGCACGGATGGTTCCGTTGAGGGTCTCGACCAGGAAACCGCCGCCGGGCAGGCGGGTGAGGCCGGTGGCCGCGTTCCGCTCGTGGATCTCCGCGCCGGCGCGTTCGGCGGCCTCGGCCAGGCCGTGGACGTACTTGCCCACGTGCAGGGCGGCGCTGAGCGGGTCGAGCAGGGCGCCGTGGTAGTAGTCCGAGCCCAGCTCGGACTTCAGGTCGCCGCGGGTCAGGAGCTGGGTCTCGTGGTCGAAGTTCTCGGCCAGGTCTCGCTGGGTGGCCTTCATCGACTCGAAGTGCTGGGGCTTGAAGGCCACACCGAGGCGTCCGGAGCGGTTGAAGTCGCAGTCGATCTTCTCGGTGCGCGTGAGCTCCTCGACGACGTCGACCGCCTCGCGGAAGGAGTCGTAGAGCTCGCGGGCGCGCTCCTGGCCGTAGCGCTTGCGGGCCTCGCCGACCCCGATGGTGAGGCCCTGGGTGCACATGCTGCCGTTGCGGCCGGAGGCGCCCGAGCCGACCTTGTCCTTCTCGACGAGGACGACCCGGGCACCCTTGCGGGCGGCGTGATACGCGGTGGACAGGCCGGTGAGGCCGCCGCCGATGACCACCAGGTCCGCCTCGTCGGGCAGGTCCTTTCCGGACCGGTCGGGCAGGGCTGGAGCGGTGTCGAGCCAGTAAGGGATCTGCTTCATGGCGTGCGTCCTCTGTGTTCTCTGTCCTGTGTCGCCGTGTCGCCGTGTTGTCAGCAGCCGAGCAGCTTCGGCAGGCCCGACAGATCGGTCAGCTCGTCGTAGGGCTGGTAGTCGGCGCTGCCGGGGCGGCCGAAGCGGTTGATCCACACACGGCGCTTCAGGCCGAGGTCGCGGGTCGGGATGTGGTCGTACTCCCAGCCCTGGGCGGTGTGGATGACCTGCGAGGGCTCGACGCCCATGGTCTTGAAGGCGTGCTCGAAGGTCTGGAAGTCCGGCTTGTAGGCGCCGGCCTGCTGGGCGGTGATGACGTAGTCGAACTCGACGCCGATGTTCTCGACGTTCCGCGCGATCAGGTTGTCGTCGCTGTTGGTGATGATGGCGATCTCGTACCTGCTCTTCAGGGCGCGCAGGGCCTCCGGGACCTCCGGGAAGGGACCGAAGGTGGGGACGGCCTCGACGAGGGCGTCGCCGTCGGAGGTGCGGTACTCCAGGCCGTGCAGGCGCATGGCCATCCGCAGGCTGGAGTGCAGGATCTCGTGGTAGGGGCGGTACGCCTCGAGGACGGCCTGGAAGCGCATGACGCGGAAGTCGTCGAGGAACTCGTCGACGTCCAGGTTGTCCAGGTCGAGCCGGTCGGCCAGGACCTTGAGGGTGGTGGGGCCGAGCTGGAAGTCGACCAGGGTGCCGTAGGCGTCGAAGGTGACGATCTCTCGCATGGTGTCAAGCCTCGATTCTGGGTGCTGTGGAGAAGGGCGGGTGTTTCAGACGACTTGTTCGCCAGGGATGACGATCGCGTCCAGTGCGGCCAGGTCGGCCGCGTCGGGGATCCAGTCGGCCGCCGCCGCGTTGGCGGTGACCTGTCCGGGGTTCATGGCGCCGCAGATCACGGAGCCGACGGCGGGCAGGGCGGCCAGTCCGCCCACGGCGACCTGGAGGAGGGTCAGGCCGCGTTCGGCGCCGTACGCGGTGAGCGCCTCGACTCGGTCGAGGGCGGCGTCGGTGAGCCAGCCCTGCCGCCAGGACAGCCGGCTGCCGGGCGGGGGCTGCTCGCCGCGCCGGTACTTGCCGCTGAGCAGGCCGTTGGCCAGCGGGTAGTACGGCAGGAGACCGAGGCCGTGACGCAGACAGGCCGGGATCAGGTCCTCCTCCACGCTGCGGTCGAGCAGGTGGTAGCGGGCCTGGGTGGACACGAAGGCGTCGCTCAGGTCCTCGGCCGGGAGAGCGGAGCAGCCTATGTACCCGATCTTGCCCTCGTCGACGAGCTCCCGCAGGGCGGCGATCGTCTCGTCGAGCGGGGTGACGCCGTCCGGCTCGTGGTACTGGTACAAGTCGATGCGATCGGTGCCGAGACGGCGGAGGGAGGCTTCGACGGCGTACCGGATATAGGCGCGGGCACCTCGCCGACCGTACTGATCGGCTTCCGGCCCCATCTCCATGCCGAACTTGGTGGCCAGGACGACGTCGTCGCGGTGGCCCTTGAGGGCGGCGCCAAGCAGCCGTTCGCCGTCACCGCGCGTGCCGCCCTGTTCGCCGAACCCGCCGTACATGTCGGCGGTGTCGAACAGGGTGACCCCGGCGTCGAGGGCCGCGTGGACGACGGCCTTCGTGCCGTCCTCGTCCAGGCGGGAGCCGAAGTTGTTGCCGCCGACTCCGACGACGGAGACGGTCGGTCCGCGTTCGCCCAGGGTGCGGTACCTCATGACCGGCTCCCGAACCCGATGCAGACGTTCTTCGTCTGCGTGTAGCTCGCCAGGGCTTCGAGGCCCTTCTCCCGGCCCCAGCCGCTGTGCTTGTAGCCGCCGAAGGGCAGCTCGACGCCGGTGCCGACGCCGGTGGCGTTGACGGAGACCTGGCCGGCGCGGATGCCCTCCGCGAGGCGCATCGCCTTGTCGATGTCGCGGGTCCAGACGTAGGAGGAGAGGCCGTACGGGCTGTCGTTGGCGATGTCCAGGGCCTGGTCCGCGTCGTCGAAGTCGATGACGGTGACGACGGGGCCGAAGATCTCCTCGCGGGCGCAACGGGCCTGGTTGGTCAGGCCGGTGAGGACGGTCGGCTCGATGTAGTAGCCGTCGGCCAAAGCCGGGTCGGACGGCGCGCCGCCACCGACACGGACCGTCGCGCCCTCCTCGCGCGCCAGGTCGAGGTAGCCCAGCACCCGGTCGCGCTGGCGGGCGGCGACCAGCGGGCCGATGTCCGGGTCGGACAGGCCGGGGCCGACGCGCAGGGTGGCGATCTTCTCCACCAGCCGGTCCAGGAACTCCTCCGCGCCACGCTGAAGAAGCAGGCGCGTCCCGGCCGAGCACATCTGTCCCGCGTTGCTGAACGAGGCCCCCAGGATCGCCTTCAGGGCCAGGTCGAAGTCGGCGTCGGCGAAGACGACGAACGGCGACTTGCCGCCCAGCTCGGTGACCGACGGCACCACGTTGGCGGCCGCGGCCTGCGCGACCTTGATGCCGGTGGGGACTGATCCGGTGAAGGTGACCTGGTCGATGCCCGGGTGTCCGGCGAGGGCCGCTCCCGTCCCGCCGTCGCCGGGGACGACGTTGAGGACACCCGGCGGAAGCCCGCACTCCAGTGCGATCCTGCCGATCTCCAGCGGGGTCAGCGGCGCCTCGGGAGAGGGCTTGAGCACCACCGTGCAGCCCGCGGCCAGCGCCGGAGCGGAGCCCCTCGCGGTGTTCTGCAGCGGGTAGTTGAACGGGATGATCTGGCCGGAGACGCCGATCGGCTCGCGCACGGTGTAGTCGAGCAGCCCCGGGCCCAGCGGGATCGTGGAACCGCCCAGCTTGTCGGCGAAGCCCGCGTAGAACTCGAAGTAGCGGGCGGCGGCCTCGACGTCGGCCTTGGCCTGGCTGAGCGGCTTGCCGGTGTCCTGGCTCTCCAGCCGCGCCAGCCGTTCGCCCTGGTAGCGAATGGCCTCGGCGATCCGGTACAGGAGCCGGCCACGGTCGGCTGCCCGCATCCGGGCCCATTCGGGCGCCGTGAACGCTGCCCTGGCCGCGGCCACGGCCTGGTCCACGTCCGCCTTGCCGGCCAGCGCCACCGTGGTGATGGCCGTGCCGTCGGACGGGTCGAGGACGGTGAAGGTGCGGCCGTCGGCGGCGGGTATCTGCTTTCCGTCGACGAGGAGCAACTGGGTGTCGCCGCTCATGGCCGTATCTCCCCCTGCACCTCACCGAAGATGACGACCTCGTCGCCCGGACGGACGGTCCGGATCCGGCGCACCCAGAGCACGATGCCGTCCTGCGGGGCGATCACCTCTTCCAGCGTGTTGCCGTAGTGGTCGACGATGTGGGCGATCAGGTCGCCCTCCTTGCAGGTCTCCCCCGGCTCGGCGTGTCCGAGGAAGAATCCGCCGGCCGCGGAACGGGCGAAGGTGCCGGAGGTGGCGGTGTAGCTGTCGCGCAGCTTCACCTCGCCGTCGATCATCTTCAGCTGCCGCATGATGTTGTGGATCGAGTCGATGTGCAGCTCGACGTTGGCCTCGCGGTAGGTGCCGCCGCCCGCCTCGATGGTGATGGCGGGCTTGCCCGCCGCGAGGGTGGGGTGGCGGACGGTGCCGCCCCACTTGCCGCCCTTCCAGACCAGCTCGTGACCGGCCGCGAGGGCCAGGTCCGCGGCGAGCTCCTCGTAGCCGCCCTGGAGGATGACGAGCGGGGCGATTTCGCCGAAGGTGCCGCCGGTGTGCAGGTCGACGAGCGCGTCGATGGCGGGGACGACCTGCTCGACGAAGGTGGCGGCCAGCCGCAGGGAGTACGAGCCGTCCGCGTCGCCCGGGAAGATCCGGTTGAGGTTCAGGTAGTCCAGGCCGCTGGTGCGGGCGGCGGCCTCGAAGGCGGGGGTGTTCATGCAGGGGATGCCGACGAGGGTGCCGCGCAGGGTGGCCGGGTCGATGTCGGCGAGGACGCGGCGGATGGCTTCCTGGCCGTCGTACTCGTCGCCGTGCACGCCCGCGTCCACACACAGCACCGGGCCGTCCTGGGCGCCGTTGACGACGATGAGCGGGATGCCTAGCTCGACGCCGTAGCTGCTGGTGCCGACCGGGATGAGGCCCTGGGCGCGTTCGCCGGGGGAAACGGTCAGCGGACCGATGGAGTACATGTCGTTCCTTTCGAAAACGGGTGGGTCACAGGCGGGCGGACGCCTCGACGAGGGTGTCGGCGAGGATGTCGGCGATCCGGTCGAGGAGTGGGCGGTCGCTGATCAGCGGGGGCGCGATCTGGACCAGCGGCGCCGACCGGTTGTAGACGCGGGCCAGGAGTCCGGCCTCGCGCAGGCGGCGCGGGATCAGGTCGGCGACGAGGTCGGCCCGGGCGCGGTCGCTGAAGCCGCCGCCGTCGAGGTCTCCGACGAGTTCGCAGGCGTAGAAGAATCCGGCGCCGCGGGCGTCGCCGACAATGGGCAGGTCGGCGAGGGACGCCATCCGTACCGCGAGGTGGTCCTGGAGCCCTCGGACGTTGTCCAGGATCCGGTCCCGTTCCATGATCTCCAGGCTGCGCAGCGCGATTGCCGCGCTGAGCGGGTGGCCGGCGAAGGTGTAGCCGTGGTTGAGGACCGCACCGGGCCGGTTGATGACCTCGGCCACGCGCGTGCTGACCAGGGTCGCCCCCATGGGGGCGTATCCGGCGGTGATGCCCTTGGCGACGGTGACCATGTCCGGGCGGGCGCCGTAGCGGTCCCCGCCGAACCACTCCCCCAGCCGTCCGAAGGCGGTGATCACCTCGTCGGCGACCAGCAGGAAGCCGAACCGGTCGGCCAGCGCCCTCAGTCCCTCCCAGTAACCCACCGGAGGTGTGATGCACCCGCCCCGGTTCTGCACCGGTTCGGCGATCAGCATGGCGATGGTCTCCGGGCCTTCGGCCAGGATCTCGGCCTCCAGCTCGGTAAGCAGGTGGGCGGTGTAGGTCCTGTCGTCGGCGAACTCGGGGGCCAGTCCGAAGCGGTTGGTGTTGGACACGAACCGGGTGTCGATGGCCGGCGGTCCGTACGGATCCGTCAGGCCGGGGTCGTCGGTGAGGGAGAGGGCGCCGACGGTCAGGCCGTGGTAGGCGCCGCGCCGGGCGATCGCCTTGACCCGGCCCGGTTCGCCGCGCAGGGAGTGGTAGCGGCGGGCGATCTTCCAGGCCGTCTCGACGGCTTCGGCACCGCCGCCGGCGAAGAAGGTGTGTTCGACGTCGACAGGGGCGATCAGGGACAGGCGTTCGGCGAGCTCGATGGCCGCCGGGTGCGCGGAGGAGGACCACAGCGGGCTGAAGCACAGCTCGCGCAGCTGCCTGTCCGCCGCCTCGGCGAACTCGGGGCCGTAGGAGTAGCCGAGTTGGCAGCAGTACAGGCCGGAGAGGCCGTCGATGTAGCGCCTGCCGTCGGCGTCGATCACGTACGGCCCTTCGCCGCGCCGGACGACGAAGAGGTTCTCTCCCTCGGGGCCCAGCGAGCCGTTGGGGGTCATGTTCAGCAGCAGGTGTCTGGCCGCCGTGGCGGACAGTTCACCGGCCGGGGTGCGGGTGCTCGTGCTCGTGCTCGTGCTCGTGCTCATGATGCGGTCTCACTTCCGGCGGCAAGGCCCACGGCGGGCTCGGTGGGCAGCAGGCCGCCCTGCTTGCCCAAGCCGCTGAGCTTGCGCACCACGCCGACGAGGCCGAGGGCCACGACGGCGACCGCGATGAGGATCGCGCTGACCGCGGTCACCGACGGATCGACGTCGTACTGAAGGACGTTGAACACCTGGACCGGCAGGGTCACGGTGTCCACGGAGGACAGGAACTGCGAGATGAAGAACTCGTCGAAGCTGGTGATGAAGGAGAAGATGCCCGCCGCGACCATTCCGGGCATGGCCAACGGCAGGGTGATCCTGCGCCAGACGGTCAGCCGGCCGGCGCCCATGCTGGCGGCCGCGTCCTCCAGCCGTTCGTCGATGCCCTTGAGCGTGGCCATGAGGATCATCACCGCGATCGGTGAGGCGAGCACGGTGTGACCGAGGGCGATGGCGACCGGGCTGCCGAGCATCGAGGCCGGCTCGAAGAGCAGGAACAGGCCGAGAGCGATGACCACTTGGGGGATCACCAGCGGGGCGAGGACCAGGCCGTAGACCGCCGTCCGCAGCGGCAGTTCGCTGCGGACCAGCGCCGTGGCCGCGGTCATGCCGAGGACGAGCGAGAAGACCGTGGTCATGGCGGCGATCAGGGCGCTCAGGGAGAGCGCGGCCGGCCACTTGCTGCCCTCGACGAACAGCTGCTTGTACCAGCCGAACGTCCAGGCGGCCGGCGGGAAGTTGCCGAAGGCGTCCTTGCCGAAGGAAGTGACGACGATGACGATGATCGGCAGGGCCAGGAACACCAGGATCAGGGTCGCCAGCACGGCCAGGGTGATGCGGCCGGCCAGGGTGGAGCGGAGCTCGATCATGACGCCGTACCCCGGTTCCGAAGGGCCTCGCCGGCCGACTTCAGCAGCCTGAGCAGCAGTAGTCCGGCGAAGGTGAGGAGTAGCAGGATGATGCCGAGTGCGGAGGCGCCGTTCCACTGGTTCTGCTTCATGACCTGCTCGTCGATGAGCGAGGCGACCATCGTCTGCTTCTCGCCGCCCATCAGGGCGGGGGTGAGGTAGTAGCCGAGGCACAGGATGAAGGACAGGACGCCCGCGTTGACCAGGCCGGGGGCCACCAGGGGGACGTAGACGCGACGGAAGATGGTGATCCGTCCGGCGCCCATGCTGGCCGCCGCGGCGAGCAGCCGCCGGTCGATGCCCTTCATCACGGCGTAGAGCAGCAGGACTGTGTAGGGGAGCATCACGGCGGTGGTGCCGATGACGACGCCGATCTCGTTGTAGAGCAACTCGAAGGGCGCGCCCGGGAAGTGAAGATCCGTCAGGGTGTTGTTCACGACGCCGTTGTCACCGAGCAGGATGATCCAGCCGTAGGTGCGCACCAGGGCGCTGATGAAGTGCGGGACGACCACGACGAGCATTGCGAGGCCGGCCCACAGCGGCTTGAGCCGGGAGATCGCGGAGGCCAGTGCGAAGCCGACGACCAGGGCGAGCAGGGAGGTCTCGGCCGAGATCCGCAGGGTGGTGAGCAGGATCTCCAGGTTGGCGCCGGCGAAGGCGTCGGCGTACCAGTGCAGGGTGAAGCCGCCGTTGTCGCCCTTGAGGCTCAGCATCAGGGTGCTGAAGATCGGATAGACGAAGAGGATCAGGAGGTAGACGACGACGGGTGTGGCGTTGAGCAGTCCGAAGCGGGTGCGCCGGTCGGACAGCGAAACGCGGGTGCGTCGCTTCTTGTGGGGCACAGGGGCGATGGAGCTCGGTGCGGGAGCCAGCACGGCCATGGTTGTCACCCCCCGCTTTCCGGGTCGGGGAGCACGTCGGGGAAGACACTGACGTTGGCGGGGTCCGCGGTCAGGCCGACGTTTTCGCCGAGTGCGGGGGCGCGTCCGGCGGGCAGCTCCAGGCGTATGAGTTCGGTGGCCGCGCCGCCGACGGGGCGGACGGTGACACGGACGAGGGTGCCGACGTAGGTGACCGTCTCGACGGTCCCGGTACAGAACCCGTCGCCCGGCGGACACAGCGCGAGCCGGCCCGGCTGGACCGCGGCCCGTACCCGTGCGCCGTCCGGGACGGCCTGCGAGCGGGCCGTGATCAGACCACCGGTGTCCAGCCGCACGAGGGTGTGCTCCGCCGACTGGTCCTCCAGGCGGCCCGGGAGGAAGTTGGCGGCGCCGAGGAAGTCGGCGACGAACGGGGTGCGGGGGCGCTCGAAGAGTTCCTGCGGGGTGTCGAACTGGTCGATCAGCCCGTCCCGCATGACCGCGATGCGGTCGGAGAGGACGAGGGCCTCTTCCTGGTCGTGCGTGACGTAGATGACGGTCAGGCCGAGTTCCTGCTGGATGCGCTTGATCTCGGTCTGGAGCTGGTCGCGCAGCTTCTTGTCGAGGGCGCCGAGCGGTTCGTCCATGAGGATCACCGGGGGCCGGTAGACCAGTGCCCGGCACAGGGCGACGCGCTGCTGCTGGCCGCCGGAGAGCTCGCGCGGTCGCCTGCGGGCCATGGCCGACAGTCCGGCCATCTCCAGGGTCTCGCCGACCCGCCGGCGCAGCTCCGCCTTCGGGATGTCGCGCAGTTGCAGCGGGAAAGCGACGTTCTCCCACACCGTCATGTGCGGGAAGAGCAGGTACTGCTGGAAGACGAAGCCCAGGCCGCGCTTCTGCGGGGCCAGGCGGGTCACGTCCCGGCCGCCGACGACGATGCTGCCGGAGTCGGGCTCGCAGAACCCGGCGATCATCATCAGAGTGGTGGTCTTGCCGGAGCCGGAGGAACCCAGGAAGGTGACGAACTCGCCGGCGGCGATCTCCATGGAGACCTCGTCGACGGCGGTGACGCCGCCGTAGGTCTTGCGCAGTGCCTTCACTGACAAGGGCTTTCCGGTGCCGGTCGCCGGCGCCGGCGCGGTCCGCGAGGGCATCAGGTCGATGTCAGGCATGCGTCCACTCCTGCCAGCGCTTGGACACGGCGTCCTGGTTCTTGATCCACCACTCGACGTCCAGGTCGAAGCCGGACTCCAGGTGCCCGGGCGAGCTGGCCAGGTTCTCGGCGGCGGTCGTGGAGAGCTTCTTGTAGGCGGCCGGCACCGTGGGGGCCATCGGGTAGATCTCGGCGTAGGCCGCCTGCACCTCGGGCCGGAGCGAGAAGTCGATGAGCTGGTAGGCGGCGTCGAGGTTGGAGGCGCCCTTGGGGATGCCCCACGCGTTGCTCTGCCGGCGGGCGCCGTTCCACTGGTAGGCGAGCGGGGCGCCGCCCTTGATCAGCGCGTCCAGGCGACCGTGCCACACGCTGGAGGCGACGACCTCCTTGCGTCCCAGCAGCACGCCGGGCAGCGCGCCGGTGTCCCAGAACTTCCGGACGGAGCCCTTGATCTCGTCGAGAACCCGGAAGGCCCGGTCCACGTCGAGCGGGTAGAGCTGGTCCAGCGCCACGCCGTCGGCGAGGAGGGCGAATTCCAGCTCCGGGTAGTCGGCGTCAAGCGCCTGGAGGGCACGGTTGCCCTTGAACGATCCGGTGTCCCAGAAGTCGGCCCAGGAGGAAGGTTTCTTCCCCCCAAATGCGTCCGTTCGGTACGCCATCACGCTGGCCCAGTAGTTCTTGCCGACCGCGTTGGAGGTCACAAGGGACTTGACTATGCCGGCGTTCTTGAAGTTCTTCAGCCGGTCGAAGTCCAGCTCCTCGGTGGCGTCCTCCTTCTTGAACAGGACGTAGTCGGCCATCGAGTCGTCGATCACGTCGAACTGCGGACGGCCCTGCTTGATCTGGGCGAGCATCTGCGCGTAGGCGATGTTGACCACCTTGACCTGGATGCCGGTCTCCTTGGTGAACGGCTCGTAGATCGCCTTCTGGTTGGCCTCGCCGTAGGTGCCGCCGCTGTCGCGGACGACGAGCGTCTTGGAGCTCTTGCCGCCGCTGCCGACGGAGCGGCTGCTGCCGGTGCCGCAGGCGGTGAGCGAGGTCGCGGCGATGCCTGCGGCGACGCCGCCGACTCCGCGAAGGAACACTCTGCGGTCTATCCGAACATCTTTCACCGGAGACTCCTGAGGGTGCGGTACGAGGGGAGAAAGGAGGGGATGTGCGCGGGGGGTGCGGGCTGGTGCGGTTCTTGCCGTGCGGGGGGCTTGGGGGGTGGGGTCTCAGTGGCCGGTGTCCCGCGGCGCGGGGGCGGCGATGGCGGCCAGTTCGGCGCCGGGGGCGACGGTCAGGCCGCGCATGCCGTAGAAGATCCGCCCGGTGGCCGGGGCGTGGACCCTGTGCTCGGTGCCGTCGACCGGGTCGATGACCCGGCCGAGGAGCTGTCCGTCCGTCACGTCGTCGCCGACGCCGAACTCCGGGTACCACAGGCCCGTCGCCTCGGAGACGACGCCGGCGGCCCAGACCCAGGCGCGGACGGCCGGGTCGTCCTGGGGCTTGGTCTCCAGGACGCCGAGCCGGCCCAGTACCCCGTACAGACCGTCGACGAGACGACGGGCGGTGTCCGCGTCGCGTTCGCCGAGCTGGCCGGTCTCCACAAGGATCGCCGGGACGCCCTGGCGGGCGGCGGCCGCGTGACTGTTGCCGCCGTCGGCGTTCAGTCCGAAGATGACGTCCTCGATGCCGACGGCGCCGGCCATGTCCGCGGTCTTCGCGTCCAGTTCCGGCTCGCCGGTGAGGCGGTAGCCGACGAAGTTCTTCAGGACCTCGTCGATGCCGCCGGAGTGCAGGTCGACGTAGGCGTCGGCGCCGTCCACCAGGTTGGCGAACAGCCACGCCGCGAGACGCTCGGTGGGACCGCCCTCCGGGTCGCCCGGGAAGACCCGGTTGATGTTCACACCGTCGACCGGGGAGACGCCGAGGCGTCCCTCGTAGACGGCCGGGGGGTTGGCGACGGGGCAGATGACGACCTGGCCGTGCACCTCGCCGGGCTCCAGTAGGGCGGCGAGCCGGGTGGCCGCGTCGATGCCGCTGAACTCGCCGCCATGCACACCGGCCGTGATGAGGACGCGGGGCCCGGGGTTGGTGCCGTTGACGAGGGTGAGCGGGATGTCGACGGTGAGGGTGCCGAGGTCGGCGGGCAGGGTGCCGCGGGTCTTGCTGCCGGGCTCGGCGCTGAGCGTGCCGACGAGGAGGGGGGTGTTCGTGGTCATCGTCGTTACGCTTCCGTCCGGTCGAGGGTCGAGATGAAGTCGATGGGCTGCGGCGAGGCGCCGTCGAGCGCCAGGTCGGCCGCGATGTCGCCGAAGGCGGGCGAGAGCTTGAAACCGTGGCCGGAGAATCCGGCAAGAAGGACAACATGCTCATTCCCTTGCCCGCCTGGCAGCGGTCCGACCAGCGGACGGCTGCTCTCGGTGTAGCCCTCCATGTAGACGGAGAGCCGGGTCGGGTCGGGGTTCAGGTCCGGCATGTACCGGCCGATGAGCTCGGTGAAGACCTCCAGCTCCTCCGGCTGCACGGTCCGGTCCAGCTGGTTCGGGTCGCCGGCCGGGCGGTGCAGCGCACGGGACAGGCCGAGCTTGACGGAGACGCCGTCCGGGGAGGGCAGGCCGTAGCAGTGGGTGGGTGCCGTACGGATGAACGCCGGGCGCTCCTCGCCGAACCAGGCGTCCGTGGTGGGCACGTACCAGGCGCTGATCAGCCGGCGGATGTCCACCTCCCACGGCAGGTCAGGGAGCAGGTCGTTCACCCACGGGCCGGGCGTGACGACGGCGGTGTCGAAGTGCTCGCTGCCCTCATCGGTGCGGATTTCGACACCGTTCGCGACGGGCACGATCTCGCGGACCGTGGTGTAGCGGTGGATGCGGGCGCCGAGTTCTTCGGCGCGGCGGGCGGCGGTCTGGATCGTCAGTTCAGGCCGGATGAAGCCCGCGCGGCGGTCGAGTACGGCCGCGTCGCCGTCCTCGATCCGGAACTGCGGGAAGCGCTTGGCGAGCGCCTCGGCGTCCAGCACCTCGTGGTCCAGGCCGTGCTCGGCGATGGACTCGAGGACCGTGGCCATCTGCTGGTGCTCGGTCGGCCCCATCAGCAGGCATCCGGTCAGCCGGCGCAGTTCGCGGCCGGTGTCCTGCTGGAGCTGCTCCCACAGGGCGTCGGCGTGCTTGAGCAGCGGGACGTACCGGGAGTCCTCGAAGTGCGCGCTGCGGAAGATCCGGGTCTCGCCGCCGGCGGCGCTGCGGTCGTGGCCCGGGGCGAAGCGGTCGTACCCGACGACCTCGGCTCCGCGGGCGGCCAGTCGCCAGGCGGCCTGGCTGCCCATCGTTCCGACGCCTACGACGGCGACGCGCTTCTTGGCAGACACAAGGGGTTCCTTTCGTCTCCCGGGGCGTGGATGCTGAACGCCCGGTTGCGGACTCTTGGATTCCGGATGGACCGCGGCGCCGGGTCGATGACCACGTCTGCACTGTCCGGGGAAGGGGACTTCGTAATTGCCCTCTGCTAGCCCGTGCCACATTGTGGAACGATGTGCTAGGATCTGGCACGAGAATGACAGCCGCTCCTGAGGGAGTCAAGAGGGTGTCGACCAGATATTTCGAGGATTAACAGGGGGAAACCGGATGGAAATGAAGAGCGTGATCAGGTCTCTGCGCGTCCTGGAAGCAGTCGCGCAGCACCAGCCTGTGACCGTCGGCGAACTGACCAAGATCTTCGGGCTGCCCAAGTCGACCGTGCAGCGCACCCTGGTCACCCTGGCCGAAGCCGGCTGGCTGCGCGCCAACCGCAAGGACACCACCCGCTGGGAGATCGGCGCCCGCGTCCTCGCCGTACGCCCCGCCGCCCTCCAGGGATCCAGCCTCTACGCCGCCGCACGCGAACCCATGGTCCGCCTCCGCGACACGGTCAACGAGACCATCCACCTCTCCGTGCCGGACGCGTTGCAGTGCGTGGTGGTGGTCGACCGCGTGGACTGTGACCAGGCGGTACGGACGTTCATCAACATCGGCGACACCTCGCCGCTGCATGCCACCGCCACCGGGCGGGCGATCCTCGCGCACCTGCCGAGGGCGGACGTCGAGGAACTCGTCGAGCGTGGACTGGAGCGCTTCAACGACTCCACGCCGACCGATGCCGCCGGACTGCGGGCGGAGCTGGACCGCGTGCGGGGGGACGGTTACTCGGTGAATCTCAACCAGTACCGGCCGGACGTGTGCGCGGTGGCCTCAGCCATCCTGGACACGGACGGCACGCCGCTCGCGGCGGTGGCCGTTTCGATGCCCGCTTCCCGGTTCGAGCCGGACCGGCTGCCCAAGTGGGGCCGCCTCGTCGCTGACACGGCGACGGAAATCGCGGCGCGCCGCCTGGGCGGCTGAGAAGGGACGGCTGCCTGGCCCCGGCACGCGGCCAGGCAGCCGCGCAGGCGGAGCGACCCGCCGGGCGGCGAACCATCAGCCGACCCGGAGGTCAGCGGAGCCCGCGCGCCGAGTACTCCTTCTGGACCACCTCTGAGAGCGCCGCGACGAAGCGGTCGAGCTCGTCCTTGCGCATGTAGATGTGCGGTGACACGCGCAGCCCCCGCAGATGCCGTACCTCGCGGTATTTCGTATGGACCTGGTGGACGTCTCTCAGCTCCCGCTCCACGGCCCTGTTGTCGAGGTGGTCGATCGAGAACAGGGTGACAGCGCCCAGGTTCTCGGTGTCCAGCGGCGTGTGCAGCCGGAATCCGGGGATGTCCCGGGCGAGATCCACCCAGTAGCGGGTCAACTCCCGCAGCCGCTGATGAATCCTCTGGACACCGATCTCCCGGTGCAGCCGGGCGGCCGGCGCGATCCCCGCTTGAAGGGCCGAGTTGTACGTGCCGAGATTCCAGTGGTCGAACTTGTCGACGCGCAGCGGCGGCGGGTCGAAGGGGGCCAGCAGGGGCCAGGTGTCGTCGATCCGGTCCCGCCTGACCACGAGCATGCCGTTGCCCACCGGCGCGCCCATCCATTTGTGCAGGCTGGTCACGTAGTAGTCGCAGCCGATCTCGCGGAAGCTGACCGGCTGCTGCGCGAAGATCTGAGCACCGTCGACCACCGTGAGGGTGCCGTTCTCCCTCGCCAGACGACACAGCCTCTCGGCCGGCGCGACTTGACCCGTCCAGTGGTACATGTGGGTCAGCTGCAGCACCCGCGTGCGCGAGGTGAGGGCCGCGGTGTACGCCGCCACAACGTCGTCGTCGCTGTCCATCAGATCGAAGTCGGCCGTCACCACCTCGATGCCCTCGCGTTCCTGCCGCTGCCGCCAGGCCGCGAGCACGCTCGGGTAGTCCCACGCCGACACCACCACCTGGTCGCCCGCCGACAGCGGAATCCCGAAGATCGCCGTGCACAGTCCTTCGGTGGAGTTGCGGTTGAGCGCGATCTCGTCCGGCTCGCAGTCGATCAGCTGCGCCAACTGTGCCTTGACGTCGGGGAGCGCGGGATCGAGCTTCTGCCACATATTGAGTCGGGATTCCGGCTGACCAGCCGGTAGGCGTCGATCGTCACCTGCTCCACGACCAACGGCGGCGGGCTCACGGCCGCGTTGTTCAGGTTCAGCAACGGCCGTTGCTCCGGGTAGGCCGCACGGACGCGTTCCCAGAAGTCGTCACCAGCGGTATCAGGGCTGCCCACGAGGGCACCTCCATGGTCTTGAACATTGTGACAGGGCCGCCGAGGAAGCCGCAGCCCCGCGCCCGGCCCGGGGGAAGACCTGGGCGCGGGACGGCCCCGCGCGATGCGCGAGACGGCGCGGTCAGGGCGTGACCGCCGTCCTCGCAGCGGCATCGCGAGGTACAAGGTGCCGAGGAACTTCTCAGTGAGCGAGGCCAGCCCTCTCGCCCTCGCCATGCCACATAGTGGCATGTTATGCTGAAATCTGGCACGAGAATGGCAGCCACCCGGGAGGGAGTCAAGAGGGTGTCGTCCGAAAATTTCGAGGACCAACGGGGGGAAACCAGATGGAAATGAAGAGCGTGACCAGGTCGTTGCGCATGCTGGAGGCGGTCGCCCAACATCAACCGGTGACCGTGGGGGAACTCACCAAGCTGTTCGGGCTGCCCAAGTCGACCGTGCAGCGCACCCTGGTCACCCTGGCCGAAGCCGGCTGGCTGCGCGCCAACCGCAAGGACACCACCCGCTGGGAGATCGGCGCCCGCGTCCTAGCCGTACGACCCGCCGCCCTCCAGGGATCCAGCCTCTACGCCGCCGCACGCGAACCCATGGTCCGCCTCCGCGACACAGTGAACGAGACCATCCACCTCTGCGTACCGGACGCACCCCAGTGCATGGTCGTCGTCGACCGAGTCGACTGCGACCATGCCGTACGGACCTACCACGCCATCGGCGACACCTCGCCCCTGCACGCCACCGCCACCGGACACGCCGTCCTCGCCCATCTGCCGGAGGCGGACATCGACGAGATCGTCACCCGCGGACTGGAGAGCTACAGCGACTCCACCCCCACCGACCCCGCGGAACTGCGCGCCGAACTGCGGCGCGTCCGCAAGGACGGTTACGCCGTCAACCGCAACCAGTACCTGGCCGGCGTCTGCGCCATCGCCGCGCCCGTCCTGGACGGCGACGCCAGCCCGCTGGCCGCCGTGGCCGTCTCCCTTCCCGACTCCCGCTTCTCGCCGGACCGGCTGCCCGAGCTGGGCCGGCTGGTCGCCGACACCGCAGCGGAGATCACCGCTCGCCGCCTGGGTTGACAGCCGCTCCCCTGCGCGCCCCTGGTCGGAACAGGGGCAGGTGCCGCGCAGGTGCCGCGCTTTGTTCCGCATCGAGGTGGAGCCGAGAAACCGGTGCCTGCCTCCACGACAAGCCGGACACCCAAGAGCTCACGCTCGTTCCGCCTGGACGCCGCACCCGGCATCGGAGACAGCTCCGCCCGGTGTGGAAACCGGGGACTCCGTCCTACGGTGGCGTCCCCGGTTTCCAC
>NZ_JBHXSG010000059.1:0-55425 GCF_042714835.1 Streptomyces sp. NPDC058678 | reverse complement strand
TCCGGCGGATCATGCCGCAGACGCGGGGCCTGGCACGCCGATCTGCGGCGTTGTCGTCGGTTGCCGACTCCCGCCACTCTCGACTTCGCTCGAGCAGGGGGCCCCATCGCGTCGACGCCCTCCTCCGCCTTGCAGCTCGACGCACCAGGCCCAGCTCACCTGCGTCGATGAGGCGCCGCGGACTTCCTGCGACTTGATCCGCCGGACGGGCCCTAGCCCAGCCGGCGCAGCGCGTCCAGCTGGTCCAGGAACCACCGTGCCGGCGGCAGGGCGGTCGCCGCCGCGGTGAGCCTCTTCGTCCGCTCCGCCCGTTCGCCGGTCGGCATGCTCAGCGCCTGGTGCAGCGCGCCCGCCGTGCCGACCACGTCGTACGGATTGACGGCGATCGCGTCCTCGCCCAGCTCCTCGAAGGCCCCCGCCTCCCGCGACAGCACCAGCACGCACCCCTCGTCGGAGACCAGCGGCACCTCCTTGGCGACGAGGTTCATGCCGTCCCGGATGGGGTTGACGAGGGCCACGTCGGCGAGACGGTACGCGGCCAGGGAGCGCGCGAAGTCGTCCTTCAGGTGCAGCAGGACCGGGGTCCAGCCCGGCGTGCCGTACTCCGCGTTGATCTCGTCCGCCAGCCGCTGCACCTCCGCCATGTACTCCCGGTACACGGCGAGGTCCTGGCGGGACGGGTACGCGAACGCCACGTGCACCACCCGCTCACGCCACTCGGGGTGGTCGTCGAGGAGCTGCCGGTAGGCGAGCAGGCCGCGCACGATGTTCTTGGACAGCTCGGTGCGGTCGACGCGGACGATCGCGCGACGGCCTTCGCCGATCTCCGCCCGCAGCGCCACCATGCGCTCCTCGACGTCCGGCTCGTGCGACCGCTCGCGCAGGAAGTCCGCGTCCGCGCCCAGTCCGTGCACGCCGATTTGGGTGTCCCCGAGGCCCCCGGCGAACTCCGTACAGCACGCGGTGAAGGCGTCCGCCCAGCGGCGGGTGAGGAAGCCGAGCCGGTCCGCGCCGAGCATGCCGCGCAGGATCTGCCCGGCGATGTCGTCCGGCAGCATCCGGAAGTACTCCGGCGGCGCCCACGGCGTATGGGAGAAGTGGCCGATCCGCAGGTCCGGGCGCAGCTCGCGGAGCATGCCCGGGACCAGGGTGAGGTGGTAGTCCTGTACGACGACCGCCGCCCCCTGGGCCGCCTCCTGTGCCAGCGCCTCGGCGAACGCGCGGTTGTACGTCTCGTACGAGGCCCACTGCCGCCGGAACTCCGTGTCGAAGACCGGCTCCAGCGGGGTCTGGTACAGCATGTGGTGGACGAACCACAGCACGGAGTTGGCGATGCCGTTGTACGCGTCGGCGTGCACGTCGGCGGGGATGTCGAGCATCCGGACGCCCGGCTCGCCGACCCCGCGCCGCACCGCCTCGCGGTCGCCGTCGCCCAGCGCCGAGCACACCCACAGGGCGCCCGCGTCGGGTCCGATGGCGGACAGGCCCGAGACCAGCCCGCCGCCACCCCGTTTGGCGTGCAGCGAGCCGTTCTCGCGCACCTCGTACGAAACCGGGCCGCGGTTGGACGCGACGAGTACCTCAGCATGGTGCGTGGAAGCCATACGCCTCAACTTAGCCCGGCCTGTAAACACTCAAACGTTCGGGCGGCTCCGAGGGCCGTATACGGACGTAGACGGCCCTCGGACGCCGGAACACGCCCGGTCAGGCGACCTTTCGATGTGCGTACTCGACGATCTCCACCATCGGCGGCCGCTCCTCGGTGTCCACGGAGTAGGTACGCGGCTCGAAGCCGTCCTCACCCCGTTCGAACTGGGTGAGGGAGGGGCGGACGAGGTGCCCGCGGGCCAGCCGCAGCTGGGCCGTGCGGTAGATCGCGGCGGACATCCTGCCCAGCGCCTGGCCGTCCTGGTGGCGGTGCTTGCGCACACCCACGTCGACCTGGGCCAGTGCGTCGAGGCCCACCAGGTGCAGGGCGTCGATCAGCATGCCCAGCTCCACGCCGTAGCCCACCGGGAAGGGGAGCTGTTCCAGGAGCGAACGACGGGCCGCGTACTCGCCGCCGAGCGGCTGGACGAAACCGGCCAGCTGCGGCCAGTGCATGTTCAGCAGCGGGCGGGCCATCAGTTCGGTGACCCGGCCGCCCTGGCCGGCCGCGCCGCGCAGCGGACGGTCGTACATGCCCTTGACGAGGTCGATGCCGGGGTCGGTGAGCAGCGGGCCCACGATCCCGGAGACGAAGTCGGAGGAGAACTCCTTCAGGTCGGCGTCGATGAAGCAGACGATGTCGCCGCTGGTGACCAGGAGCGAGCGCCAGAGCACCTCGCCCTTGCCGGGAGCGGTCGGGATGCGGGGCAGGATGTCGTCGCGATGGACGACCCGGGCCCCCGCGGCGGCGGCCACCTCGGAGGTGCGGTCGGTGGATCCCGAGTCCACGACGACTATCTCGTCGACGAGCGGGACCTGCTGCATGAGGTCGTGACGGATCACGGCGACGATGTCACCGACCGTCTCCTCCTCGTTGAGCGCGGGCAGCACGACACTGACCGTCTGGCCCGTGGCGCGTTTCGCGGCCAGGATCTTGTGGAGCGGGCGATCGGTCTTCGACCAGGAGTGAGTGCTCAGCCAACGCTCGACTTCCTTCAGCACAGTGCGCGGCTCCTCTGCGTTCTCTCGGCGAGCGTGTGATCCATGGTCTCTCGCAGAACATGTGATCCATCTCGCGGTTCGGACGGCTATCTCAACTGTCCTGGCCTTCGGTTACAGTCTTGAACAACGCTGATGACCATCGCATGTCGGGGTCCGCGTTCCGTTTCAACGATCAACAACTACATACCGCTCATCCAGAGGGGCAGAGGGATACGGCCCGATGAAGCCCCGGCAACCCTCCAGTCGGTTCTCGTCACCAGCGAGGCTCCCGACTAGGGAAGGTGCCAAATCCGTCTCACGGCGAAGTGCGTCGTGAGGAAGATGAGGAGAAAGGGCCTCGCCTCCATGGCTGTGCAGACTGATGCAAGCACCACGAACACCGTAGACCTCGGCCCCGCCGCCGCGCTGAGCTGCCGCGAGTGCGGTCACCGCGTGCCCCTCGGCCCGGTCTTCGCCTGCGAGGAGTGTTTCGGCCCGCTCGAGATCGCCTACGACTTCTCCGCCTACGACACGGAGGAACTCCGCAAGCAGATCGAGGCGGGACCCGCGAACATCTGGCGCTACGCGCCGCTGCTGCCCGTCCCGGCCGACGTGGCGGACAAGCCGAACATCAACCCCGGCTGGACCAAGCTCGTCCAGGCCGACAACCTCGCCCGCGAGCTGGGTGTCGACGCCGGCAAGCTCTTCGTCAAGGACGACTCCGGCAACCCGACGCACTCCTTCAAGGACCGCGTCGTCGCCCAGGCCATCGAGGCCGCCCGCGCGTTCCACTTCACCACCCTCTCCTGCTCCTCCACGGGCAACCTGGCCGGTGCCGTCGGCGCCGCCGCCGCCCGCGCCGGATTCCGCTCCTGCGTGTTCATCCCGCACGACCTGGAGCAGGGCAAGGTCGTCATGGCCGCCATCTACGGCGGCGAGCTCGTCGGCATCGAGGGCAACTACGACGACGTGAACCGCTTCTGCTCCGAGCTCATCGGCGACCCGGCCGGGGAGGGCTGGGGCTTCGTCAACGTCAACCTGCGGCCGTACTACGCCGAGGGCTCCAAGACCCTGGCGTACGAGATCTGCGAGCAGCTCGGCTGGCGGCTCCCGGACCAGCTGGTCGTCCCGATCGCCTCCGGCTCGCAGCTCACGAAGATCGACAAGGGGCTGCAGGAGCTGATCAAGCTCGGGCTCGTCGAGGACAAGCCGTACAAGATCTTCGGTGCGCAGGCCGAGGGCTGCTCGCCGGTGTCCGTCGCCTACAAGGCCGGTCACGACGTCGTCCGGCCGCAGAAGCCGAACACCATCGCCAAGTCGCTCGCGATCGGCAACCCGGCGGACGGTCCCTACGTCCTCGACATCGCGCGGCGTACCGGCGGTGCGGTGGAGGACGTGAACGACGAGCAGGTCGTGGACGCGATCAAGCTCCTCGCGCGCACGGAGGGCATCTTCGCGGAGACCGCCGGTGGTGTGACCGTGGGTGTGACGCGGAAGCTGATCGAGAGCGGTCTCCTCGACCCGACGAAGACCACGGTCGTGCTGAACACCGGTGACGGTCTCAAGACGTTGGACGCGGTGGCGGGGACCGGGCTGACTGCGACCATTCGTCCGAACCTCGATTCGTTCCGCGAGGCCGGACTCGCATAGCCGTTGTCATCTGCGGGCCGGTGGGGGCTGGTCGCGCAGTTCCCCGCGCCCCTGAGGGCGATTACCTGACCGGAGGTCATCAGACATGAGCGTTACCGTCCGCATCCCCACCATCCTGCGCACCTACACCGGTGGCAAGGCCGAGGTGGCCGCCGAGGGGGCCACCCTCGCCGAGGTCATCACCGACCTGGAGAAGAACCACACCGGCATCGCCGCGCGAGTCCTGGACGACCAGGGCAAGCTGCGGCGGTTCGTCAACGTGTACGTCAACGACGACGACGTCCGCTTCGAGCAGGGCCTGGAGACGGCGACGCCGGACGGTGCCGGAGTCTCCATCATTCCGGCCGTCGCCGGCGGCTGATTATTACCGTCGGTAACGCCGGTTACCGAGCGTTTCATTGAATTGCCCCCTCCGTGAGAGAAGCGGAGGGGGCAATTCAATGTGGTTGAGCGCGGTACAGTTGGGGAACGCGATGCCGATCCCCGGGTCGGAAGCCCTTGATCTCCACCTTGCACCCGATAAGAAGTAGCCAAAGTGTGCGCTTCTTTCGCGGCTTTTGTGCTTTTTGTGGAGCCCGACTTGCCCCGAATTCGGGTGAATTCTCGCCACATTCCGGACCCCGCGCGTCCGGAATTCTCGTCCGATTGACCTGTTGCAGAGGGCAGTTGGACAGATACATTCGGCCGCGGTCGACGCGTTCCGGCGCACGCCCCCAACCATGTGGGGGGTGAGGTCTGACCCGGATCCGCGAAGTGCGGATCTGTGCAAGGGCCAGTAATAGGGGAGTTAGGCATGGCTCAGGGCACCGTCAAGTGGTTCAACGCGGAGAAGGGGTACGGCTTCATCGCGGTCGACGGTGGTGCGGATGTTTTCGTCCACTACAGCGCGATTCAGATGGACGGCTACCGCACCCTGGAGGAAGGTCAGCGAGTCGATTTCGAGATCTCGCAGGGCCAGAAGGGGCCGCAGGCGGACATGGTCCGACTGGCGACCGGCTGAAGCACGCGCCGACTGACAGCGACGTTCTTCTGTTCTTCGAAGGGCTCGTATCCCATGGGGAGTCATGGGTTACGAGCCCTTCGGCATGTCCGGAACGGGTCGCCGCGGTGCGGACCGTTCCCCGGTGGGCGCTTGCGCCCACCCGTCACCCGACCGCCACCCCTCAACGAGCCCGCTTCGCGGGCGCTTGCACTCTCGAGGGGCGAGTGCTAATCATTGGCGTTAGCACTCTGAAGGTGAGAGTGACAACGAGGACCGGGTCGGTGAGGCCCGCAGGCCATGTGGGGCAAGGAACCACGAGGCAGGCAGGCCGTCCGTCGCGGGCGCCAGCGCGGTCCGGAGAAATCCACCCCCTGTCCGGGAGGACCACTTCACATGGCCAAGATCATCGCGTTCAACGAGGAGGCACGGCGCGGTCTCGAGCGCGGGATGAACCAGCTCGCCGACGCCGTCAAGGTCACTCTTGGCCCCAAGGGCCGCAACGTCGTCCTCGAGAAGAAGTGGGGCGCGCCCACGATCACCAACGATGGTGTTTCCATCGCCAAGGAGATCGAGCTCGAGGACCCGTACGAGAAGATCGGCGCCGAGCTGGTCAAGGAAGTCGCCAAGAAGACGGACGACGTCGCCGGCGACGGAACCACCACAGCGACCGTGCTCGCCCAGGCGCTCGTCCGCGAGGGCCTGCGCAACGTAGCCGCCGGCGCCAACCCGATGGCTCTCAAGCGCGGTATCGAGAAGGCCGTCGAGGCCGTCTCCGGTGCCCTGCTCGAGCAGGCCAAGGACGTCGAGACCAAGGAGCAGATCGCCTCCACGGCCTCCATCTCCGCCGCCGACACCCAGATCGGCGAGCTCATCGCCGAGGCGATGGACAAGGTCGGCAAGGAAGGCGTCATCACCGTCGAGGAGTCCCAGACCTTCGGGCTTGAGCTTGAGCTCACCGAGGGTATGCGCTTCGACAAGGGCTACATCTCGGCGTACTTCGCCACCGACATGGAGCGTATGGAGGCGTCGCTCGACGACCCGTACATCCTGATCGCCAACTCCAAGATCGGTTCCGTCAAGGACCTGCTCCCGCTCCTGGAGAAGGTCATGCAGTCGGGCAAGCCGCTGCTGATCATCGCCGAGGACGTCGAGGGCGAGGCCCTGTCGACCCTGGTCGTCAACAAGATCCGTGGCACCTTCAAGTCCGTCGCCGTCAAGGCCCCGGGCTTCGGTGACCGCCGCAAGGCGATGCTGAACGACATCGCCATCCTCACCGGCGGCGAGGTCATCTCCGAGGAGGTCGGCCTCAAGCTGGAGAACACCTCCATCGACCTCCTGGGCCGTGCCCGCAAGGTCGTCATCACCAAGGACGAGACCACCATCGTCGACGGTGCCGGCTCCTCCGAGCAGGTTCAGGGCCGGGTCAACCAGATCCGCGCCGAGATCGAGAACAGCGACTCCGACTACGACCGCGAGAAGCTCCAGGAGCGCCTGGCGAAGCTCGCGGGCGGCGTGGCCGTCATCAAGGCCGGTGCCGCGACCGAGGTCGAGCTCAAGGAGCGCAAGCACCGCATCGAGGACGCCGTTCGCAACGCGAAGGCGGCCGTCGAGGAGGGCATCGTCGCCGGTGGTGGCGTGGCCCTCATCCAGGCCTCCTCGGTCTTCGAGAAGCTGGACCTGGAGGGTGACGAGCTGACCGGCGCCAACGCCGTGAAGCTGGCCCTGGAGGCCCCGCTCAAGCAGATCGCCGTCAACGGTGGCCTCGAGGGTGGCGTCATCGTCGAGAAGGTGCGCAACCTGCCCGTCGGCCACGGCCTGAACGCCGCGACCGGTGAGTACGTCGACATGATCGCCGAAGGCATCATCGACCCGGCGAAGGTGACGCGCTCTGCCCTGCAGAACGCCGCCTCCATCGCCGCGCTGTTCCTCACCACCGAGGCCGTCATCGCCGACAAGCCGGAGAAGGCGGGCGCTGCCCCGGCCGGCGGCGGCATGCCGGGCGGTGACATGGACTTCTGATCCTCTCGAGGATCGCGAGTTCATCGCTGTACGACGCCGAGGGCGGTACTCCCTGGAGACAGGGGGTGCCGCCCTCGGGCGTGTCCGGGATCACAGCCCGGGCGGAATGTGGTGGCCGGTGGGTCAGTTGAAACCTGCGTACCGTATATGCGCATGCACATACCGCCTGGTTTCATTGGAGCCCCCACGTGACCGCCACCACCGCCGAGTCCACCTCCCGCGCGGCCCGCATCCTCGCCCGGCCGACCGCGATCAACGGCCTGACCGTCCCGAACCGCATCGTGATGGCGCCCATGACCCGCGCGTTCTCCCCGGGCGGCATCCCCGGCGCGGACGTGGCGTCGTACTACGCGCGCCGCGCCGCCGCGGGCGTCGGCCTGATCGTCACCGAGGGCACCTACGTCGGCCACGAGTCGGCGGGGCAGAGCGACAGCATCCCGCGCTTCCACGGCGAGGAGCAGCTCGCCGGCTGGGCGAAGGTCGCCGCTGACGTGCACGCGGCGGGCGGCACCATCGTGCCGCAGCTGTGGCACATCGGCATGGTGCGCGAGCAGGGCCAGCCGCCGTACGCCGACGCCCCCGCCGTCGGCCCCTCCGGCCTGCGCATCGGCGCCGACGAGCCCACCGGCAAGGCGATGACCCGGCGCGACCTGGACGACGTCATCGGCGCGTTCGCCGAGGCCGCCGCGGCCGCCGAGCGGATCGGCTTCGACGGTGTGGAGATCCACGGCGCCCACGGCTACCTCGTGGACCAGTTCCTGTGGGCCGGCACCAACCGCCGTACGGACGCCTACGGCGGCGACCCGGTGGCCCGCGCCAGGTTCGCCGAGGAGATCGTGGCGGCGGTCCGCGAGACCGTCTCGGCCGACTTCCCCGTGATCTTCCGCTACTCGCAGTGGAAGCAGGAGGCGTACCGCGCGCGTCTCGCCGAGACCCCCGAGGAGCTGGAGGCCGTCCTCGCCCCGCTCGCCGCGGCCGGTGTCGACGCCTTCCACGCCTCCACCCGCCGCTACTGGCTGCCCGAGTTCGACGGCTCGGACCTCAACCTGGCCGGCTGGACCAAGAAGCTCACCGGAAAGCCGGTCATCACGGTCGGCTCGGTCGGCCTCGACGGCGACTTCATCAAGGGCTTCATGGGCGAGGGTTCTCCGCTCAGGGGCATCGACGACCTGCTCGACCGGCTGGAGGCCGAGGAGTTCGACCTGATCGCCGTGGGCCGCGCCCTGCTCCAGGACCCGGAGTGGGCGGCCAAGGTGCTCTCCGACCGCTTCGCCGAGCTGAAGCCGTACGACGCGGCGGCGCTGAAGACCCTGAGCTGATCTCCAGGTCCCTCTAGTGTTCGAGAGATGCGGATACTGCATCTCTCGGACACCCACCTCGACCGGACCGCCACCCCCAACAAGTACGGCGTCGACGCCACCGAGTCGCTGCGCCTGATGCTCGCCGAACTCCGGCACCAGCAGGGCGTGGACGCGATCGTCGTGACCGGCGACCTCGCCGACGCCGGGGAGGTGGAGGCCTACGCGGCCGTCCGTGACCTGGTCGGGGAGTTCGCGCGGCGCACGGGCGCGCCGGTCTTCCTCACCACCGGCAACCACGACGAGCGGACGGCCTTCACCAAGGTGCTCGGCAGCGGCCACCTGACGGCGGACGGCACCGAACGCGCCGAGACGGTACTGGAGTCGGCCGTCGGTGAGCGGGCTGCGGTGAGCACGGTCGGCGGTTGGCGGTTCGTCACGCTGGACTCGCTGGTGCCGGGGAAGGTGCACGGCCACCTGAGCCCGGCCCAACTGGGCTGGCTGCGCCAGGTGTTGAGCGAGCCCGCGCCGAAGGGCACGATCCTCGCCTTCCACCACCCGCCGATCGCGCTGGACGTCGAGACGCAGCGCGTCTTCGGCCTGCGCGACCCGGAGGACCTGGCGGCGGTGATCGAGGGCACCGACGTGCGGGTCGTCCTCACCGGCCACTTCCACCTCCAGCTCCTCGGTTTCCTGGCGGCCGTGCCGGTCTGGGTCACCCCCGGCGTGGTCAACCGCATCGACCTGACGGCGGCACCAGGCACGGAACGGGCGGTGCGCGGGGCGTCCGCCTCCCTGGTGGAGCTGGGCGGGGCGACCGGCCCCCTGTTCCACACCTTCCACGCGCGGGACCCGCGGGCCCACGAGACGGTGTGGGAGCTGGGAGAGGAGCAGGTGCGGTCGCTTGTCGAGAATCATGGCTGAGGGCAGTGATTCAGCGGAGCAACGATCAGGAGGAGCGCCGACGATGACGACATCCGAGCCCCGAGACCCCGGGACCGACTCCGCCGCACCGCCCGTGGTCCGTACCCGCGCCGGTGCGGTGCGCGGGCGCCGGGAGGGCGCGCTGACCGTCTTCCGCGGTATCCCGTTCGCCGCCCCGCCGGTCGGGGAGGCCCGTTTCCAGGCGCCGCGCCCGGCCCCGGCGTGGGACGGCATACGCGACGCGTACTCCTTCGGCCCGCCGCCCCCGCAGGAGGCGGCCTTCCTGGGCCGTGGCGACGTACGGGACGTGCCCCCGGGTGACGACTGGCTGACGGTCAACGTCTGGACGCCCGACCCGGACCCGGCCGCCCACCGTCCGGTCATGGTGTGGATCTACGGCGGCGCCTACAAGCTCGGCCACGCCGGCAGCCCGGGCTATGACGCCCGGCACATCGCGCACGACGGCGACGTCGTGGTCGTCAGCCTGAACTACCGCGTCGGCATCGAGGGTTTCGCCCACATCGACGGGGCGCCCGCCAACCGCGGCCTGCTCGACCAGGTCGCCGCCCTGGAGTGGGTGCGGGACAACATCACGGCGTTCGGCGGCGACCCCGGCCAGGTGACCGTCTTCGGCGAGTCGGCCGGCGCGGGGTCGGCGGCGGCCCTGCTGGCCATGCCGAGGGCGTCCGGCCTGTTCCGGCGGGCCATCGCCCAGAGCGTGCCGGGCACCTACTTCTCCGACGCGCTGGCCCGTGACATCGCGACGGCGATCGCGGCGGAGGCGGGGCTGCGGCCCACGGTGGCCGATCTGTCCACGGTCGACCCGCGCGCACTGCCCGCCGCGGGCGAGGCACTGGGCACGAAGATGCTGCAGTACGTCGGCAGGTGGGGTCAGGCCGCTCCCACGCTGACCCCCTTCTCCCCTGTCGTCGACGGCGAGGTGCTGCCGGTCACGCCCTGGCAGGCGCTGGCCGCCGGGGCGGGCCGGGACGTGGAGCTGGTCGTCGGTCACAACCGGGACGAGTTCCGGCTGTTCCTGGCGATGGGCGGGCAGCTGGGGATGATCACGGAGGAGCAGGCGCGGGGGGCGTTGCGGTTGTTCGCCCCGGGTGCGGCCGGAGAGGCGGGGTACCGCGCGGCCTTCCCCGACGCCTCACCGGGTGAGCTGTTCGAACGCGTCCAGACCGACTGGCTGTTCGCCATGCCCAGCCATCACCTGGCCGAGGCGCAGACCACGGGCGGCGGCCGCGCCCACCTCTACGAACTGACCTGGCCGGCGCCGGGCAACGGAGGCGCCCTGGGTGCCTGCCACGCGCTGGACATCCCGCTGCTCTTCGGCACGTTCACCGCCGATGTCGGCCTCATGCTGTTCCCCGGCGGGGAGGTCCCGCCGGAGGCCGAGGCGCTGTCGGCCCGCTTCCGGGCGTCCTGGACGGCGTTCGCGAGGACGGGCGACCCGGGCTGGCCGGCGTACGGCACCGAGGAGCGGCTGGTACAGGTGCTGGACGTGGAGCCGCAGGTCAGGGCCTATCCGGAGGAGGCGTCGAGGCGTATGTGGGAGGGGTACGAGTTCGCGCCGATGCCGCTGCTGACGTGAGTGAGCCCTACAGGTTCCCGAGCGGCTCGATGTCGACGCGCACCGGGGTGCCCCACACGCGCAGCACCTCGTAGTCGGTGAACTCGTGCACGAGCCGGTAGGCCATGGCCGCCCGGGGCCCGCGCCGCTGGGCGGCGAGATACAGCTCGGCCTCGTGCCGGTCCCGACGGGGGGTCCCGCACAGCTGCCACGCCTGTCCGTTCCACAGCTCCGGCAGCCAGCGCTGCTGGGGCTGCGG
This sequence comes from Streptomyces sp. NPDC058678, assembly GCF_042714835.1. Lineage (NCBI taxonomy): Bacteria > Bacillati > Actinomycetota > Actinomycetes > Kitasatosporales > Streptomycetaceae > Streptomyces > Streptomyces sp. NPDC058678. The sequence goes on along the minus strand of NZ_JBHXSG010000059.1, from coordinate 44,089 downwards.
CCGGTCCTCCCGCACGCCGTACCGGGAAGGGGTGGGATCGGCGGGGCGGGCATGCGCGGAGGGTCCGTTGAACTCGGAGCGCCGGGCCGCCCGCCGCCGGGTCTCGCACAGCAGACACAGGTCGGGGGCGTTCTCGTCGACCGGGCCGCCCGGGTGTTCGGGGCACCGCGTGGAGGGCACGGCCCCGGTGACGCTGTCCGCCAACAGGTCCAGGGCGCGCTTGAGGTCCGCCTTGACCTCGTGGAGCCGGGTGTCCGGGGTGTCACCGGTGAGGGCCTCGCCGTGCTCTCCGAGGAGACGCAGGGCGCGGCCGAGGGCGGTGAGCTGGGCGTGGTTCATTGGGTGCGGCTCCGGTTCTCGCGGGTGCCTCGGGCTGGACGCTGCATCAGCGGATGCGCCCGACCTTGAGTCGGTCCTCTGCCTCCAGCCCGGACGCAGCCCTCTCACGGGCCCGGGCTTCGGCGATGTCCGCCTCGTCGCGCAGCCGCTGCAGTTCTTCCAGCTCGCTCATCGGGATGAGCGCGGCCGCGGGCTTGCCGTACTCGGTGATCAGGATGTGCTCCTGGCCGTGCCGGACCCGGCCGACCAGTTGACCGAGTTGGTTGCGGGCTTCCACCAGCGGATACGTCTCCATGGGGGAACCGTACACACCTGCGACTGTGTGCGATGCGTATGCCGACGGAAGGCGGATGTCGTCATACCGGTGTCCTTCCTCGTCGCTGCGCCATGGCGCAGCGACGAGGAAGGACACGTCGCTGCGCCATGGCGGCGCGAATCCCTGCCGTGTGGGCGTGGCTCGGGCGGGTTGAGGCCCTCCGGCCATTCCTTGCAAAGAGGGCTCGGAGCTGGGGGCTTGAGCTTCGGGACCGGTCAGCCCATGCTCTTGGCACCGTCCAGGGCCTCGCGGATGATGTCGGCGTGGCCGGCGTGCTGGGCGGTCTCGGAGGCGATGTGCAGCAGCACCCTGCGGGCCGACCATCGAGCCCCGGGCTTGTTCCATGGGGCCTTGGGCAGCGGGTGGGTGGCGTTCAGGTCGGGCAGGGTCGTGACGAGTTCGTCGGTCCGGCGGGCCGTCTCGTCGTAGTCGGCCAGCACACCGGCCAGCGTCTCGCCGGGCAGCATCCGGAACTCGTCGGCCCGCCGGGCGAAGTCGGCCTCGGTCATGGCGGTGAAGTCGGGCATCGCTGTCGGGCCGTTGAGGATGAACTCCGCCCAGTGCCGCTCCACCGATGTGACGTGTTTGATCAGGCCGCCCAGACACAGCTCACTGACGGTGGTCCGCTGCCCGGCTTGTTCGTCGGTGAGGTCCCGGGCGGTGAAGCGCAGGAAGTGCCGGCTGTGGGCCAGCGTTTCCAGCAGGTCGGCGCGCTCGTCGGTCGCGATGGCGTGTGTGGTGTCGGTCATGCGGCCACGCTAGAAGTCATGTAGGTCAGATCCTGACCTCCATGACCGCCGTAGCGCGTCACGGTGGCGGGGTCGTCCTCCAGCCGTCCGGTGCCGACACCTTCGAGGTAGACCAGTGGGCAGGCGCGTCGTCGCAGCGCCGAAGGGCGGGAGTGGGACTGTCCGCCGGAGTCGACGGGGCCTGCGCCGCGAGGAGGTGCTGCGGGCGAGGGTCCGCAGAGTCAACAAGGAGGAGCGGCTGCCCGGTTGAGGCGGTCGTACTGGTCCCGGGTCAGTCGGATGTCCGCCGCCGCCACGTTCTCCTCCAGGTGTCCCAGGCTCGCCGTACCCGGAATCGGCGCCATCACCGGCGAGTGCGCGAGCAGCCACGCCAGGGCGACCTGTGTCGGGGTCGCCTCCAGTTCGGATGCCACGGCCGCGATCTCGGGCTCCTTGTCCGCCGCCCCGGGCGCCAGCGGACGCCACGGCAGGAACGCGATGTCCGCCGCCTCGCACGCCTTGAGTACCGGCTCGTACTCGCGGTCGAGCAGGTTGTAGCGGTTCTGGACGCTCGCGATGTCGACGATCGAGCGGGCCTCGGCCAGCTCCGCGACCGTGACCTCGGACAGGCCGATCCGGCCGATCTTGCCTTGGGAGCGGAGTTCGCCCAGTGCTCCCAGCTGGTCGGCGAGCGGGGTGTCCGGGTCGATGCGGTGGAGTTGGAGGAGTTCGACGCGGTCGGTGCGGAGGCGGCGCAGGGCTTCGTCCACCTGGGTGCGCAGGGAGGCCGGGCGGGCGTCGTAGGCCCATGCGTCGGCGGCCGGCCGGACGACGCCGACCTTTGTGGTGACGAGGAGGCCGGAGGGGTAGGGGTGCAGCGCCTCGGCGACCAGTTCCTCGTTGGCTCCCCAGCCGTACAAGTGGGCCGTGTCGATGAGGGTCACGCCCAGTTCGACCGCCCGCCGGAGCAGCGCGACGGACGCGGCGCGGGCGTCCGCCGGCTCGGTCGGCAGTCGCATCGCGCCGAATCCGAGCCGGCGTATCTCCAGGTCTCCGCCGACACGGAACGTGGTCGTGGGCTTCATTTCGGTTCCTCCCCCTGGTCGAACGCCCACGCTAACAAGACCAGTTGGCGTATCAGCGGGCCGCCGCCAGCGCGACGCGCAGGTGGCCGTCGGAGTCCTCCAGGAGGCGGGCCGCCGTCGGACCGTCGACGCCGGCCAGGATGGTCAGGATGGCGTTCTTCACCTCGCCGTCGGTGGCGGCGAGGGCCCGCTCGATCTCGTCGTCCCGCGCGCCGGTGGCGAGGGCGACGATGCGGCGGGAGCGGGCGCGCAGCTTCTCGTTCGAGGCGCGTACGTCGACCATGAGGTTCCCGTACGTCTTGCCCAGGCGGATCATCGTGATCGTCGACAGCATGTTGAGGACGAGCTTCTGGGCCGTGCCCGCCTTCAGGCGGGTGGAGCCGGTGAGCAGCTCGGGGCCGACGACGATCTCGATGCCGTGCTCGGCGGCCGCCGCGAGCGCGCTGCCCGCGTTGCAGGCCAGGCCGATGGTCAAGGCGCCCTGATGCCGGGCGTGTTCCACCGCGCCGATGGCGTACGGGGTACGGCCGGAGGCGGAGATGCCGACCACCGTGTCGGCGGCGGTCAGCGCGAGGGCGTCGAGGTCGGCGCGGGCCAGCTCCGCCGAGTCCTCGGCCCCTTCGACCGAGGTGATCATGGCCTCCCGGCCGCCCGCGATCAGCCCGACGACCTGCTCCGGCTCGGTGTTGAAGGTCGGCGGACACTCGGACGCGTCCAGCACCCCGAGCCGTCCGGCGGTACCGGCGCCCGCGTAGACCAGCCGCCCGCCCCGCTCCATCCGCTCGGCCACGGCGTCGATCGCGGCGGCGATCTCCGGCAGCCGTCGCGCCACCGCGTCCGGCACGGAGGCGTCCTCGCCGTTCATGAGACGGGCGATGTCGAGGGTGGGCAGCCGGTCGATGTCGGCGAGCTCGGGGCGGAAGGCCTCGGTGGTGAGGGACTCCAACTGGGCCTGGAGGTCACGGGGGTCGGAGGTGGAGGTCATGGCGTGACGGCTCTTTTCCACGTCGTTCTGTCGGTCTGCCCTGCGGTCTACCGCCGGTGCCGGTGCGCGAGCGCCTCGTACGACGCCGCCAGCGCCGGCGCCGCCGTCTCGTACGTCTGCTGCGCCACCCCCACCAGCAGACAGTCCACCACCAGCAACTGGCTGGTCCGCGACGACATGGCCGCCGGCCGGAGTTCACTCTCGCGGGCCGTGGACGTGGTCAGCACATGGTCGGCGTACTGCGTGACGGGTCCGTCGGGCCGGCCGGTGATCGCCACCGTCGTCGCCCCGTGCTCGAAGGCGACCCGGAGCGGCTCGATGACGTCACCGGTTGAGCCCGAGTGGGTGATCGCCATCGCCACGTCCCCCGCGCGCAGTTGCACGGCGTTGGTGACGGCGAGGTGCGGATCGCTGTGGGCGTGCGCGATCAGCCCTATCCGCAGCAGCTTCTGGGTGAGGTCCTGGGCGACCAGCCCGCTCGCACCGACCCCGTACACGTCCGTGCGCCGCGCCCCCGCCAGCGCGGACACCGCCGCCGCGAGCTGCACGGTGTCGAGGCCGGCCGCCGTGTCGGCGAGGGTCTGCTGTTCGTCGTACGCGAGCTTCGCCACCACGTCGGCGATGGGATCGTCCACCGCGATGTCCGTGGTGATCGCGGGCGCGCGGCCGGACTGCTGCTGGGCGGCGAGGCCGGCGAGGGCGAGGCGCAGGTCGCGGTAGCCGGGGTAGCCCAGGACGCGGGCGGTGCGCACGACGGTCGCCTCGCTGGTGCCGGTGAGTTCGGCGAGGCCGGTGACCGTGAGGGCGGCGCAGCCGGCCGGGTCGTGCGCGACGGCCTCGGCGACGCGCTGCATGGAGCGGGTCATCGAGGGCGCGAGGGTGCGCACCTTGGCGGCGAGGCTGTTGCCGAAAATTTCCTTCACGTTCCGGGTCACACCTGAAAGATATTTTCGGCTCGGTGTCGGGGTCAAGAGTGCGCACAATGGGTGCATGGACCCCATCAGCCCCCTGGAGCAGGCGTTGCACGCGGCGCGCGCCCTCGTGCTCGCCGACCTGGCCGCGTGCGAGGTGGCCGCAGCGGACGTGGTGTCGATGGTCGAGGACTCCGTCGTGCAGCGGCGCTGGTGGGTCGAGCAGTGGCCGGAGGGCGCGGGCTTCGTGGCCGGGCTGGTCGCACAGGACGTACAGGACTCGCTCCTCGACCGGTACGGACGCTGGCCGCTGTGCCCGGTGTGCGGCACCGGCGACCCGCACGCCCTGGACGTCGAGCCGGAACTCGGGCCCGACCCGCACTGGGTGTGCCACAAGGCGGGTGTGAAGGTCGCCGCGGTGGGGGCGCTCGGGTCGGCGACCGGCGGGGCGCCGTCGTCGTGACGGTGTACATCGACCCGCCCACCTGGCCGGGCCACGGGCGCCTGTGGTCCCACCTCGTCAGCGACGTCTCGTACGCCGAACTGCACACGTTCGCCGAGAAGTTGGGCGTGCCCCCGCGGGCCTTCGAGCGGGACCACTACGACATCCCGTCGCACCGGTACGCCGAGGTGGTGTCCGCGGGAGCGGTGGAGGTCAGCAGCCGTGAGGTGGTGCGGCTGCTGCACGGGGCGGGGCTGCGGAGGCGGAAGGGACGCAATCAGCCGCGTAGTTCGTAGGCGTAGTGCTCGTCGTCGCCGGCCTCGCCACTCACCTTGGTGAACCCGGCACGCGAGATCACCCGCTGGGACGGAAGGTTCCCCCGCTCGATCACCGCGAACAGCACCCGCACCTCCGGGCGGGCCAGCGCCCACCGCGACAGCACGCGCAGCGCCTCCGTGGCGAAGCCGTTGCCGCGGGCGGACTCGGCGAGGTCGTAGCCGATCTCGACGCGGCCCTCCTCGTCCGGCGGCCCGTGGAAGCCCATCGCGCCGACCGCGAGGCCGTCCTCCCGCCGCACGAGCGCGAACATCCCCCACTCCGGCCGGTGCACGCCCGCCTCGTACGCCGTCACCAACAGCCCGGCGCCGTCCCGGGTCCCCTGGATCGGTCCGTCCGCGACCCAGGCGAACCCGCCCTCACCGCCCAGGTTCAGGTCGGCCGCGGCGGCGGGGGTGACGCCCTGCAGAATGAGCCGGTCGGAGTGGATGCGAATCGGGGCGTCGCCCACGGAGGGTGATCCTTCCTGCGGAGGTCCAGGTCTGTGACGCTACTCCGGCCGGGCTCACCCCGTCAGCAGTTCCAGCTCGGCGGCGAGGTTGTAGCGGGCCGTCGCCTCCCACTCCGCCTGCCCGTGCGGCGTCCTGAACAGCCTGGGCAGGGCGAGGAGTTGCCCCAGGACCGCGGCCCGGCCCGCGCGGAAGGCGTCGGAGGGGACGAAGCCGTACTCCTCGCGGACGGCGGCCGTGTACGCGGCGTACGCCGACGGCGGCGCGGCGAGGATCGCCAGGTCGGCGTCGCAGAGGACCTGCCCGTCCGGGTCGTCGTCGGCGGGGTCGTGGGTCGTGGTGAGGCGGACCAGGCGGGCGACCTCGGCGGTCCGGTCCGCCGGGACCCCCGCCTCGGGCAGGGCGCGTTCGGCGAGGCGGGCCGAGCGTTCCTCGTTCTCGGAGCGGTCGGGGAGGTAGACCGCGTCGTGGAACCAGGCGGCGAGGCGGACGACGTCCGGGTCGGCGGCGTACTTCTCCAGCACGTCGACGTGGTCGAGGACCGCGGTGAGGTGGGTCAGCGTGTGGTAGCGGCGCTGCGGCTCCTGCCAGCGCGCCAGCAGGTTGTCGGCGTACGGCGCCGGGTCGGGTCCGGCGGCCTCGCGGCCCCGGGCTCCTTCCAGGGCGCGGGCGAAACGGGTGCGCAGGGCGTCTGGATCGGCCATGTCTCCATTGTCCCCGCGCGCCGCGGGTGACCCCTAGCGTGGTGCCCATGACTTCTGCCGACGTACGTGACCCGGACCTGCCCGGCCGACTTCTGACCACCGAGCGGGACGCCCTCGTCCCGCTGCTGCGGGCCAGGCCCGACGACGACTACGCCCTGCCGGCCGCCGCGTGTCCGGGGTGGACCGTGCGCGATGTGCTGGCCCACTGTTCGGCCGCGTTGATGCGGGTGGTGGAGAGCAGGTACGACAAGGACGTCTTCTCGCCCGAGTCGAACGACCGGGACATCGCCGAGCGGGCCGACTGGCCGAACGCGCGGGTCGTCGACGAGCTGGAGCGCGGGATGACCGAGGCCGGGCCGGTGATCGCCCGCGCGGGCGGGGTGCTGGACGGGATCGCGCTGGGGGAGTGGGTGCACGCCGGCGACGTGCGCGAGGCGCTCGGGGAGCCGGGTGCGTACGCGGGGCCGGGGCTGCCGGACGCGCTGGCGCTGCTGGTCCGGATCACCCGGGAGCGGGACCACGTGCCGCTCCAGGCCGACCTCGACGACGTCGACGAGCCGCTGCGGCTGGGCGGTGTCCCCGGGGAGCGGCCGCCGGCGCGGTACATCGGCGACGCCGCCACCCTCGTACGGCTGTACGCGGGGCGTTCGGCGGCGGGGGCGGCGTACGAACTGGCGGGGGCGAAGGAGGAGGAGCTGAACATCTACGGGTGAGCGGCTCCGGGCGTACGGGGCCCCGTAGCGGCGTGGTGGCACAGGGGTAGTCTTGGATTGGACTAGACCTGTGCCAGACGTGCAGGCAGATCTGCAGCCGCCCGACGAATGGGGTCCCATGAGCAAGCGTGCAGTCCTGGAGGTGATCGCCCTCGACGTCGAGGACGCCGTCGCCGCCCAGGCCGGAGGCGCGGACCGACTCGAGCTGGTCACCGACATCGCGGCCGACGGGCTGACCCCCTCGGCCGCGACGGTCGCCGGGATCCGGGCCGCCGTCGACATCTCGCTGCGCGTGATGCTGCGGCCCGCGGACGGGTTCGCGGCGGGAGGCGCCGAGGACGTCGACCGGCTGGTGGGGGTCGCGGCGGAGCTGCGGGCCGTGGGCGCCGAGGAGTTCGTGCTCGGGTTCCTCGACGCGGACGGCGGAGTGGATCTGCCGGCCGTGGAACGGGTGGCCGGCGCGCTGGACGGCTGCCGGTGGACCTTCCACCGGGCGATCGACCACTGCGCCGACCGGGACGCCCTGCGCAAGCAGCTCGACGGGCTGCCCGGCCTCGACACCCTCCTCACCGCCGGCTCGGCGTCCGGCGTGGACGACGGGCTCCCCGCACTGCTCGCCGAGGCGGCCCGCAGGCGGGACGGGGAGCCCGGGTACGAGCCGCGGATCCTGGTGGGCGGAGGGCTGCGCCTGGACCACGTGCCGACGCTCCGGGCCGCCGGGATCGACGCCTTTCACATCGGCGGGGCCGCCCGGCCGGACGGCTGGGGCGGCCCGGTGTCGGTGGCGGCGGTCGCGGAGTGGCGGCGGGTGCTGGACGGCGGGTGACGTCGGGAAACCTGCCGCGCGGCCGCTAGCCGAGCTGGGCGGGCAGCGGTGCCGCGTGCGTCACGATCAGGCCCGACACCGCTCGGGTCAAGGAGACGTACAGGCGCCGCAGGCCGGTGCGTTCGTCGGGTTCGCCGTCGACCACGGCCCGGGGTTCGTCGAGGACCACGTAGTCGTACTCCAGGCCCTTGGCCAGTGAGGCCGGGACCAGGGTCAGGCGGGTTTCCGCCGTCGTCTCCTCGCCCGGGGCCAGACACCCGATGCCCGCCTCGGCCAGCGCCTCGGCCAGCGCCGGGATCCGGGCGTCGGCGGCGATCAGACCGGTGGAGCCCTCGCGGCGCAGCAACTCCTCGCAGGCGGCGATCACTTCGGCGGTGCCGGAGATCGCGCGGACGTCGAAGAAGCCCGGGTTCTCGCGGACCGAGGCGACCGGCGTCAGGCCCGGGGCGATGTGCGGGAGGAGGCGGGAGGCGTAGGTGATGACGTCGGTCGGCACGCGGAAACCGGCCGTCAGCTCCTCGATCACGCCGTCCGTCTTGCCGAGGTGGGCGAGGGCCTCGTCCCAGCTCCGGGTCGCCCAGGGGGTGGTGCCCTGGGCGAGGTCGCCGAGGACGGTGGCCGAACCGGTGGTGCAGCGGCGGCCGACGGCCCGGTACTGCATGGGGGAGAGGTCCTGCGCCTCGTCCAGCACCACGTGCCCGAGCGAGTGCGTGCGCTGGATCAGGTCGTTCGCCTCGTCGATGAGCACCGCGTCCGCGGGCGCCCACTTGGCGGACTTCACGGACCGCACGGGCTTCGCCCACAGGATCGTCTTCTGCTCGTCCTCGGTCAGGACGCCCTCCGCGTGTACGGCGAGGAAGTCCGCGTCCGTGAGCAGCCGCAGCACGAGTTTCGCCGGGTCGACGGGCGGCCAGATCGCCTTGACGGCCGCCTTGACCGCGCTGTTGCGGGCCACCGCGTCCTGCACCCGGTCGTCCGGTGCCTCGCCGGAGTGTTCCATCTGGACCAGCACGGCGTGCGCGATGCGCTGCGGGAGGGCCTCGCGGGCGGCGCCGTAGCGGATGTCGCGGTCGAGCAACTCACGGACGATGACCTCGAGTTCGTACGCCGGTACCCGCCAGCGGCGCGAGCCGCGCACGACGACGACCGGCTCGGCAGGCATGCTCACGTGCGCGTAAACGGCCCGCCTCAGCACCTCCGCCATCCTCGCGTCGCCCTTGATGACCGCCGCGGCCGCGTCGTCCGTGCCCCGCACCTCCGCGGTCCGGGAGACCAGGTCGTCGACGGTGGCCTGCTGGACCGCCAGCTCGCCCAGCGCGGGCAGCACCTGCTCGATGTAGTGCAGGAACGAGCTGTTCGGCCCGATGACGAGGGTGCCGGTGCGGGCGAGCCGCTCGCGGTGGGCGTAGAGGAGATAGGCGACTCGGTGCAGGCCGACGGCCGTCTTCCCGGTCCCGGGACCTCCCTGCACGCACACCGTCCCGCCCAGCCCGGAGCGCACGATCTCGTCCTGCTCGGGCTGGATGGTCGCCACGATGTCCCGCATCGGGCCCACCCGGGGGCGCTCGATCTCCTGCTGGAGCAGCTTGCTGGTGGCGGCCGCCGCCTCAGCCGGATCGGAGAGGTGCTCGTCCTCGTACGCCGTGAGGTCGCCGCCCGTGTAACCGAAGCGGCGGCGCAGCGCGATGTCCATCGGGGCCTTCTTGGACGCCCGGTAGAACGGCTGCGAGACCGGCGCACGCCAGTCGATGACCATCGGGTCGCCGTCGTGGTCGTGCACGTGCCGGCGCCCGATGTAGAAGCGCTCCCCCTCGCCGCCCTCGGCCTGCTCGGCACCGGGTGCGTGCAGGTAGTCGAGCCGGCCGAAGAACAGCGGGGTGTGGCTGAGGTCGGCGAGCGCCTTGATGCGCTCGCCGATCTGGCGCTCCAGGATCTGGGCGTTGACCCAGTTCGCGGTGACGTCGCTGATGTCGAGGGACTCGGCGTCCTCGCGCATGGCGCGCAGGGCGGCACGGGACCGGGCGAGGTGGGCGCGTTCGCGGGCGAGGGGATCGTCGTCGACGGGCGTGGGCGGGGTGGACAAGGGGGTGCCTCCGGAAGGACCTGCGGTGGGGGTGGCGCGGGATACCGACCGGTTTCCGTCCGGGCGGCGGCACTCCGTGGGGAGGCGGGCAAGAGCGGAGATTGTAGGTGAGCCGCACGTCCCGGAGCGAATGGTTTTCTCCACCCCCGAACGCGTGGCTTTCGCCGCCCTCTGAGCGCGTGGCTTTCGCCGTCTCTGAGCCCATCGCTTTCGCCGTCCCCGAGCGAACGGCTTTCCCCGCCCCCTAGGGGACGCCCCCTGCACCCTGAGGGTGGCCGATCACCCCGAAGTACTACGCGACGACCACCCGGGTTCGCCCCGCAGACCGATGCCGTCCTTATGTCCGGAAAGCCACCATGGAGGCATGAGCGCAGCAACCGTCAACCCAGTCCCGCGCCCGCCCCGCCCGGCCGGCGCCACACCCGTCCTCGGCAGCCACCGGCACGTCCTCGGCGAGGCCCTGCGTGCCGTGAAGGTGTTCGCGGGCGCCGCCTTCGACGTCCTCGTCCTCGGGGAGTACCGCGAGGAGGTGGGCGTCCGCCGCAAGTGAGATGCCCCCTCCTGGGCGCTCAGCTGTCCGCGAGCAGCTCGTCCGCGTCCACGATCCGGTAGGCGTACCCCTGTTCCGCCAGGAACCGCTGCCGGTGCGCGGCGAAGTCCTGGTCGATGGTGTCCCGGGCGACCACGGAGTAGAAGTGGGCCTGGTGACCGTCCGCCTTCGGCCGCAGCACCCGCCCCAGCCGCTGTGCCTCCTCCTGCCGTGACCCGAAGGTCCCCGACACCTGGATGGCGACCGTCGCCTCGGGCAGGTCGATGGAGAAGTTCGCCACCTTCGACACCACCAGCACGCTGATCTCACCCTGCCGGAAGGCCTCGAAGAGCTTCTCGCGCTGCGCGTTGGACGTCTCGCCCTTGATCACGGGGGCGTCGAGGTGTTCTCCCAGCTCGTCGAGCTGGTCGATGTACTGCCCGATGACGAGGATCTGCTGCCCGGCGAACCGGCGCACGATCGCCTCCGTCACCTTCCGCTTGGTCACGGTCGTCGCGCAGAAGCGGTACTTCTCCTCCGTCTCGGCGGTGGCGTACGCGAGCCGCTCGGCGTCGGTCAGGTTCACCCGGACCTCGACGCAGTCGGCGGGCGCGATGTACCCCTGCGCCTCGATCTCCTTCCACGGCGCGTCGAACCGCTTCGGCCCGATGAGCGAGAACACGTCGGACTCCCGCCCGTCCTCCCGCACGAGCGTCGCGGTCAGACCCAGCCGCCGCCGCGCTTGCAGATCCGCCGTGAACTTGAAGACCGGCGCCGGCAGCAGGTGCACCTCGTCGTAGAGGATCAGCCCCCAGTCCCGGGAGTCGAAGAGCTCCAGGTGCGGGTAGACGCCCTTCCGTCTGGTCGTCAGCACCTGGTAGGTGGCGATGGTGACGGGCCGGATCTCCTTCCTCGTCCCGCTGTACTCGCCGATCTCCTCCTCGGTCAGGGAGGTCCGCTTCACCAGCTCGTGCTTCCACTGCCGCGCGGAGACGGTGTTCGTGACGAGGATGAGGGTGGTCGACTTGGCCTGTGCCATGGCCCCGGCGCCGACGAGCGTCTTCCCGGCCCCACAGGGCAGGACGACCACACCGGACCCGCCGTGCCAGAAGTTCTCCACGGCCTGCTTCTGGTACGGCCTGAGCGCCCATCCCTCCTCGGCCAGCTCGATCGCGTGCGCCTCGCCGTCGACGTACCCGGCGAGGTCCTCGGCCGGCCAGCCCAGCTTGAGCAGTGTCTGCTTGATCTGCCCGCGCTCGGAGGGGTGCACGGCGACGGTGTCGGGGTCGATGCGGTTGCCGACCAGCGGGGCGATCCGCTTCGAGCGCAGGACCTCCTCCAGGACCGGCCGGTCGGTGGAGGTGAGGACCAGCCCGTGCGCCGGGTGCTTGGACAGGGTGAGGCGGCCGTAGCGGTCCATCGTCTCCGCGATGTCCACGAGCAGCGCGTGCGGCACCGGATAGCGGCTGAACTCCACCAGCGCGTCCACGACCTGCTCGGCATCGTGCCCGGCCGCCCGCGCGTTCCACAGCCCGAGGGGCGTCACCCGGTAGGTGTGGATGTGCTCCGGTGCCCGCTCCAGCTCCGCGAACGGCGCGATGACCCGACGGCACTCGTCGGCCCGCTCGTGGTCGACTTCGAGCAGCAGAGTCTTGTCCGACTGGACGATGAGTGGACCATTCACGCTCGGCACCCTTTCCGAAAGGCCAGAGGTCACGGCCAAACGTCCAGTGTGCCTCACGGTTCGCGGTTGGGGTGGGGCGCGCGTCACACCGGGACGGCACGGAGGGCGGCGGCGGGCCGGGCCCGCCGGTCAGCCGGTGTCCTCCGCCAGCTCCGCCACCCCCGTCACCCGGTGCAGCGGATACGTCCGTACCTCGTCCGCCGTGTGGTCGTACGCCGTGACGAAGCCGCCTTCGACGCGGATCGGGGCGATGAGGCGCTGGGAGGCGGTGCCCTCGGCGTTGACGTAGCCGATCCACACGGCCTCGCCGGTGAGGACGGCGGCCTGCATGGTGGCGAGGGTCTCGGCCGGGCTGGTGCGAGGGAGGTCGCCGCCGGTGACGGGTGTGGCCGCCGTCGGCTTGAGGGGGGTCGTGGAGGCCAGGTCGCCGGCGCGGATGGCGCGGATCGCGGCGTTCAGGAGGGTCGCGTCGGGGACCGGAGGGCCCTCCGGCACCGGCGCGGGCGCGGTGCGCGGCGGGGTGCGGTGGGCGTGGGCGCGGGAGATCAGGACGTCGCCCTCGGCGGACTCGGCGGCCGGCGCGAACCCCATCGCGCGCAGCCCGTCGAGCAGGGCGGCCGGGTCGGCCTGGGTCGCCAGGACCGTGGGGGCCAGGCGGCGGAGGCGGAGGCCCGCGGCCCGCTTGTCGGCCATGATCTCGTTGAGCAGGGCGTCGTCGTCACAGCGGACGTAGGCGGAGGCGGCCCCGACGCGCAGATGGCCGTGCCTGCGCGCCACGTCGTCGATCAGGTACGAGAGCGGTTGCGGAACCGGCGTACGGGAGTGCTCGGCCAGGAACGCGTGCAGGTCGGAGGCGGCTTGGCCGGAGTCCAGCGCGCGGCGCACCGAGCCCGGCGTGAACCGGTAGACCGTCGCCCCGCCCTTCGACTCCACGTCGGCGAGCACCCCCAGCAGCTCCGCCAGGGGCCGCCGCAACGGTCCCGGCGCCACCGCCGTCAGGTCGGCCTGGAGCAGGACGTGGTCCAGGGGCTCGGGCAGGAGGGGTGCGAGAAGGCGGGCGGCCGTCGCGGAGGCGGTGGCCTGTTCGGGGGGCGAGAGGGGTTCGACGGCCGGCGCGGGGTGATGGTGGACGGGGAGCTTGTCGCCGGGTCCGACCGGTTCTTCCGCCACCGCTTTCGGCGCCGGGGCGCCCAGCAGCGCCCGCCCCTGCGTCGACATCGCGCCCCGGCCGGTCACCCCCAGCAGCTCCGCCTCCGACAGCGTCCACCGGGCGAGCCGGGTCCGCAGGTCGTCGTCCCGCTGGGGCCCGCGCAGCGGGCGCTCCCAGCTCAGGCGGGCCAGCACCGACTCGGCGGACGGCGAGGCGCCCGCCGGCAGCCCGGCCAGCAGGGCCAGCACCCGGTGCCGCACCTCGGGTGCGGCCGAGCGGTCCAGCCCCGGACCCAGCGCCGACAACGTGCGCTCCTTCACGTCCCGGCCGCCCACCAGCCCGGACGTCCGCGTCGCCGTCAGCCACGCCTCGGCGAGCCGCGCCCAGCGCTGTGCCGCGGGCTGCTCCAGCCACTCGTCGTGGGCGGGCGTCGCCGCGTACCGCTCGTCGGGCTCGCCGTCGGAGGCCAACAGGCCCGCCGCGTAGGCGAGTTCGACCCAGAAGGCGGCGATCGGCTCGGGCACGTCGAGGGCGACCGCGGTCCGCTTCAGGTCACGGAGGCTGAGTCCGCCCGCCCGCAGCACCGCGGGCCCGCCCTCGTCCCAGTCCTTCAGCAGTTCCTCGACGGTCGCCAGCGCGGTGTAGGCCTGCCCGGCCGCCGTCGCGTCCACAACCTGTGGACGATGCGTGGCCGCGGCCTCCACGGCCGGCGGCAGCGGCTCGGCGGCCCGGTGCGCCCGGCCGCCCCGCAGGTGCAGGGCCACCTCGCGGGGGAGTACGACCGTCCCCGGCGCCGTCGGCAGCAGCAGACCCCGGTCGATGAGCCAGCGCAGATGGGCCGCGGGATCCGCGGTGACCTGGCCGTACGGCGGCCCCCAGACCAGCCGGGCCAGCACCTCGCGCGACTCCTCAGGGGCGCCGGCGAGCAGCGCCCCCATCCGCTTCCGGTTCTTGAACAGTGCGGTGAGCGCCGCCACCGCCGAGACCGCGTCGTGCGTGGACGCCAGCCCCGCCGCCGTCACGATGTCCTGGATCCGGCCCGGCGACATGCCCGCGGTCGCCTCCTGCACCGTCGGACCCAGCCCCGTCGGCGACGGATGCTGCGGCGAGGGCGCCAGCAGCTCCCGGGCCGTACGGACCAGCCGCAGCCGGTCGTCGGCGCCCCACACCAGCGCCTGCTCGCGCAGCGTCCCGAGCGCCCGGGGCAGCGCGGCCGCGACCGCCGGGTCCCGCTCGTCGCCCGCCATCAGCCCCAGCAGCTCCTCGTACGCCGCCGGGTCCGCCGCCACCGCCAGCGCCTCCGCCGTCTGCAACGCGAACCGGTCGAGCCGCTCCAGGGCACGGACGACCGACGCGCGCGTGCCGGCACGGGTCGCGAGCTGGGTGAGGTCGGTGGGGACGGGCGTGATGAGGTCGGGACGGGCGCGCAGGAGTGCGGCCAGGGAGGCGTCGTCCCTGGCACGGAGCGCTTCGGCGAGGGAGCGCGGCGGTGTTGCCGGGTTGCTCATCCGACCCACGTTAGCGGGTGGGTACGACGACGGGGTGTCCGTGTGCCACCGATCCTCCCCAGCCGCGCCACCCCAGCTGCGGGCAGTCGTGCCGCCGGGGCGATGGGGGAGGGTGGGCGCAGCGGCACCTCGCAGCACCGGGCTGCGCGTCCCACCCGCACGGCACCTCACAGCGCCGGGCTGCGCGTCCCACCCGCACGGCACCTCGCAGCGCCGGGCTGCGCGTCCCACCCGCACGGCACCCCGCAACGCCGGGCTGCGCGACCCATCCCGCCGACCCACCCCGCCGACGCGGCTGCCCGCGGCTACGGCAGACGCGCCCACCCGCGATACCGTCGTCCGACGAGGTATCCAACGCGCCCAACCCCGGAGGGGACTTCGTGGGTATCGAGAGCGACCAGGTCGTCTACGAGTATCTGAGCCGCGTCGGTGACGTGGCTCAGCAGCGGCAGTTGCCGTCGGCCACCCGGATGCGCCTGGTGTCGGAGCTGCGCAACGAGATCGACCGGCGCCGCGCGAAGGTCACCGTCGACAGCCCCGCCGCCGTCCGCCGCATCATCGACCGCCTGGGCACCCCGGACGAGGTCGTCCAGGCCGCCGGCGGGACCGGCGGCAGTACGCCCCAGGCCCCGGCCGCCGCCGTGCCCGAACAGCGGGACGGGGAGGCGGGGGACGGTGTCCGGCCGAAGGGGTTCCGGCGGGTCGTACCGCGGCCGCGACCGGCCCGGACCTCCCCCGACCCCGGACCCTCCGACGTCCCCTCCCCGCCGCACCTGGCGAGCACGCACGAGCTCGGGGACAGCGCGACGCAGCCGGACTGGTGGCGGGTGGACAGCAGTCCGTTCGGGGTGGGCGACAGCGTGCCCGGCTTCGTCGGCGGCGTGGAGATCCCGGAACTGCTCAGGCCTCCGCCGCCGAAGGAGGATCCCGCGGTCGAGAAGGAGACCGCCGAACAGCAGCCCGCGCCCACGGTCCGGCAGAAGGCCGGAGGCCTCGGGAAGCTGGTCCGGCTCGGGAAGACCGCTCCCGCGCCCGCCGCGGAGGCCGTGGCCGAGGCGCCCGCCGCCCGCCGCCGCTTCCGGCTCCTGGGCAACGGCGGCACCGGTGGCGACGGCGGCACGGGCGGCTGGACCAACCCCTTCCTCCTCCTCGCCGCCGTACTGCTCGTCGCCGGTGCCGTGCTCGGCAACTGGATCGCCCTCGTGCTGGGCTGGGGCATCGCCTACGCCTCGCGGCGGCTGAGCGACGCCGAGACGAAGTGGGCGGTCGTGATCCTGCCCGGCCTGTCTCTGACGGCCGGTGCGGTGTGGCTGTGGGGGCGGACCGAGGGCCGGTGGGGCGACCCCGTCGCCGAGGGGCACATGAACGACGCGATCGCGCAGACCTGGCCGTGGGTGGTGCGGGGTGCGGCCGTCGCGTCGGCACTGTTCCTGGTGTGGCGGTCGCAGCGGCGACGGTAGGTCACGGGCAAGGGGGCGGGCCGGACACATGGCTCGCCTGCCGGTGACAGCGGCTGGGCACAATGGCCCATATGGCCTCCACGACCTCCCCCGCGCTGACCGTCGGCTTCGACCTCGACATGACCCTCATCGACTCCCGGCCCGGCATCCACGCCTGCTACCTGGCGCTGTCCGAGCGGACGGGGACGTACATCGACGCCGATCTGGCGGTCACCCGGCTCGGGCCGCCGCTCGCTCAGGAGCTGGTCAACTGGTTCCCCGCGGAGCGGGTCGAGCCGATGGCCGACCTGTACCGCTCGATGTACCCGACCATCGCCATCGTGCCGACACCCGCGATGCCCGGCGCCCGTGAGGCGATCACGGCGGTGCGGGCGGCCGGCGGCCGCGCGATCGTCGTCACCGCCAAGCACGAGCCCAACGCCGAGCTGCACCTGGAGCACCTGGGCATCGCGCCGGACGAGGTCATCGGCGACCTGTGGGCGGAGCAGAAGGCGGACGCACTGCGCGAGCACGACGCGGGCGTCTACGTCGGCGACCACGTCGGGGACGTACGCGGCGCGCGGAAGGCGGGCGCGCTCTCGGTCGCGGTGGCCACCGGCCCGTGCGACCCCGACGAACTGCGAACGGCGGGCGCGGACGTCGTGCTGAAGGACCTCACCGAGTTCCCCGACTGGCTGGCGGCCTACCTCCCGGCCCGTGCCTGACGGCGCCCCGCCGCGACCGACCGCAGCACTCCCGCGCCGGCCACCAGGAAGCCGACGCCCATGAGCATGCTCAGGCCGAACATGTACGTCGGAAAGGGCGTCGTACCGAGCAGCATCGGGGCCACCGTGACCAAAGTGGCCACGGCGCCGATGAAGAACACGAGCGCTCCGGCGCGGATCAGTCGGTCACCGGGCTCGGCGGAATTCGTTTGGGTTTTGTCACGCACCGGACCAGGGTAGTTCCCTGCGCGAAGGAACAACCGGGTGACGTCTTGTCACCGGCCTGAAGACCATTAGCCTGGGAACCGGCGGGTCCCGACGACCCGCCCCAGTGCTATCAAGAGCCGTTTCCAGAAGCAGTTTTCCGACGAGTACGAGGACGAGGACAGACGTGCCTACCGGCAAGGTCAAGTGGTTCAACAGCGAGAAGGGCTTCGGCTTTCTCTCCCGCGACGACGGCGGTGACGTCTTCGTCCATTCCTCGGTCCTCCCCGCCGGAGTCGAGATGCTCAAGCCGGGTCAGCGAGTGGAGTTCGGTGTCGTCGCCGGCCAGCGCGGCGACCAGGCTCTTTCGGTCACCATCCTCGACCCGACGCCCTCGGTCGCGGCCGCGACCCGCAAGAAGCCGGACGAACTGGCCTCCATCGTCCAGGACCTGACGACCCTCCTCGAAAACATCACGCCGATGCTCGAAAGGGGCCGTTACCCCGACAAGGCCGCCGGCGCGAAGATCGCCGGCCTGTTGCGGGCGGTCGCCGACCAGCTCGACGTTTAACCGTCCCTCAGGGGAAATCCAGCGCGTTCGGGCCGAGGGGCGGTACCAGCCCCTCGGCCGCCGCACGTGTGAGCAGCCCGCGTACGGCCGCGTAACCGTCCTCGCCCAGGTCCGCCGTGAATTCGTTGACGTACAGCCCGATGTGCTGGTCGGCCACGGCCGGATCCATTTCCTGGGCGTGCTCCATGACGTACGGGCGGGAAACCTCGGGATCGTCCCAGGCCGCGCGGACGGACGTACGGATCGAGTCGGCGAGCAGCGTCAGCTTCTCCGTGCCCAGCGACCGCCTGGCGATGATCGCGCCCAGCGGGATCGGCAGCCCGGTCGTGTTCTCCCAGTGCTCGCCCATGTCCGCGAGCTTGTGCAGCCCGTAGTTCTGGTACGTGAAACGCGCCTCGTGGATGACGAGTCCCGCGTCGACCTTCCCGTCCCGCACGGCGGGCATGATCTCGTGGAACGGCATCACCACGATCTCGCCCACGCCCTGCGGGAGCGTGTCCGCCGCCCACAGCCGGAACAGCAGGTACGCGGTCGACCTCTCGCTCGGCACGGCGACCCTACGGCCCGTCAGGTCTCCCGGTCCGCGGGTGAGGACGAGCGGCCCGCAGCCGCGGCCCAGCGCACCCCCGCACGGCAGCAGCGCGTACGTGTCGAGGACGTACGGCAGCACGGCGTACGACACCTTCAGCACGTCGGACTCGCCGCGCTCGGCCATGCCGTTGGTGATGTCGATGTCCGCGAAGGTCACGTCGAGGGCGGGCGCGCCGGGGACGCGGCCGTGGGCTAGGGCGTCGAAGGTGAAGGTGTCGTTGGGGCAGGGGGAGTACGCGGTCCGCAAAGACTGCGAAGACGGCAACGGCTGCAACGGCTCACTGGTCATGTGGGTTCCAACTCTCCAGTACGGGTGTGAGCTTCCCGAAGGCCGTCGTCAGCGCGCTCAGCGCGTCGCCGATGCGCCAGGCGGCCCGGTCGCGCGGGCCGACCGGGTTGGAGACGGCCCGCAGCTCGAGGACCGGCACGCGGTGCGCGGCGGCCGCCTCGGCGACACCGAAGCCCTCCATGGCCTCGGCGAGGGCGCGGGGGTGGCGCTCGCGCAGGGCGGTGGCCCGGGCGGTCGTCCCGGTCACCGTCGACACGGTGAGGACCGCGCCGGGGCGCGCCCCGGTCACCGACACGACAGCTCGTACGAGTGTTTCCGGCGGACGGTGGGTGACGGTCCCGAAGCCCAGCTCGGTCACCGGCAGGAATCCGTCGGCCGTTTCGGCCCCCAGGTCGGCCGCGGTGATCTCGTCGGCGACGACGAGCGAGCCGAGGGGCGCCTCCGGCTGGAAGCCGCCGCCGATCCCCGCGGAGACGACGAGGTCGTAGGGGGTGCCTTCGAGCGCGGCCGCGGTGAGGGCGGCGGCGGTGGAGGCGGCGGCGAGGGCGGGGCCGACACCGGCGGCGAGAAGGTCGTACCCGCCGGGGGCGCCGCGCAGGGCCGTGCCGGCGAGCCGGTGGAGGGTCGTGCCGGGGATCGGCACCTCACGGGCGGTGCCCGTGAACGCGCGCGCCACCGCGTCCCGTTCGACCGGGACCGCGGTGGCTACGAGGATGCGCATGGACGAAGGCGGATCAGTTGTCCGCGTTCTTCAGCTTGAAGCTCCAGACGCCCTTGTACACCTTGCTGACCGTCGAGTCGGTCTTGTCCTGCTCGACGATGCTGATGTTCAGTTCCTTCGGCGCGGCCTGACCCTGCTGGTCGGCGAAGAGGTCGACGCCCTCGAAGGCGTAGTACGTCTTCTTGTAGACGTTGGTGACCTGCTGGCCGTTGATCCACAGGGCCCAGCCCGTGTCGGCGACCTCAGGGTCGACTCCGATGCGCAGCGTCTCGCTCTGCGGCACCTCGATCGTGTGCGACGCCTTCTTGGCGGCGCACTTGGTGGCCTCTTCCTTGCCGAGGTCCTTGCCGTCGTCGTAGCAGGCGGCCTCGGCGCTCACCGAGTCCGAGCCGACCGTCACGGTGGCGCGCGGCGTCGGCTTGTCGCAGGCCGACAGGACGAGCAGTCCGGCGGATACGGCGCCGGCGGCGGCGACGACGCGGCGGCGTCGCACTACGGATTGCAGCATGGTCATGGCCGAAGGCTATCGGGCACACCCACCCGCCCCCCTACGCGGGGGTGCGACGTGCCGTGCGTTACGCCACCCTCGGTCGCGCGGGGCCCCCGTGGCGGGCCGACGTCAGCAGGCCCCTGACGGTGGCCAGCCAGCCGGCGGCGACGATCGCGGCACCCACGAACAGGCCCAGCGTGCCGTTGAGAGGCATCACGATGCCGACCGCGCCGCCGAACACCCAGGACACCTGGAGGATCGTCTCGGAGCGCGCGAACGCCGACGTCCGCACCTGTTCCGGCACGTCCCGCTGGATCAGCGCGTCCAGCGACAGCTTGGCGAGGGCCTGCGCGAACCCGGCGACGGCCGCGAGGCACGCCACCAGGAAGGCGCCGAAGAATATGGCCGCCGTGATCGCCGTGCCCACCACGCACGCCACCACCGTCACGATGATGATCTCCGGTGACTTCGACCGGAGCCACGCCCCGACCGCCGTACCGAGCGCGTTGCCCGTGCCCGCCGCGGCGATCACTATGCCCAGCGACACGGCCGCGCTCTCCCCGGTCAGCGGATGCTCCCGCAGCAGGAAGGCGAGGAAGAAGATCAGGAAGCCTGACAGGCAGCGCAGCCCGGCGTTGGCGCCGAGGGCGTGCGTGACGGCGATGCCGACCGTGCGCAGCCCGGGCCGCTTGACCGGCTTGAGGTGCGGCCCGTGCAGATGTGCCTCGTCCGCGGCCAGCAGCGCCACGTCCTCGCCCTTGGCCGAGTCGACCTTCGGCGGCAGGGTGAAGGACAGGAACGTACCCACCATGAAGATCACGAAGGCGCCGTAGAGCGGCCAGCTCGACCCGATCGACTGCAGCCCCGCCGCGATCGGCGCGGCGACGCCGGTCGCGAGCAGCCCGCCGAGGGTGACCCGGGAGTTGGCCTTCACCAGGGAGAACCGGGGCGGCAGCAGCCGGGGCACCACGGCGCTTCTGACGACCCCGTACGCCTTCGAGGCGACGAGTACGCCCAGCGCTGCCGGATACAGCTCCAGACTGCCGCTGGCGACCGCCCCGGACAGGATCAGCGCCAGCAGCGCCCGGGCCAGCATCGCGCCCGCCATCGCCGCACGGCGGCCGTGCGGAAGACGGTCCAGGAGCGGGCCGATCACCGGAGCGAGGACCGTGAAGGGGGCCATCGTGATCGCGAGATAGAGCGCGACGCGTCCCCGGGCCTCGTCCGTGGGGACCGAGAAGAACACGGTGGAGGCCAGCGCGACCGTGATCATCACATCCCCGGCGCCGTTCACACCGTGCAGTTCGATCAGCTTGCCCAGCCCGGACTCACCGGCCCCGTGCGCGTGGGTCGCCTTGCGGATGCCGCGAGCGGGACCTGTCACCGGCAGATGCAGGGCACGGCCCACCGCGCGGAGAGGCCCGCCGTTCCGGCCCGATCCGCTGCCTCGGCCGCTCCCCTTGCTGCCTTTGATCTCTTTGGACATCCCTTTTGACCCACCGACCCCGGTGGCACCTTCGGGAGTCTTCGCGGCTGCCACCCCGTCATAGTGCCCCGAGAAAGCCGTGTGTAGTGCGGTTACCGCGCGTATGGCGGTGCACTTCTGTAAGCGAACAGACCCGTCGGTGTAGGCCAAGCGCACGCGAACAGGTAGCGTGCGTATCTCAGCCATCCCGCAGAATGGGTGGTACAGGTGCGCCCGAGTGTGAGTGGGCGCGGACGTCGACGCGGTCCCCTGGTCCGCTCCGTCCGCCCCGCCGCCGACAGGCAGACGCACCAGAGAGACGGCGTAGGAGAGAAGCGATACCTGTGAGCGCAGCGACCACGCGAAGCCGCACCCCCGACCGCCTGTGCGCCGAGGCCGTCGACCTTGCCCGCTCAGCCGCCGAAGAGGCCGCCGCACCCGGAGTGGTCGGCGAGCACGCGGGGCTGGTGTCCGAGGGCGACCGTGTCGTCACGCACTTCTTCGAGTGCAAGGAACTGGGCTACCGGGGCTGGCGCTGGGCCGTCACGGTCGCCCGCGCCTCCCGCGCCAAGTTCGTCACCCTGGACGAGGTGGTGCTCCTGCCGGGCCCGGACGCCCTCCTCGCCCCCGAGTGGGTGCCCTGGAGCGAGCGGCTGCGCCCCGGTGACATGGGCCCGGGAGATCTCCTCCCCACCGACGCCGAGGACCTCCGTCTGGAGCCCGGCTACACCGGCGAGGACGAGCCGCTGCCGAGCTCGCCCGTCTCCGAGGAGATGGCCGAGCTGGTCGAGGCCGAGGACGCCGAGGTCACACCCGGCGCCCCCGCGACCCTGCCGGTGGTCCCCGCCCGCGGTTCCATCGCCGCCGTCGCCGAGGAACTCGGCATGCGCCGGGCCCGCGTCCTGTCCCGCTACGGCCTGCACATCGCCGCCGACCGCTGGGAGGAGTCCTACGGCGCGAAGACCCCCATGGCCCAGGCCGCACCCGCGGCCTGCGTCAGCTGCGGTTTCCTCGTGCCGATGGGCGGCTCCCTGGGCCAGGCCTTCGGCGTCTGCGCCAACGAGTTCGCCCCGGCCGACGGGCGCCTCGTCTCCCTGTCCTACGGCTGCGGAGGCCACTCCGAGGCAGCGGTCATGCCCAAGCCGCCGCGGCCGGCCCCGCCGGTGATCGACGAGACGACGGTCGACCCCTTCCCGCTGCGGCCGGCCCGGGACTCCGGATCGG
Organism: Streptomyces sp. NPDC058678; assembly: GCF_042714835.1. NCBI lineage: Bacteria > Bacillati > Actinomycetota > Actinomycetes > Kitasatosporales > Streptomycetaceae > Streptomyces > Streptomyces sp. NPDC058678. Next base: position 21,582 of record NZ_JBHXSG010000059.1, on the reverse strand, counting down.
TGCCGGATGTCTCCGACGAGGATGCGGCGGAGTTGGGGCACTCGTAGGGGGCCTGGTGGCCCCTATTCGTCCGTGAAAATCTTTTCGGCGGACGGTGCGGTGGCGGCCCGGACGAGCCAGGTGCGCAGGACCTCGGGGTCGTGGCAGCCGATGATCCGTTCGCGGATCTCGTCGCGGACGTCGAGACCACGTGCCTCCAGGACGAGTAGCACGTCCTCGGAGGCCGTCTGGACGCGAGCTTCTGCCCGCCCCTCGTCACGCCCCTCGTCACGGATCTCTTCCGAGATGTACGACTTGTAGAAGGAGAGGTCCACGGCCACCAGGTTCCTCCAGAGTTCTGCAGCCCGACGATTGCCGCCCAGGCCTTGTGCGGTGAATTCGATGATCGGGTCGGCGACCGCTTCGGGCACGTGCTTCAGAGCGGTGCACAGGGCCTTCAGTATCCCATCGACGGCCGGTTCCTTCGCGTGGGTGATGGCGGACAGCGTGGCCAGCGCCAGGTCGGCACGGGCCTCGTCCGGATCGTTGATCACGGGCATGTTGTGCGGACCGGCCACCAGTGGGTGGAGCGTGAGGGAGGCCCACCACCGGGGCCCGATCGGTACGGGCTGGGCGGCCCACTCGGCTGTGGCCCGGTCCTGGCAGACGACCAGCAGCAGGGGCGGGGTCTTGTACTTGGTGTGCAGGAAGGACAGGTAGTACGCCCAGCTGGCCGGCTTGTTCGGGTCCTTCGCGCTCTGCGCTTCGACGGCCAGCAGGACCGGCTCCTCGCCGTCGAACCGCAGGAGTGTGTCGACGCGGCGCTCGACGGGCTGGATCTCGGTGAGGTCGGTCGGCAGAACCGTGACGGACGTGGGCTGGATGACCGGCAGCCCGAGGGCCTTGGAGACGCCGGAGAACAGGCCCGGGTACTCCTGGAAGATGCGGTGCATCGCCTCGTGGGACGAGTTGACCATGCGGTTCCTTGTGCTGGGGCGGGTCTGTGGATCCTCAGACGGGTGCGGGTGCGGGTGCGGGTGCGGGTGCGGGTGACGGGGCCCGGCAGTCGCGGCAGTGGCCGGGTGCGGGGGAGCGGAAGGCGCGGTCGCAGGCGTCGCAGGTCTGGAGGGGGTGGCGGGTGGCCGGTGGTGGCGCGGTCGGTGTGCGGAAGGGGGGTGGGGGCGGCAGTTGGGCGGTGAGGCGGTGGGCGAGGAGGGCGGCGGGGCGTCGTAGGCCCTCGGGTGGGAGATCCGCGGTCAGGGCGTGGCGTACGGCGGTGTGGCTGACGTCGCGTTCCAGCCAGGCGGCGACGCCGGGGGCCAGGTGGGCTGTGTCGCAGGTGGAGAGGAGCAGGCCGGGGTCGTGGCGGCGGAGGTCGGCGAGGAGATCCGTGGCCGTCCGGAGGAGGGCGGGGGCGGGGTGCGCCGGGTGCGGCACCGCGGGTAGGGGCTTTCGGGGTGCCCGTTTCCTCGGGGTGGGGTGTGAGGGGCGTACGACGGGCTCGTGATCGGCCTCGCGGTGCCGTCCGGGCTGGTTGCAGGAGACGGTCCGGGTGATGATGCGGCCGCCGGGGACGCGTTCGCGGGTGCGGCGGAGGTAGCCGTGGGTTTCGAGTTCACGCAGGGCGGCGGCGATACGGGTCGCGCCCTCGGGGAAGCGGGCGGCGAGGGTTTTGATGTCGACGCGGGCGCCTTTGGGCAGGGACTGGATGTGCGCGCCGAGCCCGATCGCGAGGAGCGAGAGCTCGGGGTGCTGGGCGAGGTGGTTGCCGATCACCGTGAAGCGGGTGGTGTGGCGGGTGTGGTCGTGGTCCAGGCCGCCGCCGGGGTGGGAGTGCCGGTGGGGGTGGTTTTTGCCCGCGGGCCGGGACTGGGCGTGCGGGGGCACGCTAATGTCGTGCGTATCCATCGGGAAGAGGTCCTGTCTTCCTTGGTGGTCAGGCCCTCGCACTGGGATTGCCGTCCCGGCGGGGGCCGTCGCATGTCTGCGGTCGTGTTGCGCTGAGAGTAAGGCCAGCAACCGGACGGAAATCCAGCCGAGTTGGTGATGTTCACTCGCCCGGGTGAGGCGGCGTGCGGCGCGGCGGGAGGGTGGGGTGGGGCTTGGTGAGGTGCTTTCACCGTCGTGGTTCTTTGGGGAAGGCGCCCCTGTCACCGAAGCCCGCGTTTCTGTGTGCCGGTGGGAGATTCAGCTCCGCCCAGACGGTCTTGCGCGGGTGCGGCCCCTGGGCTGTGCCCCAGCGGTCGGCAAGCGCCTCGACGAGGACGCGACCCCGGCCTGACTCGGCGTCGGGGTCGGGGACTTGGAGGCTGGGCAGGCGGTCGCCACAGGTGTCGGTGACCTCGATGCGCAGGGTGTCGGCGACGACGTACAGGGTGACCCGGAAGTCCCGGCCGGGGACGCGGCTGTGGGTGGCGGCGTTGGTGGCGAGTTCGGCGACGAGGTGGCGTGCCGGGTCCAACGGGAGTCCCCAGGCGCGGAGTTGCTCGGTGGCGAGCAGGCGCGCGAGGCGGGCTCCGCGGGGCGTGGGGGACAGCTGCACGCTGAAGTTGCGGACGGGGGCGGCGGTTTCGTGGATCACGTCACTCAGAGTGGCCGTCCGCGCCTACCGTGAACAGTGGCGACTCCGTTGCGTACGGTGACTGTCCGGACGTTGTCCGGTGGTGTCCGGGCTGTCGGGAGAGGCCGTGCGGGTAGGGGCGTCGCGGGCACGGTCGTACGACGGAGGGGTGCGGTATGCAGCAGGTGGACGGCCACGTGGCGCGGCTCAAGACCGAGGCCGACGAGCCGGGGTGGGAGGTCGACCCGGACGACGACTGGGGTGTGGCGGTCGTCGCCACGGTGGGGCGTCAGCTGAGGCTGCGGCGGGAGGCGGTGGACATGCGGGCCGCCGACTTCGGGGAGGCGGTCGGGTACGGCGAGGACATGGTCTACAAGATCGAGGCCGGGAAGCGGATTCCCCGCCCCGAGTACCTGGACAGGGCGGACGAAGTGCTGGCGGCGGGCGGACTGCTCGCGGCGATGAAGGAGGACGTGAAGAAGGTCCGGTACCCGAAGAAGGTGCGGGACCTGGCGCAGATGGAGGCGAAGGCGGTCGAGCTTCAGCTCTACGACCCGCTGAACGTCCACGGGCTGTTGCAGACGCCGGAGTACGCGCGAGGGCTACTGCTGATGCGGCGCCCCGCGTACACCGAGGACGAGGTAGAGCGGTTCATCGCCGCACGGGTGGCGCGCAAGGCCGTCTTCGAGCGGGACCCCGTGCCTGAACTCAGCTTCGTCCTGGAGGAGTGGACGCTTCGCCGCCCGCTCGGCGGGAGGGCGGTGCTGCGACGCCAGCTCGAGCATCTGCTGGTCACCGGGCAGTTGCGGAACGTCGAGCTTCAGGTGATGCCGATGGATCGGGAGGAGCATGCCGGGCTTGCGGGCGGTATCGAGGTGCTGAAATTCGCCGACGGCTTGGCGATGGGCCGTTCGCCGGCCGTCGCCAACGGCCGACCGGTGTCCGAGCCCAGGCAGCTCCGTATCCTTGAACTTCGGTATGGCATCATCCGGGCGCAGGCTCTCACGCCGCGTGAGTCCGCCGCCTTCATCGAGCAAATGCTGGGGGAAACATGAGTCGTAACACCTCAGCCGGGGGCGCGTCCGACCTGGCGTGGTTCAAGAGCAGTTACAGCAGCAGCAGTGAGGGCGACTCCTGCGTCGAGATCGCCCCCACCCCCGGCACCATCCACGTCCGCGACTCCAAGCACACAAAGGGCCCTCGGCTCGCCGTCACCCCGGCCGCGTGGGCCGACTTCGTGACGTACGCGTCGGCGGGCTGACCCTGAGACGTCATCTCCGTTGGTGATAGTGCAATGGAGATAGTCGCTGGCAGACGGGTGTGGTGACGGTTGAATGCCTAGGTGAGTGACTACTGGACGCCTGCCCATGACGCGGTCGAGCACGACAATGCGGAAGCTCTGACCCGGTTGCTGGCCGACGGTGTTGATCCCGACGAGGTCTTCAGCAACATGACGCTGCTCACGCACGCCATCGATGCCGAGGGCGACGGCTCCCTGCAGAGTGGTGAGCCGCTGACGGTTCACCACACTGCTGTACTGCTGGCCTTCGGCGCTGACCCGGAGCTCGCGGATCCAAAGGGTCACACACCGCTGGATGTGGCTGCCCACTACGGTCACGACCTGGCGGTGCATCTGCTGCGGGCCCACATCAGCAGGCGAGCCGCCGGTAACAGATGAGGGTGCAGGCGATGCTCGTGAAGGCGAGGAAGTGTTCGGCTCTACGCTCGTATCGGCACCGAAGTTGGTTCCGGCGCTCAGCTGATGGTCCCGCGCCGCGCAGTCGTAGTGGGTCCACACATGGCGGTCCAGATCGATGCAGGACGCGGGAAGCCGGGTCACGGTTGTCAGCCGGCCTCGCGGTCGCGCAGGGCGGTGAGGGCAGCGGTGCGAGGCTCGGATGTCGGGTCCACGTGGCCTGCGCCCTTCTCGTCCGGCATGGCGGACAACTCGACCAAGGCTGCTGCCGGGGACAGGCCCCGGTCGTACGCAGATCGCAGACGCTGCAGCCAGATCAACCCGGCCTGGTAGACCGTGTCGTCGCCGACGTCCTGCGGCTCGAAGCTCGCTGCCGGCTCGGAGTCGGAGACCCACAGATAGCCGAGCACGTCACCGCGATCGTCTTTGACCGGCACGTACCGGACGTCGCCCTCGACCGTGCGTCGGTATCCGATCCGTCCGAAACCAGGCGTCTGCGTGAACATCCCGTGCCGGTAGGGGACTTCGAAGCTCCCCCATACGTCCAGCGCGTTGGCGTTCTCGTCGAAGAAGTTCGCGGCGCCCGTCTCGTTCGGCTTCGCGAAGTACGTCGGATCGTCCGGGTCCGTCTCCGAGTCGAGTGCCTCGGAAAGATCGCGCAGCGCCGCGGAGAGTCGCGGACCGTTGGATGCGCAGACCTCGGGCTGAGGCCATCCCTTGAGGTCGTACGGCAACCAGACATCAGTGTGCGTCACCAGATCCACGCTGATGTAATCGAACAGCGTTGAGGCTCCCAGTCGGAAGAGGTCCGCCTCCTCATGGGTGTCGTTTCCGATCACCACCTCGCCGCCGCTACTGGCGCCCGCATACACTGACCCGATTTCGCCGGGACGCATAGAGGCCTCGATCCTCTCGGCCAATTCCGCCGCAGCGTCCGCGGGAGGGGAGGTTGCCTCTGGCTCGAATCCGCCCTGGAAAAGGTAGGTGTTCTTCACGCCGGCCTCGTGGACGGACACGGAAACACGCGGTGTACCGACCATGAGCCTGTGCTCGCTCAGGACGGCGTACGCGGTGAACAGTTCATGCAGGCAGGCGGCCACGCTGCTGCCGGCGTCGTGATCGCGTCCCCACGTCCAGCGGGCGACAGGGGTGGTGGCTTTCACAGTGTTCCCTCCGGCATGAATTTACCGCCGGGCGGGATGGTCAGGACCCCGTCCTCGACGCGAATCACGAACTGGATTCCAGTCTTGCCGTAAACGTCCACGAGACGCTGCTCTGTGCGGAGGGCCACATGATCAGCCAATGTGCCCTTCGTGTCGACCACGAACGTGTTGAAGTCGGCGCCGGAATTCTCCATTTGCTTCATGTTTTCGAAGATCTTCTTCACGAGCCTCTTCGGGTTCTGGATTTCCTTGAACTGATACCCGTGGGCCTTGCCGTCCATATCTCGGGCCATCACGTCGAGATCTGTTCCGTCGGCCGTCGTAACCCCCGATTTTATCTCCACGCCCCCCTTGACCTCGAAGGATATGTCGTGGATCCCGCTGTCGTACAGCCGGTTACCGAGACGCAGCTGCTCTATGCCGCCGGACATCTTGTCTACATGGCTCAGGCTGGATACGACCTGCCCGTAATTATCGAGTCCCTTGAATCTGCCGGATGCGATCGTGTCAGCAATCTCTTTGCCTGCCGGGTGGTTGGAAAGGTTGGTCAGAACCCGCTCCAAGTCGTCCGGCTTCACACTCGATCGACGCAACTGGTCACGGATCTGCTGCTCGGTATCGCCGCCACGCTCCATCGGCCCCGACTCCCGAGAGGGACGCTCCCAGTTCGCCACGCCACCGTGGGAGCCTGATCCACTAGATGTGTCGGTGTCCGGGCTTCTCGAACCACCGTCGGCGGGCGCCTCTCGGTGGCCACCGGCCGTGGGCCCCTCAGTGTGGCCGCCCGAAGACGGCTGCTCGTGGCCGCCGACAGGTGCCTCGTGCGCCTCACCGTCACTGCTGTGTTCACCGCCACGACCGCTGGGCGGTTCATGGCCGGCAGACGGGCCCGCCTCGGGCTCGTGAGCTGTTCCGCCAGGCAGTTGGTCGCCTGCGCTGCCTCCGGGGAGGTGGTTGCCTATTCCGCCGCCGGGGAGCTCGCCTCCGGCGTGGGCAGTCGGGGCGTTGTCACCAACCGCGCGTACCCCTGCGTTGTCGGGCGCCCGGCCCACATCCCCGAGGTCGTCGCCCACGCTGTCGCCAAGCCGCACCGGCTGGCCTGCCTGCTCGGCGGTGTGGGCTCCCGCGCCCACCAGGGCGGGTTCCCTGACCGGGGAGTCGACGCGGGGGACGTCCGCCCCATCAGCCGGGGTGCCCGATGCCGGCCGGTCCACCACGTCCCTCGGCGCGTTGTCGACGCCGTCGATCACGTTGCCGTGCTGGTCGAGGAGGTTGCCGTTGCCGTCGATGTACTGGGCCGGGGAGCCGTCCACGCTTGGCAGCTTCGTCGTGCCCGGGGGGAGGGTCAGGGTGTCGTGGGGGAGTTGGACGGTGCCGTCGGGGAGCCGGGTCGCGCCCTCCGGGATCGTCGCGCCCTCGGGCAATCTCACCGTGCCGTCCGGGAGCTTCAGAGAGCCCTCGGGGAGGGTGAAGGCGCCCTCCGGGAGGGGCGGGACGTGGATCGCGCCGACGCCCCGCAGCCCCTTGGTGATGTCGCCGATCTTCGACAGGCCCGCGCCGGCGGCCTTGACGACGTAGGTCATGGGGTCGACGAAGTGGCTCGCCCTGCCCGCCGCCGACAGCACCTTCGCCGCCGCGCCCGCCTTGCCCGCGCCCGACACACCGGCACCCGCGCCGCCCGTGAAGACCGTGGTCAGGACGTTGAAGGTGACCGCTCCGGCCGCGCGGCCAGGATTCTTGCCCCACTCGTCCCACGCCAGGAGGGCCTTACCGGTCTCCTTCATCGCCGTACGTGAATCGCGGATCGAGGCCGGGAGTTTGTCCTCCGGCAGCAGCCAGAACGCCGTGCCCAGGATCGGGTTCATGGTGAGGGCGATGCCGGCGCCGAGTTGGGCGAGGCCCGTCCATGCCTGGCCCATGGCGTCCCAGCCATCGACGCCGACCAGGGTGCCGAGGCCCTTGATGGTGCCCCAGATACCGTCGACTATGAAGCCGTCCCAGACAAAGGACTTCACCCAGTGGCCGACCTCGTACCAGTGGTGCTTCTCCTCGACCGGGTCACCCCACGGCACCTTGGCGTTCTTCATGTCCTCGGCCGCGAAGCCGTACTGGTCCTTGCGGTCGGAGCCGTCCCCGGCGACCACCTGCGTCCCGTCCCACAGGGCGGTGATCTTGTTGTGGCAGGTGCGTTCCGCCGCCCAGAACGCCGCCACCGTCGCGGTGATCTCGTCCCGGATCTCGTTGTGCTTGTCGACCTTGTCCTCGTCGTACTCCCACTCGTCGTCGTCCTTGACCGACGTCACGAACGTCGTCGCGTCCGCCTTGAGCCGCTTCAGCTTGTCGACGAGGGGGCGGACCTCGGTGGCATACGACGACAGCGCGCCGGACACCGTTTCCAGGTCGTCGGCGAACGCGTCCGCGCGGTCCGCGACCGGCTTCGTCTTCGCGAAGAGCTCCTCCGCCTCCGACGCGACGTAGTACGCCGACAGGCCCTGGAACTGGGAGTGGACGTCCTCGCCGGTCTTGCGGACGTTGCCCGCGTCCTTCTTCAGGTCCGCGCAGTCGATCTCCAGCTGATCCAAGTCGCCCTGGAACTGCGGTATTTCCCCCGGCTTGAGCACGCCGCCACTCGCCCCCACTGCTCCCACACGTCACCGACTCGATCATCTGTATCAATCGGCGCGTTGCACCCGCAATGCGGTTCTGGCCAAAGGTTGGCCCCCCGGGGCTGCTCGCTTACGTGCGGTCCCTGCCCCGGGGCCGTCCCCGGCACGCCGACGACCCCGATCCGCCCAGGCGGCCCACGCACCCCCGCCCTCCGAGCGGTACCTTCATCGTCACGCCGATGAGGAGAGTCAACGTGAGTAAGTTCGTGCGGCCCGCGGCCGAGGGTGCTGACCCCTTCGGGACCGCCCGTCTCAGGCGAGGCGTGCTCGACGCCTGGGCCACCAGTCCCGCTCGCTTCCGCGAGGACGCAAACGCGGAGGAGGACCTGGTACTCGGCGGGTATCGGGACCGGCTCGTCGTGGAGCTCGCGCAGAACGCCGCCGATGCGGCCGGCCGGGCAGGGGTGCCCGGGCGGCTCCGGCTCACGCTCCGCGAGGGTGTCCTCGTGGCCGCCAACACCGGTGCCCCCCTTGACGCGGCGGGTGTGGAGTCGCTCGCCACCCTCCGCGCATCCGCCAAGCGCGACACCCCTTCCATCGGCCGTTTCGGCGTCGGTTTCGCGGCCGTTCTCTCCGTCACCGACGAGCCCGCGGTGGTTGGGCGGCACGGCGGTGTCCGCTGGTCTCTCGCGGAGGCCCGGGAGTTGGCCGCGGACGTCGCCCGGCACAGTCCGGGGCTGGGTGACGAGGTCCGTCGGCGTGACGGGCACGTGCCCCTGCTGCGGCTGCCGTTCGCCGCCGAGGGCACCGCTCCCGACCCGTACGACACGGCCGTCATCCTGCCGCTGCGCGACCCGGCCGCCGCCGACCTCGCCGGACGCCTGCTCGCCGCCGTGGACGACGCCCTGCTCCTCGCCCTGCCGGGGCTGGAGGAGGTCGTCATCGAGGTCGACGGGGAGGCCCCGCGGACCCTGCGGCGACGGACCGACGGCGACTTCACCGTCGTGGAGGACTCGCGGGACGGTACGACCCGGTGGCGTACGGCCGCAGGGCACGGGCCGCTCACCCCCGACCTGCTCGCCGACCGCCCCGTCGAGGAACGTTTGCGACCGCACTGGTCGGTCACCTGGGCCGTGCCGGTCGACGAGGACGGCACCCCCGCCCGGCCCCGCACCACCCCCTTCGTGCACGCGCCCACCCCCAGCGACGAGCCCCTCGGCGTCCCCGCCCTGCTCATCGCGTCCCTGCCGCTGGACACGACCCGTCGGCACGCGGCCCCCGGTCCGCTGACCGACTTCCTCGTGCAGCGGGCGGCCGACGCCTACGCCGGACTCCTCGCCGACTGGCGCCCGGTGACCGCCGGCATCATCGACCTCGTGCCCGGCCCGCTGGGCAAGGGCGAGCTGGACGGGGCGCTGCGGCAGGCGATCCTGGAGCGGCTGCCGCGGACCTCCTTCCTGCCGCCGGCCGTAGAGCCCTCAGCAGATGCCTCAGAGGACGAGGACCTGCCCGAGTCCCTCCGTCCCCGTGACGCCGAGATCGTCGAGGGCGCCGGGTCCGACACCGTCCGGGTGCTGGCCGAGGTGCTGCCCACCCTTCTGCCCGCCGGGCTCGAACGGCGTGTGGAGTTGCGGACGTTGGGCGTCGCCCGGGTCCCGCTGACCGACGCCGTCGACCGGCTGGCCGGGCTGGAGAAGGAGCCCGACTGGTGGCGGCGGCTGTACGACAGCCTGGCCGGGGTCGATCCGGACCGGCTGTCCGGGCTGCCCGTGCCGCTCGCCGACGGGCGGACCACCATCGGGCCCCGCCAGGTGCTGCTGCCCACCGCCGACGCCGCCCGGGTCGACCCCGAGGTCCTCGCCCGGCTCGGCCTCAAGGTCGCGCACCCGGACGCCGCCCACCCCCTGTTGGAGAAGCTCGGCGCCCTTCCGGCCACGGCCCGGGCCGTGCTGACGACCCCGCAGGTCCGGGCCGCCGTGGCCGCCTCCCTCGACGACGAGGGCGGACTGGACTGGGAGCGGGAAGCGCCCGACGCCGAGGAGTTGGCCGACACCGTCCTCGCGCTGGTCCGGGACGCGGACCTGGAACCCGGCGACGAGCCCTGGCTCGGTGCCCTCGCCCTCCCCGACGAGGACGGGGAACTGTCCCCGGCGGGCGAACTCGTCCTGCCCGGCAGCCCCTTCCACCAGGTCATGCGCGAGGACGAACTCGCCTCCATCGACCCCGAGCTGGCCGACAAGTGGGGCGAGCAGCCGCTGGCCGCCTGTGGCGTCCTCGCCAACTTCGCCCTGGTCCGCGCCACCGACGTGGTCCTCGACCCGGACGAACTGGAGCCCCGCGAAGGCGACTTCGCCGAGCCGGACGACGTCGGTCTGCTCGACGCCGTCGACGTGTGGTGCGAGGACATCCTCGACCGCTTCCCGGACACGCCGGTACCGCCCGTCGCCACCGAGCTGGTCGCCGTACGCGATCTGGACCTGGTCGACGACGACAAGTGGCCGCAGACTCTGTCGCTCCTCTCGAAGCCCCCCTTGCGTGACGCGATCACCCAGCAGGTGCGGATGCTGCTGCCGGACGGCACGCACGAGGTCGTACGGCCTTACACCGCCTGGTGGTTGCGCGGGCAGCCGGTCCTCGACGGCCGTCGCCCCGCCGGGCTCCTCGCCGCCGGCGGCGACCCGCTCCTGCGCGGGCTGTACGACGAGGCCGACGCGACCGGGTTCGACGACGAGCAGGTGCTGCGGGCGCTGGGCGTACGGACGTCGGTGGCCGCGCTGCTCGACGAGCCGGGCGGCGCCGCCGAACTCCTCGACCGGCTCGCCGACCCGACCCGGACCGTCACCGGTGCCCAACTGCACGCCCTGTACAGCGCGTTGGCCGACCTGGACCCCGAGCAGGTGACCCTGCCGGACGAGCTGCGCGCCGTCGTCGACGGGCGGGTCGAGGTGGTCGACGCGGCCGACGCCGTGGTCGTCGACTCGCCCGACCTGCTGCCCTTCACCGAGGGCGTCCCGCTGCTGCCCGTACGGCCCGCCCGCGCCGCGGAGCTGGCCGAACTGTTCCAGGTGCGGCGGCTCAGCGAGTCCGTCACCGGCGAGGTGGACTCCGAGGGCACCGAACACGACGTACCGGAGTCGGTGCGGCTACTGCTCGGGGAGCGGGCCCCTTCGACGTACGTCGAGCACGAGGAACTCTTCGTCGACGGCGTGGAGATCGACTGGAGTCTGACGAACGACGGCGTCCTGCACGCCGCGACCCTGGAGGGCGTCGCCGCGGGCCTCGCCTGGGCGGCGGGGCAGTGGCCCCGCCGGTTCGAGGTGGCGGCGTTGATGGAGGATCCGTCGCGGACGGGGGAGTTGGCGCGGGACCGCTGGTTCGACTGATGCGATGACATGACATGACGACAGGGGCCGTCCTGCCGGACGGCCCCTGTCGCTTTGTGTTCGTCAGTCCGCCTCGACCTCGAGGAAGTACTCGAAGCGGTCCAGGTCGAGCGTCATGCCGGTCAGCCGGTGGACATCGGCCGCGTGGTTCCGCTCCAGCGGATGGGGTCCGTGGACTTGGTCTCCCGAGGGGTTTCTCAAAAACCCGTCAGGATTCTCCATTTCTTCGTACAACCATTCACACGCGTCACGAATCTCACCACATGAGCCAACAGGCTCCACCATCACTTGGGCCCCGTGCGACGACGAGCCGTAGGGAACGACCACTGCCGGGGCCCCTTCTCCACGTGGGGAACACATGCGCATTCGTGCCACCGTGGCCGCCGTCTCCGGCGCCCTGGCCCTGTCCGCCCTCGTAGTACCGGCCGCACAGGCCGACAGCTCGTCGCACAGCAAGTCCGACATCCAGAAGACCGTCCAGGCCGCGAAGTCGGCCTCCGGCAAGAGCGCCTTCGCCGCCGCCGACATCGGCGAGCCGTACGCGCTCGACCTGTCCTTCTCCGGCGTGAAGATCAACAACGGCAAGCCGATCGTCGCGGGCGTCGCCGCCCAGGTGACCGTCCCGGTGACGTACAAGGTCACGCACGCTGCGGATGTCAACCTCAACGCCTCCGACTTCCTGATGGACGTCGAGCTCTACCGCGGCCCGTCCTACGCGGACTACGACTACACCCTCTACGGCGACGAGTGGCCGACCTGCACGGCGACCTCGACCACCACCGCCAACTGCAAGGGCACCATCGACGTCTACCCGGACGTCGAGCTGATCAACTCCTTCGCCACCACGTGGAAGGTCGGCGGCTACGCCATCGCCCTGAACGGCGAAGACCCCGACGCCGAGGACACCGACTGGAGCAAGGTCGGTTACGTCGAGCAGGACGGGCTGGGCACCACCAGGCTCCAGCGCCTCTCCAAGCTGACGGTCAACGCCTCGCCGGAGCCGGTCGTCAAGGGCAAGACCATCACCGTCACGGGCAAGCTGTCCCGCGCGAACTGGGAGACCCACAAGTACGCGGGTTACGCGACCCAGTCGGTCAAGCTCCAGTTCCGTAAGAAGGGCTCCAGCACCTACACCACGGTGAAGACCATCAAGACGAACTCCACGGGCAACCTGAGCACCACCGTGAAGGCGTCCACCGACGGCTACTTCCGTTACAGCTTCGCGGGTACGGCCAGCACCCCGGCGGTCAGCGCCGCGGGTGACTTCGTCGACGTGAAGTAAGCGTTGCAGGTGAAGTAAGCGTTGAAGTGAGCAGCACGGCCGAGCGCCGGTTTCGGGGTTTCCCGGAGCCGGCGTTCCGCTTTTCCCATACGGGTTCCAAGCCTTGCCTATGCGCACACAAAATCGGGATCCGGCCGTACAACCAGGGACATGGGTCGCGGATCTGATCGCGTGAGTCAACAGACTCCTAGCTCACTTCTCCCCCTGGGGAACGCACATGCGCATTCGTGCCACCGTGGCCGCCGTCACCGGCGCCCTGGCTCTGTCCGCTCTCGTCGTGCCGGCCGCGCAGGCCGCCGACGCCTCGTCGTCCTACCGTACGGACGCCACGAAGGCCTTCGCCGCGGCGCACGCCGCCGGCTCCGGAAGGACCGCGTTCAGCGCCGCCGCCGACACGACGGACCCGGACGTCACCTTCTCGAACCTCAAGATCGCCAGTGCGATCAAGGTCGGCACCACCAACGAGGTCACCACCACGGTCACCTACACCCTGACCCACGGCACGGACGTCGACATCACCTCCGACGACTTCGCCACCGGCCCCGTCATCTACAAGGGCTCGTACGACGCCCCGAGCAACGTGCTGGGGGGCGACTACCCGGCGACCTGCACCGCGACCTCGTCGACCACCGCCAGCTGCAAGGGCGACATCAACATCTACCCGGCCGACGCCTACCTGATCAACGCCGACGCCGGCACCTGGACGGCCGGCGCGCTGGCCCTCACCTACAGCGACCAGGACGGAAGCATCCAGGGCGAAACCGACCAGGGCAGCCTCGGCACCACCAAGGTCCAGCGCTACTCCAGGCTGACGGTCAACGCCGGTCCCGAGCCCGTCTACAAGGGCAAGACCATCACCTCCACGGGCAAGCTGTCCCGCGCCAACTGGGAGGACAACCACTACCACGGCTACACCTACCAGCCCGTCAAGCTCCAGTTCCGCAAGGCGGGCACGAGCACGTACACCACCGTCAAGACGGTGACCTCGGACAAGTACGGCAACCTGAAGGCCACCGCCACCGCCGCCTACGACGGCTACTGGCGCTTCAGCTTCGCCGGCACCACGACGACTCCGGCGGTCAGCGCCGTCGGTGACTACGTCGACGTGCGGTAACCAACCCCCTCGGCTCTACGCCGGGACGCGGCGGTCGACCACCCTCCACAGCAGTTCCAGGGCGACCGCCGCCACCGCCGCGATGCCGACCGCGATCCAGGGCATCGTCACGCCGACCAGCTTCAGCGCGAAGAAGTCCTGCAGCCACGGCACGATCAGTACGAGCAGGAACCCGGCACCCATCGTCGCCACCAGCGCGACCCGCCACCAGGTGTAGGGGCGGGCGATGATCGCCAGTACCCACATCGAGACCAGGAACAGTGTCAGCGTCGCGGCACTGGTCTCCGCGTCCAGCGCGCCGCTGCCCGTGTAGTGGTGCCGGGCGAGCAGATACGTCGTGAAGGTCGCCGTCGCGGCCACCACCCCACCGGGGATCGAGTACCGCATCACTCGCCGTACGAAGTTCGGTTTCGCCCGTTCCTTGTTGGGCGCGAGGGCGAGGAAGAAGGCCGGGACGCCGATGGTGAGGGTCGACAGCAGGGTCAGGTGCCGGGGCAGGAAGGGGTACTCGACCTGCCAGCACACCACCAGGATCGCCAGCAGGACGGAGTAGACCGTCTTCACGAGGAAGAGCGTCGCCACCCTCGTGATGTTGCCGATGACGCGCCGGCCCTCCGCGACGACCGACGGCAGCGTCGCGAAGCTGTTGTTGAGCAGCACGATCTGCGCGACCGCCCGGGTCGCCTCCGAGCCCGAGCCCATCGCCACGCCGATGTCGGCGTCCTTCAGGGCGAGCACGTCGTTCACGCCGTCGCCGGTCATCGCGACCGTGTGCCCGTGCGACTGCAGGGCGCCCACCATGTCCCGCTTCTGCTGCGGGGTGACCCGTCCGAACACCGTGCCCTCGTCGAGGGCCGTGGCCATCCCGTCCTGGTCGGCGGGGAGCCGACGGGCGTCGATGGTGGTTCCGGTGAGTCCCAGCTTCGAGGCCACCGCCCCCACCGACACCGCGTTGTCCCCGGAGAGGACCTTGGCTCGGACGTCCTGCTCGTCGAAGTAGCGCAGGGTCTCGGCCGCGTCCGGCCGCAGCCGCTGCTCCAGTACGACCAGGGCGGTGGGCCGGGCGCCCCCGGCGACCTCGGGATCGTCCAGGACGCGGGCGGCCCGCGCGAGCAGCAGTACCCGCAGCCCCTGCTCGTTGAGACGCTCGGTCTCGGTCAGGGCGGGATCGTCGGGAGCGAGGAGGACGTCGGGGGCGCCGAGGAGCCACGTGCTGATCTCGCCGTCGCCCTCGCTGAAGGAGGCGCCGCTGTACTTGCGGGCGGAGGAGAAGGGCAGGGACTCGGTGCAGCGCCAGTCCACGCCGTCCGGGTAGGCGTCGATGATCGCCTGGAGGGAGGCGTTCGGCCGCGGGTCGGACTCGCCGAGGGCACCGAGCACGTTGCGTACGTACGACTCGTCGGCGCCCTGCAGCGGCCTGAGCTCGGTGACGTCCATGCCGCCCTCGGTGAGGGTGCCCGTCTTGTCGAGGCAGACCGTGTCGACGCGGGCGAGGCCCTCGATGGCGGGGAGTTCCTGAACCAGGCACTGTTTTCGGCCGAGTCGGATGACGCCGATCGCGAAGGCGACGGAGGTGAGCAGCACCAGCCCCTCCGGGACCATCGGGACGATGCCGCCGACCGTCCGGGCGATGGAGTCCTTGAGGTCGTTGTCCTTGACGAACAGCTGGCTGACGATCAGGCCGATCGCGGTCGGGACCATCATCCACGTCACGTACTTGAGGATCGTGGAGATGCCGGAGCGCAGCTCGGAATGGACCAGCGTGAACCGGGAGGCCTCCTCGGCGAGCTGGGCGGCGTAGGCCTCCCGGCCGACCTTGGTCGCCTGGAAGGCGCCGCCGCCCGCGACCACGAAGCTCCCGGACATGACCTGGTCCCCGGGGCGTTTCACGACCGGGTCGGCTTCCCCCGTGAGCAGTGACTCGTCGATCTCCAGCCCGTCGGACTCGACGCACACCCCGTCGACCACGGCCTTGTCGCCGGGCCCTATCTCCATGAGGTCGCCCAGCACGATGTCGCTGGTGGCCACCTGGGAGGCGGTCCCGTCCCGCCGCACGGTCGGCCGGGCCTCCCCGATCACGGCCAGCGAGTCCAGGGTCTTCTTCGCCCGCCACTCCTGGATGATGCCGATGCCCGTGTTGGCGAGGATCACGTAGCCGAACAGGCTGTCCTGGAACGGCGCGACGAACATCATGATCACCCACAGCACGCCGATGATCGCGTTGAACCGGGTGAACACGTTCGCACGGACGATCTCGACGGTGGACCGGCTGCTGCGCACCGGCACGTCGTTGACCTGCCCTCGCGCGACCCGCTCGGCGACCTCGGCCGCGGTCAGTCCGGTCGCCGCGGCCGTAACCGTCGTCGGGTGTGCCGGATCCAGTTCGGCGCCCGCGTCGATGTGCGTCATGCATTCGACGGTACGTGCGGATTTACGGCTTCACCCGGTGAGTGGGCGGAAGATCCGACTTGGGGATGAGGGCGGGGGAGGGGGAGTGGTGCCGTAGTACTACGGGGGGGCGTGGTCACTCGGCAGCAGCGGCGCCGTCGGTGGGCGCGGGGCTTTCCTCGCCCCCGCCGCCCCTACCCGTCCCATCCGCAGGGGCTCCGCCCCTTCGACCCCGCCAGGGGCGCTGCCCCTGAGCCCCGGCGGGGACTGCGTCCCCTGCACCCGTGGCGGGGCTCGGCTCGTGGGTCCGGGTGGTGGCGGGTGCGCGTCGCGACTTGCGGGGCGCTGCCCCTGCACCTCGGCGGGGACTGCGTCCCCTGCACCCGTGGCGGGGCTCGGCTCGTGGGTCCGGGTGGTGGCGGGTGCGCGTCGCGACTTGCGGGGCGCTGCCCCTGCACCTCGGCGGGGACTGCGTCCCCTGCACCCGTGGCGGGGCTCGGCTCGTGGGTCCGGGTGGTGGCCGCGTCCGTGTCACGGCTTGCGGGGCTCCGCCCCTGCACCCCGCTGGGGCCGTGCCCCAGACCCCGCTTCGGCCCGGAGGGCCTCGTCCTCAAACGCCGGACGGGCTGAGGGGGTGGCTGAGCGTTCGGCCGACCGAGTCGGGTGGTGGGTGGGCATAGGTCGGGGGTCTGGGGGCGGAGCCCCCAGTGGGGGGTTAGTCGGCCGAGGTTGTCTCGGACGGCGCCGCCCGCTTGATCGCCGCGTCCCGCTTCCGGACGTACCAGATGCCGATCAGGCCCAGGCCGGCTCCGGCCAGGCAGGTCCAGACCCACCAGGTGTGGCCGTGGTCGTCGAACCAGCCGTAGAAGGGGAGCTGTACCAGGAAGAGGACGAACCAGAGGATCGTGCCGCCAACGATGGTGGGGACGATGGGGCCCTCCAGGGGCTCCGGCGCCTCGTGCTCGGGGGTCCACTTCTCCATGGGGACAGCTTACGAGGCGATCAGGTCTACGCGCGGAGATGGCGCCGACCGGGTCATATGTTCATACTGAACCTGTTTTTGTCCGGCCACTTCTCTTCGTACGAAACACCAAAGGTCTCCTGGGGGAGGGCCACCGGTGATGAGGTCACGCATGTCCACCTCGGCCCCCGCCAAGGTTCCCGCGCCCCAGCAGCCGGGCGGCACGTCCGGCCACGGCGCCCTCGACCGCCACTTCCGGATCTCCGAGCGCGGCAGCACGCTGTCCCGGGAGGTCCGGGGCGGTTTCGCCACCTTCTTCGCGATGGCCTACATCATCGTGCTGAACCCGATCATCCTCGGCAGCGCGAAGGACATGTACGGGCACCAGCTCGACAACGGCCAGCTGGTCACGGCGACGGCCGTGACGGCGGCGTTCACCACCCTGCTCATGGGCGTCGTCGGCAACGTCCCGATCGCGCTCGCCGCCGGCCTCGGTGTGAACTCGGTCGTCGCGCTCCAGCTCGCACCCCGGATGTCCTGGCCGGACGCCATGGGCATGGTTGTCCTGGCCGGCTTCATCGTGATGATCCTCGTCGCCACCGGTCTGCGCGAGCGCGTGATGAACGCCGTGCCCTACAGCCTCCGCAAGGCCATCTCCATCGGCATCGGCCTGTTCATCATGCTGATCGGCCTCGTTGACTCCGGCTTCGTCTCCCGCATCCCGGACGTCGCCCGGACCACCGTCCCCCTCCAGCTCGGTGGCGACGGTCACCTCAACGGCTGGCCGGTGCTCGTCTTCGTCCTCGGCGCGCTGCTGACCCTGGCCCTCATCGTCCGCAAGGTCTCGGGCGCGATCCTCATCTCGATCGTCACGATGACCGTCCTCGCGGTGATCATCAACGCGGTCGCGGACATCCCCTCCTGGGGTCTGACCACGCCCAAGTGGCCCGGCAACCCCGTCGCCGCCCCGGACTTCGGCCTGATCGGCGAGGTCAGCCTCTTCGGCGGCTTCGCGAAGGTCGGCGTACTGACCGGCGTCCTCTTCGTCTTCACCGTGCTGCTGTCGTGCTTCTTCGACGCGATGGGCACGATCATGGGCGTCAGTGACGAGGCCAGGCTGACCGACGCCCAGGGCCAGATGCCCGGCATCAACAAGGTCCTCTTCGTCGACGGTCTCGCCGTCGCCGCCGGTGGCGCGAGCTCCTCCTCCGCCACCACCGCCTTCGTGGAGTCCACGGCCGGCGTCGGCGAGGGGGCACGGACCGGCTTCGCGAACGTCGTCACCGGCGGGCTCTTCACCGTGGCGCTCTTCCTCACGCCCATCGCCACGATGGTCCCGTCCCAGGCCGCCACCCCGGCCCTGCTCGCGGTCGGCTTCCTGATCCTGTCCGGCTCGGTCAAGGAGATCGACTGGGCCGACCACACCCTCGCGATCCCGGCCTTCGTGACGATGGTGATGATGCCGTTCACCTACTCGATCACCAACGGCATCGGCATGGGCTTCATCACCTTCGTGGTGCTGCGCCTGGCGGTCGGCCGCGGCAGGGAGATCCCGGCGGCGATGTACGTGGTGTCCGCGGTGTTCGCGTTCTACTACCTGATGCCGGCGCTGGGTCTCACCTGAGCCGAGCGGGTCACGTGACCCCGTAGAACTTCTCCGTCTCCTCGACGGCGGACTGGAACCGCTCGTCGAAGTCGTCGCGAACGAGCGTCCGGACCACGTAGTCCTGGACGCTCATCCCCCTTTTCGCCGCATGGTCCCGGAGCCGCTCGAGCAGCTCCCCGTCTATCCGCAGGCTGAGCACACTGGTCCCCATGAACAGAGGTTCGCGGGCGGGCCGGGGCGGCGTTCACTTTCCGCTGCCCACTCACTCGTACGGGTGATGATCGGGTTTCAGTGGCGGGCGTCACGGGAATCCGTGCGCGCGCCAGCTTGTTTAGCGAGGGTAATGAGTTATGCTAAAGAGATGCCGGACCTAACCCATGGCGACGACGCTGCCGCCGTGAACTCCCTGCGCTCCGCCGTGATGCGGCTCTCCCGTCGCCTCAAGCACCAACGGGTCGACGAGTCGCTGAGCCCGACCGAGATGTCGGTGCTCGGCACCCTGTCCCTCCACGGCAAGGCCACCCCGGGCGAACTCGCCCGCAAGGAGCACGTCCAGCCACCGTCGATGACCCGCATCGTGGCGCTGCTGGAGGCCAAGGGACTGGTCCGACTGGAGCCGCACCCCGAGGACCGGCGGCAGAAGGTCGTCACGAAGACCGAGCAGGCCGAGGCGATGCTCGAGGAGAGCCGCCGCAAGCGGAACCTCTTCCTGGCCACCCTGGTCGACGGCCTGGACGAGGACGAGTGGGCGAAACTCCGCGCCGCCGCCCCCGTCCTGGAGAAGCTCGCACACCTGTAAGCAGCGTTCACAAGGAGGCGACCCTTTGAGTTCGGGACCCGGAGCAGACTCCGCCCCCGCACCGACCACCCACGACTCCCTGTCCGATCCCAAGCGCTCGTCCATGTTCAGCTCCCTGAGGGTCAGGAACTACCGCCTGTTCTTCATGGGCCAGGTCGTCTCCAACATCGGCACCTGGATGCAGCGCATCGCCCAGGACTGGCTGGTGCTCAGCCTCACCGGCTCCGCCACCGCCGTCGGCGTCACGACCGCCCTGCAGTTCCTGCCGATGCTGCTCTTCGGCCTCTACGGCGGCGTTCTCGTCGACCGTCTGCCCAAGCGCCGCACGCTGCTGTTCACCCAGTCGGCGATGGCGCTCACCGGCATCGCGCTCGCCGTCCTCACCCTCTCCGGCCAGGTCCAGGTCTGGCACGTCTACGTCGCCGCCTTCGCCGTGGGCCTCGCGACCGTCCTGGACAATCCGGCCCGCCAGACCTTCGTCTCCGAGATGGTCGGCCCCGACCAACTGCAGAACGCGGTCAGCCTCAACTCCGCGAACTTCCAGTCGGCCCGGCTGGTCGGCCCCGCCGTGGCCGGCGTGATGATCACCGGCGTCGGTACCGGCTGGGCGTTCCTCTTCAACGGCCTGTCCTTCGTCGCCCCCCTCGCCGGCCTGCTGCTGATGCGCTCACGCGACCTGCGCGTCGTCGAGCGGGCCCCGCGCGGGAAGGGTCAGCTGCGAGAAGGCCTGCACTACGTCGCCGGACGCCCGGAGCTGATCTGGACCATCGTCCTGGTCGGCTTCGTCAGCACCTTCGGCTTCAACTTCCCCGTCTACCTCTCGGCCTTCGCCGACGACGTCTTCCACGCGGGCGCCGGCGCCTACAGCCTCTTCAACACGCTGATGGCGGTGGGCTCCCTGGCGGGCGCGCTGCTCGCGGCGCGACGCGGCACCGCCCGGCTGCGCGTGCTGGTCGCGGGTGCGGTGGCCTTCGGCGCGATGGAGCTGGTGGCCGCGACCGCCCCCTCCCTGTGGCTGTTCGCCCTGCTCATGGCCCCGATCGGCATGTTCGGCATGACCGTGAACGTCACTGCCAACAGCAGTGTCCAACTGAGCACCGACCCGGCCATGCGAGGCCGGGTGATGGCCCTGTACATGATGGTGTTCATGGGCGGAGCGCCGGTGGGCGCACCCATCGCCGGCTGGATCACGGACGCGTACGGCGTCCGGGCGGGTATGGCGGCAGGCGGTGCCGTCTCGGCCGTCGCGGCCGTGACGATCGGCCTGGTTCTGGCCCGCGTCGGCAACCTGCGGCTGTCGGTCGGCTGGAACCGCGGACACCCGCAGGTGCGGTTCGTGCCGCGGGAGCGGGAGAAGCTGGCCGCGGCGGCCTGAGCGTCGTACGCCCCGTCGTAGGCCCCACTGGAACCCGGAGGGCTCAGACCCTCCGGGCCAGTACCTGCCCAGGCCACTTGCCGTCCCCGACCGTGAACGCCTCGGTGCGGGTGAAGCCGTTGCTCTCGTAGTAGCGGACGAGCTTGCCGTCGTCGCCGGCGTAGCAGTCCACCCGCAGCAGCGAGACGCCCGCCCGCCTGGTCTCCTCGACCGCGTGCGCGAGCAGGGCGCTGCCCACGCCGTGCCCCTTGAAGCGGCGGTCGGAAGCGAGCCAGTGGATGTACCGCTCGGGCTCGCCGGGGGGTGTGAGGTGGGACAGGTAGGCGCCGGCCGAGTCGGTGAGGGTGAGGGTGGCGGCCGGCACCCCCTCGACCTCGGCGATGAACACGTCGCCCTCGTCCATGTACCGGGCGACCGACTCCACCGTCTTCGGGCTCTCGGACAGCGGCTTCGTCCCCCACTGTCCGGTGCGCCCCTGCGAGACCAGCCACTCCACGCTGCTGTCGAGCATGCCGAGTATCGCGGGGATGTCGTCGGGCCCGCCCTCCCTGATCCTGATGATCTCCATGACGGCACCCTAGTGACCTGAGTCGAAGGTTCGTCGTTGGTTCGGTATGAGTCGTCCGGGTCCGAAGATTCCGCCGTTGTCGTTGACTGATGCCCAGCGGGC
>NZ_JBHXSG010000058.1:0-55618 GCF_042714835.1 Streptomyces sp. NPDC058678 | reverse complement strand
TATTCCCGCCCAAAAACCCCCGGCCCCCATGGCCCTACTCGGGCGGGGGCTCCCACGCCCGACTCCGGGCGTCCCCGCCCCCGCGTCTGCGGCGTGATCCGCCGGACAGGCCCTGGTCGGGTCGTCGGAGGGTCGCGGACGGCCCAGGGGTCACCCCGCCGGGGTGGCCCCTTCGTTGTCCCGGGGCGGCAAGGTCGTGCGTGACACCGCGAGCCGGGAACACCAGTGCGACCCGTGGGGCGCCGAGGCGTCCCGGTGACCCGGTAGGCTTCCCGCCGTGTGCCTGTTGACCGGCGCACGCCGAGAATGCAGTGACGCGAATCGGAGGAACCGGCGTTGCACGTCCAGGACTGGCTCGACACGGTGCCCGCGGTCGCCGTCTACGCCCTCGTGGGAATCGTCATCGGACTGGAGAGCCTGGGCATCCCGCTGCCCGGCGAGATCATCCTGGTGTCGGCCGCCCTGATGTCCTCGCA
The DNA here is from genome assembly GCF_042714835.1 of Streptomyces sp. NPDC058678. Classification (NCBI taxonomy): domain Bacteria; kingdom Bacillati; phylum Actinomycetota; class Actinomycetes; order Kitasatosporales; family Streptomycetaceae; genus Streptomyces; species Streptomyces sp. NPDC058678. The sequence continues at coordinate 55,142 of NZ_JBHXSG010000058.1, read as the reverse complement.
GCACGCGGGCATCGACCCGGTGATCCTCGGCGTGTGCGCCAGCGTCGGCGCGATCGTCGGCGACTCCATCGGCTATGCCATCGGCCGCAAGGGCGGACGCCCGCTGCTGGCCTGGCTCGGCAAGAAGTTCCCCAAGCACTTCAGCGAGGGACACATCGCCACCGCCGAGCGGTCCTTCGAGAAGTGGGGCATGTGGGCGGTCTTCTTCGGCCGCTTCGTCGCCCTGCTGCGGATCTTCGCCGGGCCGCTCGCGGGCGTGCTGCGGATGCCGTACTGGAAGTTCCTGATCGCCAACGTGTTCGGCGGGATCCTGTGGGCGGGCGGCACGACGGCCGTCATCTACTACGTCGGGATCGTCGCCGAGTCGTGGCTGAAGCGGTTCTCGTGGCTGGGGCTCGTGGCGGCGGTGCTGGTGGGGCTCACCTCGATGCTGGTGCTGAAGCGCAAGGCGAAGAAGGCGACGGCGGAGAAGCAGACGGCCGAGCCCGAGCCCGAGCCCGAACCCGTTCCGGCCGTCGACTGACGCTCAGTCCTGATGCACTTCGCTGTGCGCCTTCGCCAGGTCCGCGTACAGCGTGCCGTTCTGCGTGACGCCTTGGCGCTCCTCCTCCGTCAGCTCCCGCCTCACCTTCGCGGGGACGCCCGCGACGAGTGAGCCGGGGGGTACCCGCATGCCCTGCGGCACCAACGCCTGCGCGGCTACCAGGGAACCTGCCCCGATCACCGCGCCGTTGAGGACCGTCGCGCCCATGCCGATCAGGCAGTCGTCCCCGACTGTCGCTCCGTGGACCACGGCGTTGTGACCGACGGAGACCCGCTCCCCGATGGTGACGGGGAAACCGGGGTCGGCGTGCAGCGTGCAGTTGTCCTGGATGTTGCTCCGGGCCCCGACGGAGATCCGCTCGACATCGCCTCGGACCACGGCGCCGTACCAGATGCTCGCGCCCGCCTCCAGCGTCACGTCGCCGATCACCGAGGACGTGGGCGACACGAAGGCCTCCTCGTGGATGTTCGGTTCCTTGCCGCCGATGCCCGTGATCAACGCCCTCTGCCCCATCGCCCTCTCCTCCTCGTCGACAACACCGGCACGGTACGCCACCGGGTGGGGTGAAGATCACAGCCCCTCGCCCTCATGGGGCCACGTCACGCTGAGTACGGTGAGCGCGTGTCGAAGCGCAGGAACACGTTCTCATCATGGTCGCGCGGCCTCGCGCAGCGGGCCGTGCACGCGGGCTGGGCCTGGGTGCAGCGCACCGGCTCTGTCACCGCCGAACACCCGGGACGGTTCCGCTTCGGCGCGCTCGGCACGGGCACCCGGCTGGCCTTCCCGCTCGGCACGGTCTTCGGTGAAGCCTGGATCCACCTCGGGGCGCACTGCATCGTCGGCGAACAGGTCACCCTGACCGCCGGTCTGATGCCCGACCTCGACCTCGGCCCCGACCCGATCCTGCGCATCGGGGACGGAGTCGTCCTCGGCCGGGGCAGTCATGTCATCGCCGACACGACGGTCACCATCGGCAGCGACTGCTACTTCGGGCCGTATGTGTACGTCACGTCCACGAACCACTCCTACGACGACCCGCACGAGCCGATCGGCAAGCAGTGGCCCCGGATGGAGCCGGTGGAGATCGGGCCGGGCTGCTGGATCGGGACGGGGGCGGTGATCCTGCCCGGCGCGCGGATCGGGCGGAACGTGGTCGTCGCCGCCGGAGCGGTGGTCCGCGGTGTGGTGCCCGACCACGCCGTCGTGGCGGGGGCGCCCGCCCGGGTCGTACGGCGCTGGACTCCCGGCGACGGCTGGCAGCCGCCGCTCAGGACGCCGGCACCGGTGCCGATTCCCGAGGGAGTCACCCCGGAACAGCTGCGCAGACTGGCGGGCCTGGACGACGAGACGGCGGCGAAGCTCGCCGAGCTGGACTGACCGAGGACTCAGCCCGTCGCCAGGAGCAGCGTGCCCACCAGGGCCAGTCCCGCTCCCGCCGCCTGGACAGCCCGCAGTCGTTCGCGGAGGAAGCCGCGCGCGGCCAGGGCGGTCACCACCGGGTAGAGCGAGGCGAGGACGGCGGCCACGGTGACCGGGCCGTGCTGGGCGGCGACGGAGTACGTACCGTTCGCCGCGACGTCCGCGAGGCCGACGAAGGCGAGCGCCGGCAGTGAGGCCCAGGGGAAGCCGCCCTCCGGGAGGGCGTCGGCACCACGCTTCACGGAGACGTACAGGGCGGCGCCGCCCACGGCCACATTGGTCACGCGCTGCACGAACAGGGCGAGGAACAGGCCCGTGACGGTCGTCGAGGCCTCCGCGATGAGCGCGAAGACCGTGCCGAAACCGAGCGCGGCGACCAGGGTCAGGAGGATGGTGCGACGCTGTACGGGCGCGCCCCGCAGCTGCGGTCCGCCCGCGAGGACGACACCGGCCACGGCGACCGCGATGCCCGCGACCTGTACGACCCCCGGACGCTCGCCGAGGAAGAGGCCCACGCCCACGGGAACGGCGACGCTCAGGGTGGCGAGCGGGGAGACGACGCCCATCGGGCCGAGCGCGAGCGCCTTGTAGAAGCAGAGCAGGGCGACCGGCCCCACCACGCCGGCGGCGACCGCGAACCACAGACGCGGACCGGTCTCGCTCCAGCCGCCGGTGGCCACGACGACCGCGCCGAGCACGGCCGCCGCGACGCTCTGTGAGACGACCACCACCGTCAGCGCCGGGGTGCGCCGGGTCAGCAGTCCGCCGCCGAAGTCGGCCACGCCCCACAACAGGCTGGTGGCCAGGGCGAAGAGTGCTGTCACGGTGACCTCGCAGTACAGTTCGGTGAACGATCGGGTGCACCCCCAAGGTAGTTCAGTGAACTGAACTCTGTCATTCATAATATTGGACTAGATGTTGGACGGAACGTGTCGGACCTCGACCTGCTGACCCAGTCCCTGGCGCGCAACGTCAAGCACTGGCGCGCGGTGCGCGGCTTCACCCTCGACGTGCTCGCCGCCCGGGCCGGAGTCAGCCGCGGCATGCTCATCCAGATCGAGCAGTCCCGCACCAACCCCAGCCTCGGCACGGTCGTGAAGATCGGCGACGCGCTGGGGATCAGCATCACCACCCTGCTTGACTACGAACAGGGGCCGAAGGTCCGGGTCGTCCCCGCCGAGCAGGCCGTACGGCTGTGGCACACCGACGCCGGCAGCTACAACCTCCTCCTCGCCGGAACCGAGGCCCCCGGCCCGCTGGAGCTGTGGGACTGGCGGCTGATGCCGGGCGAGAACAGCTCCTCCGACCCGCACCCCACCGGCACCGCCGAGCTGCTCCACGTCACCGAGGGTGAGCTGACGCTCACCGTGGACGGTGTGGAGTACCGCGTCCCGGCGGGCGCGACCGCCTCTTTCGAGGCCAACACCCCGCACACGTACGGCAATCAGGGCGACGTTCCGATGCGGATGCTGATGGCCGTCTCCGTCCCGCCCGTGCACTGAGACGGCCCGGTCGGTTTTGTTAGCGTGCGGGCATGGACGCACCCATCGGACACTTCGACCGTGCCACCCCGGCCCCCGACTGCCTCGACGAGCTGACCCACCCGGTCGCCGACGCCGTACGCCGCTGGAACGGCAGCGTCCCCGCCGAGCAGATCGTCTACGTCGACACCGACCCGCAGTGGGCCGACACCGCCGTCTTCGTGGAGCACTACGGCCGCGAACTGCTGGAGCAGTCGGCGAACTGCGTCGTCGTCGCGGGCAAGCGCGGCGGCGAGAGCACCCTGGCCGCGTGCGTGGTGCTCTCCACCACCCGGGTCGACGTCAACGGCGTCGTCCGCCGCCAACTCGGTGCCCGCAAGGCCTCGTTCGCCTCGATGGACACGGCGACGGGGGAGACCGGCATGGAGTACGGCGGCATCACTCCGATCGGACTGCCCGAGGACTGGCCCGTGTTGGTGGACTCCGCCGTCGTCGACCTGCCGTACGTCCTGGTGGGCAGCGGACGGCGGCGCGGCAAGCTGCTGGTGCCGGGGAAGGCGTTCGCGGAGGTGCCGGGTGCCGTGGTACTGGAAGGGCTGGGGGTCGCCTGACGCTCAGGCCGCCCCGTGGTGGGCGAGGGCGTGGTGAGGATCCGCCTCGCCCGGCACCGGTGCCGGATCGGCGTGCACCAGGGCCGCGGTGAGGCGCGGGACGGCGTGCAGCAGGGCGTGTTCGGCCTCCACGGCGATGCCGTGCGCCTGGCGTACGGTCGCCTCGCCGTCCACCACGACCGCCACCTCGGCGCGCAGCCGGTGCCCGATCCAGCGCAGCCGCAGCTCGCCCACCTCCCGCACCCCTGCCACCTCCCGCAGGGCCTGCTCGGCCCGGTCCACGAGGGCCGGGTCGACGGCGTCCATCACCCGCCGGAACACCTCGCGCGCCGCGTCCCGCAGCACCAGCGTGATGGCGGCCGTGATCGCCAACCCCACGACGGGGTCGGCCAGTTGCCACCCGAGGGCCGAGCCGCCCGCGCCCAGCAGGACGGCCAGGGACGTGAAACCGTCCGTCCGGGCGTGCAGCCCGTCCGCGACCAGCGCGGCCGAGCCGATGTCGCGGCCTACCCGGATCCGGTAGCGGGCCACCCACTCGTTGCCCGCGAAACCGACCAGTGCGGCCACCGCGACCGCCGACACGTGCTCGACGGGCCGCGGATCGAGCAGCCGGTCCACCGCCACCCATCCCGCGAAGGCCGCCGACGCGGCGATCGTCAGCACGATCGCGATGCCCGCGAGGTCCTCGGCGCGGCCGTAGCCGTAGGTGAAGCGGCGGGTCGCCGCGCGCCGGCCCAGCACGAACGCGATCCCGAGCGGTACGGCGGTCAGCGCGTCCGCGGTGTTGTGCACCGTGTCGCCGAGCAGCGCGACCGAACCGGAGACTGCCACCACGAACGCCTGCGCCAGGGCCGTCGCGCCCAGCACCGCCAGCGAGATCCACAAGGCCCGCATGCCGCGTGCCGAGGACTCCAGGGCTGAGTCGAGCTTGTCGGCGGTCTCGTGGGAGTGGGGGGTGAGGAGGTGGGTGAGGCGGTGGCGCAGTCGGCGTGAGGGATGGGGGTGTGGGTGTGGGTGCTCGTGAGGGTCGTGCGGGCGGGCATGCCCGTGGTCGTGGCCGCGTTCATGTCCATGTCCGCGCCCAGCCTCCTGCCTGTGCCTGTGCCCGTGCCCGTGTCCGTGCCCGTGTTCATGGTCGTGCCGGTCGCTCACGTGGATCCCCTTCCATGCGCCGGGAGTGGACGCGCGACGCCCACGAGGCCATTATGTGCGTATGAGCGCACGCATGCACCTATCACCTGCGAACGATGCGCACCCGCGCACCCCGGGCGAGGAACAGTTCGCGCTCGCCGCCGAACTGCTCGCCCTGCTCGGCGACCGGACCCGGCTCACCCTGCTGCACGCGCTGGCCGCGGGAGAGGCCGACGTCACGACGCTCACGGAGGCGTGCGGGGCGGCCCGGCCGGCCGTCAGCCAGCACCTGGCCAGGCTGCGGCTGGCGGGGCTGGTGAACACCCGCAAGGAGGGCCGCCGGGTGGTCTACTCGCTGCCCGACGGCCATCTGCGCCGACTGGTGGACGAGGCGCTGAACGTGGCGGACCACCGGCTCAGCGACCGGCCGCCGCACGACTGACGCGCCCGGCCGGAACGGGTCAGTACGCGGTGGCCGTACCGAGGTACTGCTCGGCGAAGGCCGCCCCGGCGGCGGGCGAGGTGAACAGGCGGCGGAGTCGGGCGAAGGTGGTGCCCGCACGGTAGGCGTCGCCCGACGAGGTGCCGTGGTAGACCTCGGAGAGCCACTGCGAGAACTCCTGGTAGTCCCACACCCGCCGCAGGCACGCCTCCGAATAACCGTCCAGACCGGTCTCGTCGCCCTTCGTGAGGTACCCGGCGAGGGCGTCGCCGAGGAGGAAGGCGTCGTGCAGGGCGAGGTTCATGCCCTTCGCCGCGATGGGGGCGGTCAGGTGGGCGGCGTCCCCGGCCAGGAAGAGCCGGCCGAACACCATGGGTTCGACGACGTAGCTGTGCATGTCCAGGACGCGCTTCTCGATCAACCGTCCCTCGGTGAGCGGACCGACGCCGGTGGCCGCGAGCCGCTCCTGGAGCTGCGACCAGACGCGTTCGTGCGACCAGTTCTCCGGGTCGTCGCCGGGCGGGCACTCCAGGTAGTACCGGGTCACCTCGGGGCTGCGGGCCATGTGCCCGGCGAAGCCGTTCGGGTGGATGCCGAACACGACACAGTCGTTGGACGGAGGGGCCTCGGCGAGCAGCGCCAGCCAGCCGATGCCGTAGTCGTGCCGGGAGATGTGCGCGTGTTGGGGAAGGGCGCCACGGGTCACCCCGCGTCCCCCGTCGCAGCCCGCGACGAAGTCGCACTCGACGACCTCCCGCTCGCCCGTCTCCGCGCGGACGTACGACACCGAGGGCCGGTCGGTGTCCAGGTCGTGCAGCTGGACGTCCCGCACGCCGAACCGCACCTCGCCGCCCCGCACGTCCGCGTACTCGCGCACCAGGTCCGTCACCAGCAACGGCTGTGGGTAGACGAAGTGGTGCGTCCCCGTCAGCTCCACGTACGAGAACCGGAAGCGCTCACCGCCGAACCGGAACTCGCACTCGGTGTGCAGCTGTGCCCGCTCCAACAGGACGTCCGCGAGGCCACGCTGCTGAAGCCCGCGCACGGCCCACTCCTCGATGACGCCCGCCCGCGGCCGCTGCTCGATGAACTCGCGCGTCTCCGTCTCCAGCACGAGACAGTCGACGCCGGCGGCCCGCAGGATGTTGCCGACGGTGAGCCCGGCGGGCCCGGCGCCCACGACGACGACCGGAAAGCGTTGCGGGGCAACGGAGTTGGGAGCAGCGGTGGAGGTCACCCGAACATTATGTCGGTGAGTTCCCGGAGAGTCGCAGGAATCCGGACGCAGCGGAAACCCGCGTGACCACGGAAGGTGTCAGGGGTGTGGGCACTCCTGCCGGCCACGCGGTAGTGGTTTCAGCAGGACGCGTGGCACATGTGGCAGCCACCGCGGATGACGCGGGCGGTGTTGTCGGTGACCGCGTACACGTCGATGCGGAACGCGTCGAGCCGCACCGCCCGCACCGGCTCCTCGCCGTCCCCTGCGAACCCCTCGGTCCCACATGAACGCGCTGCCGGGCAGCAGCACGGTGTCCTTCGTGGCGCCGCCCGACCCGGTCGGTGCCGTACGGCGAGCCGTGGCAGTTGCCCGGCCCGGCCGCCTGACGTCGTTATGCGGCAGCGCGCCGGTGGCGAGCCCTTCCGTCAGCCCAGGCGGGGGATCTCGATCGCCGGGCACCGGTCCATCACCATCTCCAGGCCCGCGGCCCGGGTGCGGTCGTACGCGGCCTCGTCGATGACCCCGAGCTGGAACCAGACCGCCTGCGCGCCCCTCGCCACCGCCTCGTCGGCGACCGCCCCGGCGAGGTCGCTGTTCACGAACACGTCGACGACGTCCACGTCGAAGGGGATGTCCGCGAGCGAGGCGTACCCCTGCTCCCCGTGCACCGTCTCCGCCTTGGGGTGCACCGGCACGACCCGCTTGCCGTAGCGCTGGAGCACCTCGGCCACGCCGTACGCGGCGCGCTGCCGGTTCGACGACAGGCCGACCACGGCCCAGGTGTCGCCCAGCCCGGTGAGGATCTTGCGGACCGTTGCCTCGTCGCCGTACACCGTGGGTCTCCTAAGGGTTCGCGAACGCCCTGACCTCTGGCACAACAGCGCGCCGCGACCGGGGATTCCCCGCCGTGATAGCTTGCCGAGGCCAGTCGAACCCATGACACGTGGGTCAGGGAATCCGGTGCGAATCCGGAGCTGACGCGCAGCGGTGAGGGTGACGGGCGGAGCCTCGGCCACTGGACGACGCGTATGTCGTCTGGGAAGGCGCCCCGACCGGATGATCCCGAGTCCGAAGACCTGCTGGCGGCCCTCGCGGTGACGTACGGCGGGGGAGCACCGTACGACCGGGCTCCGCGTTCGAGCCCTCGACGATCGAGGACCAACTTCCGTGCAAACAGCACGTCTTGCCCGTCCCTCCGCCCTGCTCGCCGCCGGAACCCTGCTCCTGGCCGGCTGCGGCGACGCCGGCACATCCGCCGCGAAGGCCGCGGTCAGCCTCGACAACTGCGGCCGTACGGTACGTGTCGAGGCCCCGCCCGAGCGTGCCGTCTCCCTCAACCAGGGCACCACCGAGATCATGCTCTCCCTCGGCCTCGCCGACCGTATGGCGGGGACGGCGACCTGGACCGACCCCGTGATGAAGGGGCTGGAGAAGGCGAACGCGCAGGTGGAGCGGATCGCCGACAACAACCCCTCCTTCGAGCGCGTCCTGGACGCCGAGCCGGACTTCGTCGCCGCCTCCTTCGTCTCCACGCTGGGCAAGGGGGGCGTGGCCTCGCGGGAGCAGTTCGAGAAGCTCGGCGTGCCCACGTACGTCTCCCCGTCCGACTGCGCAGGCAAGGACAACTCCGGCGACGGGGACGGCGCACGGTCCGAGCCCCTCACCGCCGACGCCGTCTACGGCGAAGTACGTGACCTGGCCGCCGTGTTCGGGGTGGAGGAGCGGGGCGAGAAGCTCGTCGGAGACCTCAAGGCGAGGATGGCGAGGGCCACGTCCGGCATCGACGCCTCCGACGTGACTCTTCTGTACTGGTTCGCCAACTCCGAGTCGCCCTACATGGCGGGCTGCTGCGGCGCTCCCGGTGTCATCACGCGCACCCTGGGCGCCAAGAACGTCTTCGACGACACGCACGACGAATGGCCGCAGATCAACTGGGAGACGGTCGCCGACCGCGACCCCGACGTCCTCGTCATCGGCGACCTGACCCGCAGGTCGCAGACCGCCGAGTCGGCCCGGAAGAAGATCGCCTTCCTGGAGTCCGACCCGGTCACCAGGAACATGACCGCCGTCCGGCACCGGCGGTACGTCCTGCTCAGCGGGCAGGCCATGAACCCGACCATCCGCACGATCGAGGGCGTGGAGCGGGTCGCGGCGGGCCTGCGCGAGTTCGGGCTCGTGAAGTGACCGCCCGGGCGGTCCTGCTCGGTGCGGCCGGGACGCTCCTGTTGTGCTGCTCCCTCGCCGTCGCCATCACCATCGGCCCGGCCGACATCCGGGTCGCAGACGTGTGGTCCGTCGTCGCGGCCCATCTGGGCCTCGGTACCTCGGGGTTGACGCCGATCCGGGACGGCATCGTGTGGCAGCTCAGGCTGCCGCGCACGCTCCTCGCGGCCGTGTGCGGCGCCGGACTCGCCGTGTGCGGGGCGGTGATGCAGTCGCTGCTGCGCAACCCGCTCGCCGACCCCTTCGTCCTCGGGGTGTCCTCGGGCGCGTCGACCGGGGCCGTGCTGGTGGTCGTGCTGGGCGTCGGCGGGGGCGCGGTGTCCGTCCCGGCGGGCGCCTTCCTCGGCGCCCTGGTGTCCTTCGCGCTCGTGCTCTTCCTCAGCCACACCCTCGGCGGCAGCACCGACCTGGTCGTCCTCGCCGGGGTCGCCGCCATGCAGCTCTTCTCCGCGCTGACCTCGTTCGTCGTGATGACCGCGGCCGACGCCGAGACCACCCGGGGCGTCCTCTTCTGGCTCCTCGGCTCGCTCGGCGGGGCGGGCTGGACCGACGTGTGGGTGTGCTTCGCCGTTCTGGCCGTGGCCCTGGTGGTGTGCCTGTCGTACGCCCGCACCCTCGACGCCTTCGCCTTCGGGCAGGACGCGGCGGCGGCCCTCGGGGTGTCGGTGGCCCGCACCCGTCTGGCGCTGCTGTGCGTCACGGCCCTGCTCACGGCCGCGCTGGTCAGCTCGGCGGGGGCCATCGGCTTCGTTGGCCTGGTGCTGCCGCACGCCGCCCGCGCCCTGGTCGGGCCGGGCCACGCCCGGCTGCTGCCGGTCACCGCGCTGGCCGGGGCGGTCTTCCTGGTGTGGGTCGACACGCTGGCCCGCACGGTCCTCGACCCGCAGGAGGTGCCGGTGGGGGTCGTGACGTCCCTGATCGGAGTGCCGGCCTTCGTGGCGGTGCTGTACCGGACGCGGAGGGTGCGGTGAAGGAGACCCTGCGCACGGAGTCCGACGCGCCCGCCGCCACAGCCGAGGGCCTGCGCGCCGACCGGGTGAGCCGCCGAGCCGACGGCCGCCTCATCCTGGACGGCGTCACCCTCGCGCCCGACCAGGGCTCCACCGTCGGCCTGCTCGGCCCCAACGGCTCCGGCAAGTCCACCCTGCTGCGCCTGCTGGCCGGCCTGCTCGGCCCGAGCGCCGGCGTCGTCACGCTCGACGGCACCCCTCTGGCCGGCCTGCCCCGCCGCGAGGTCGCCCGACGGCTCGCCGTGGTCGAGCAACAGGCCGACACCCAGGTCGAGTTGACGGTCCTGGACGTGGTACGGCTCGGACGCGTCCCGCACCGCCGCGCCTGGACGCCCGCCGCCGCGCACGACGAGGCGGCCGTACGGTCGGCCCTGGACCGCGCCGGGCTCACCGACCGCGCCGACCAGCCCTGGCACACCCTGTCGGGCGGTGAACGCCAGCGGGTCCAGATCGCCCGCGCGCTCGCCCAGGAACCCCGCGAACTCCTCCTCGACGAACCCACCAACCACCTCGACATCCACCACCAGCTCGACCTGCTGTCCCTGGTCACGGCCCTCCCGGTCACCACCGTCGTCGCCCTGCACGACCTCAACCTCGCCGCGATGTACTGCGACCGGGTGGTCGTCCTGCACACCGGCCGGGTCGTGGCGAGCGGTACCCCGGGCGACGTCCTGACCGAGCGGCTCATCGCCGAGGTGTACGGAGTGCGGGCCGCCGTGACCCGGGAAGGGCCCGAGGAGCGGCCCCATGTGCGGTTTCTGGGCACGCTGACCTGAACGCGTGTTCGGTCAGGCGGTGGCGCGGTGCTGTCCGCCCGCCTACGCTCACCTCGTGCTGCGCATCATCGACGCCCGAACCGGCGAGCCCGTCGACCCCGCCCCCGCCCGCCGGGGTCTGACCCGTGTCCAGGCCCATGCGGCGGGCTGCGACACCACCGCCCTGCGCGTGCTGCTCGTCGCCGACGTCCTGTTCCGGGCCCTCGAACTCGGCGGCACGCCCGTCTGGGCGCTGCTGACGGGGGAGCGGCAGCAGGCCGAACTGCGGGCGGCCGCGGCGGCCCTCGGCATCCGGCCGTTCGAGGACAGCCGGCAGGTCTCGTCAGGGCTCGGGGAGGCCCAGGTCATCCACGTGGTGGCCGAGAACGGGACCGCCCCCGACGGGGTCCGCATCCGCGTCGGCCCCGTGGACCACGCGTCCGGCGCGATCCCGGAGGGCGCCGACCCCGCCGAGGTGCGCCTCGCGCTGCTCTCCCGGCCCCGGAGCGAGCCCGTGCGGCTCGACGCGGACGCGCTGGGGGAGGCCCGCGAGACCCTCGCACGGTGGCGGCGTGCGGTCGCCGACTGGGCGCGCACGCCGTCGCGGGCGATTCCCGAGGAGGTGCGCGGAGAGCTCCGTACCGCCTGGGAGGACGACCTGGACATTCTCGCGGTACTCCGGGTGCTGCGTGGGGTGGAGACCTCGGACCTGCCGGAAGGCGCCCGCTTCGAGACGTACGCCTACGCCGATCGGCTGCTGGGTCTCGAACTCACCCGCGACGTGGGATCCCCGGCATGATCGCGCGGGCGGGAGCGGGCCCGCTGCGTCACCTGCTCGTCCTGCGGCACGCCAAGTCCGCCTGGCCGGAGGGCGTCCCCGACCACGAACGCCCCCTCGCCCCGCGCGGCCGCCGTGACGCCCCGGCCGCCGGCCGGGCCCTCGCCGAGGCCGACCTGCTGCCGGACCTCGCCGTGTGCTCCACCGCCGTACGCGCCCGGCAGACCTGGGAGCTGGCCTCCGCGCAGTGGGGGACACCGCCGCCGGTGCGGTTCGAGGCGGGGGTGTACGCGGCGGACGTGTCCGATCTGCTGGCCGTCGTGCACGCGGTGCCCGCACAGGTCGACACGCTCCTGCTCGTCGGGCACAACCCCGGCCTGGAGGAACTGGTCCTCGACCTCGCCGGGGACAGCCTCGACGACGCTCTGGACCAGGTCCGACGAAAGTTCCCGACCTCGGCGACCGCCGTGCTCGCCTGGCGCGGCGCCGCCTGGTCGGACCTCGCCCCGGGCACGGCCCTGCTGACGGACGTGATCGTCGCGCGCGGCAGGGAGAAGTGACCGAGAGTCGGCCGAGGACCGGGAAGCGGATCAGCCCGCATAGGGTGGCCCGATGCAGGACGAGTACCGCACAGTGGCCCGCGCGGGCGTGCACGAGACCGAGGTCAACCGCTCCCGCTTCCTGTGCGCCCTCGCCCCGGCGGCCACCGAGCAGGAGGCCCAGGACTTCGTCGCGGGCATCCGGAAGCGGCACGCGGACGCCACGCACAACTGCTTCGCCTACGTCATCGGCGCCGACGCCGCCATCCAGAAGGCGAGCGACGACGGCGAACCCGGCGGCACCGCGGGTGTCCCCATGCTCCAGATGCTGCTGCGCCGCGACATGCGGTACGTCGTCGCCGTCGTCACCCGCTACTACGGCGGCGTCAAACTCGGCGCCGGCGGGCTCATCCGGGCCTACGGCGGAGCGGTCGGCGAGGCCCTGGACACCCTCGGCACCCTTACCCGCCGCCGCTTCCGACTGGCCACGGTGACGGTCGACCACCAGCGCGCCGGCAAGGTGCAGAACGACCTGCGGGCGACTGGCCGCCAGGTGCGGGACGTGCGCTACGGCGAGGCGGTCACGATCGAGATCGGCCTGCCGGACGCCGACGTCGAGGCCTTCCGGGCCTGGCTCGCGGACGCGACCGCGGGAACGGCCGCGTTGGAACTGGGCGGGGAGGCGTACGGGGACGTCTGATCCCGCAGCCGCACTCCGCGCATGCCGCCCACCCGCGGCCCGCATAGGCTCGACGAGCACGTCCGTCGTGAGAGAACAGGAGTCGCGCATGCTCGCGTCCTGGTACGACCGGCAGGGGCCGGCCGCCGAAGTGCTTCAGGTGGGCGAACTCCCCGACCCGCGGCCCGATCCCGGTGAGGTGCGCGTGCGGGTCCGGGTGTGCGGGGTGAATCCGGGCGACACGAAGAAGCGCCGCGGCTGGCTCGGTTCGTCCATGCCCTTCCCGCGGGTGATCCCGCACAGCGACGCGGCCGGGGTCGTCGACGCCGTCGGCGACGGCGTCGACCGCCGCCGCCTCGGACAGCGGGTGTGGATCCACGGCGCGCAGTCCTACCGGCCGTTCGGCACCGCAGCCCAGTACACCGTCGTCCCCGGTGACCTGGCCGTCCCCCTGCCCGACCACCTCGACGACACCCTCGGCGCGAGCCTGGGCATCCCCGGGATCACCGCCCACCGCACCGTCTTCGCGGACGGCCCCGTCGACGGCCGGATCGTTCTCGTGCAGGGCGTGCTCGGTGGCGTCGGCTCGATGGCCGCGCAGCTCGCGCGCTGGGGCGGGGCGACCGTGATCGGCACCGTGACCCGCTGGAGCGACCTGGACCGCGTCGACCCGGCCGTGGTCGCCCACGCCGTCGCCCTCGACCAGGACGACCCCGCCGGAGCGATCCGGTCGCACGCCCCGAACGGCGTGGACCGTGTCATCGAGGTCTCCCTGTCCGACAACGCGGACCTCGACACCGCGGTCGTCGCGAACGACGCCGTCATCGCCGCCTATGCCACCCGCGACGACCGGCCTCAACTGCGGTTCTGGCCGTTGCTGTTCGCCAACGTCACCCTGCGCCTGCTCGGCAGCGACGACTTCCCCGCCGTGGCGAAGCGGCAGGCGGCCCGCGACCTCACCGCCGCGGCCGCCGTCGGCGCCCTGAAGGCCGACATCGGCGAGCTGTACCCGTTGCTTGAGATCGCGAAGGCCCACGACCACGTCGACGGCGGCAGCCGGGGCCGCGTGCTGGTCACGGTGCCCGACTGAGGCGTGCGCGGATCCCGGTCGTCAGCGTGAAGTGCGGGATTCCGGTTTCCTGACGGCGGCGGGCTCGTTGGCGGTCGCGTCCAGCAGGAGCATGGCGTCGTACTCCGCGGTGCCGGGCTCGGCGTGATAGGCGACCAGGCGGTGACCGCGGGTGCCTTCCAGCTCCATGCCCTGGTAGCCGAAGGTGACCTCGCCGGCCTCGGGGTGGTGGAAGGTCTTGCGGCCGGTGGTGTTGCCCAAGACGTCGTAGTCCTCCCACAGCCGCGCGAAGTCCGGGCTCTTCCTCAGGAGTTCCTCCACGAGGCCGGTGAGGTCCGGGGCGTCCGGTTCGGTGCCGGCGAGGGTGCGCAGACGGGCGACGCAGCCGCGGATCTGGTTCTCCCAGTCCTCGAACAGCGCGCGGGCGGCGGGGTGCAGGAAGAGGTAGCGGACGATGTTGCGCTGCCCGGGGGCCACTCCGCCATCCCGGCCATCAGGCGCAGTCCGCCGGGGTTCCAGGCGAGCAGCTCCATCGTGCGGTCGACCACGTGGGCGGGATGGGGGCGGGGGCGCATGCTCTCCAGCAGCCGTTCGACGCCGGGTGCGAGGGCCCGGCCGGGCGCCTCGGAAGGCCCGGACCGGGTACGGGCGGCGCGGGCGACGAGATCACGCAGGTGCTCGCGTTCGTCGCCGTCCAGCAGCAGCGCGGCGGCGAGGGCGTCGACGACGGAGGGACTGGGGTTGGTCTCCCTGCCGCGCTCCATCCGGGTGTAGTAGTCGATGCTGACCCCGGCGAGGGTGGCCAGCTCCTCGCGCCGCAGGCCGGGGGTGCGGCGCAGTCCCGGGCCCTCGGGGAGACCGGCGTCGGCGGGGGTCACCCGCGCCCGTCGGGCCCGCAGCAACCGCCCCAAAATGCGGTCGGCATGCTGGCCGCCGGAGCCGTCTTCTCCCGGCTGGCCGGACGGGGCGTACGGCTGAACACCCTGCTCGCGACCGGCGTCGGGGTCTCCGCGCTGGGCGCGCTGGCGCAGGTCCTGCTGGTCGTGGCCGTGGGCGAGACGCTGGCCGGCACCTGGATCACCCTCTTCGTGACGGTCGGCGGGGTCGGCCTGGTCTTTCCGGCGGGCATGAGCATCGGGCAGGCCGTGGGCCGGACCGCGCCGGGTGCGGCCTCCGCGCTCCTCGGCGGCCTCCAGTTCTTCTTCGGGGCCCTCGCCTCGCCGCTGGTCGGTCTCTTCGGGGAGGACAGCTCACTGCCGATGGCTCTGATCATGCTGATCGCCGTGGCCGCGGCGGGAGTTGCCCTCGTCGGACTCGCACGGTTTCGGCAAGGGCACGGCGAACCGGGCAACCGCCCGTCGGCCTGAACCGGCCGCGTGCACGATGCCCCGCCTTCGGGCGGAAGGCGGTCGCTCGCGCCGGGCGGCGGGTCGGCCTGAGTCAACGCGTCGATCGTCTTGCAGGGCGAGTCCTCGTCCGCCCGCCGCCACCATGACCTGCTGCGTCGCCCCGGCCGGTGACCATCGCACGGGCCGGGTGCGGGGGCGCCACCTTGCCCCCGCACAGCAAAAGCTCGCTCTTCGCCGGCGCCTCCCTCGTCCTCCGCGGGGCGTCGGGCTCGTGTTGGGCCCGCGCGTGGTTCCGCCGAGTCGTCGTCACCGAGGGGCGAACCCATGGGCGGGACGCGGTCGTTCCCCGAGCGAGGGCGTGCAGTCGGCGACTCGCCGGTCCCACCGGTCACTTCGCCAATCGGCGCATCAAGGACATTCACGGTCATGTGCCGTCGGATGGGGTGACGGACAGAGGTTCGTGGTGGATCAGGTACCGGCAGGCGTTAGCGTGGTGGATGCTGACGGCGAGCTTGTGTTGGTTCGTGCTGGTTCCAGGGGTGTTGTAGGGGGAGATATGCGGGTCGGAGCGGGTTTGTGAGATTGCTGCACACTTCCGACTGGCATCTCGGCCGGGCCTTCCACCGGGTGAACATGCTCGGGGCCCAGGCGGAGTTCATCGGCCACCTCGTCACGACCGTGCGCGAGCGCGGCGTGGACGCCGTCGTCGTGTCGGGGGACGTGTACGACCGCGCGGTGCCGCCGCTCGCCGCGGTCGAGCTGTTCGACGACGCCCTGCACCGACTCGCCGACCTCGGCGCGCCCACGGTGATGATCTCCGGGAACCACGACTCGGCCCGTCGGCTGGGCGTGGGCGCGGGCCTCATCGACCGCGCGGGCATCCATCTGAGGACCGATCCGTCGGCGTGCGGCACGCCGGTGGTGCTGTCCGACGCCCACGGTGACGTGGCCTTCTACGGCCTGCCGTACCTCGAACCCGCCCTGGTGAAGGACGAGTTCGGAGTGGACAGGGGGGCCGGGCACGAGGCCGTGCTCGCGGCCGCCATGGACCGTGTCCGCGCGGACCTCGCCACGCGCGCGCCCGGCACCCGTTCCGTCGTTCTCGCGCACGCCTTCGTGACCGGGGGCGAGGCCAGCGACAGCGAGCGGGACATCACGGTCGGGGGAGTGGCCGCCGTGCCCGCAGGTGTCTTCGACGGCGTCGACTACGCGGCACTCGGGCACCTGCACGGCTGCCAGACCATCACCGAGCGCGTGCGCTACTCCGGCTCCCCGCTGCCGTACTCCTTCTCGGAGGCCGAGCATCGCAAGACCATGTGGCTCGTCGACCTGGACGCCGACGGTTCCGTCACCGCCGAGCGCGTCGACTGCCCGGTCCCGCGCGCGCTGGCCCGCATCCGGGGACACCTGGAGGAACTGCTCGTCGACCCGGACCTCGGCCGGCACGAGGAGGCCTGGATCGAGGCGACCCTCACCGACCCGGTCCGCCCCGCCGACCCCATGGCCCGGCTCAGCGAGCGCTTCCCGCACACGCTCAGCCTCGCCTTCGACCCCGAGCGGGCAGCGGACGACCCCGCCGTGTCGTACGCCAGGCGGCTCGCCGGGCGCACCGACCAGCAGATCGCGGAGGACTTCGTGGCCCACGTGCGTGGCGCCGGACCCGACGAGCACGAGCAGGTGGTGCTGCGGGACGCGTTCGACGCGGCGCGTGCGGACGAGGCCGTGCGAGAGGTGGCGCGATGAGGCTGCACCAGCTCGAGATCACCGCGTTCGGGCCCTTCGGCGGGGCCCAGACCGTCGACTTCGACGACCTGTCGGCAGCCGGGATCTTCCTGCTGCACGGGCCGACCGGCGCCGGCAAGACCTCCGTCCTGGACGCCGTGTGCTACGCGCTGTACGGCTCCGTGCCGGGCGCCCGGCAGTCCGGTCAGGGGATGACCCTGCGCAGCGACCACGCCGCGGCCGGTACCCGCACCGAGGTGCGTCTCGAACTCACCGTCGCCGGGCGCCGGTTGGAGATCACCCGGCAGCCGCCCTGGGAGCGGCCCAAGAAGCGCGGCTCGGGCACGACGCTCGACAAGGCCCAGAGCTGGCTGCGCGAGTACGACGCGGCGGCCGGGGCCTGGAAGGACCTGAGCCGCTCCCACCAGGAGATCGGCGAGGAGGTCACCCAGCTGCTCGGCATGAGCCGCGAGCAGTTCTGCCAGGTCGTCCTGTTGCCCCAGGGCGACTTCGCGCGGTTCCTGCGCGCCGACGCCGAGGCGCGCGGCAGGCTGCTCGGCCGTCTCTTCGACACCCACCGCTTCGCCGAGGTCGAGAAGCGGCTCGCCGAACGCCGCCGGGCCACCGAGACCCAGGTGCGTGACGGGGACTCCGAGCTGCTGGCCGACGCGCACCGCATGCAGCAGGCCGCCGGTGCCGCCATGGAACTGCCGGACCTGACGGCGGGCGAACCCGGCCTGGCCGACGCCGTCCTGGGTGCGGCCGCGATCGCCCGCAGCACCGTCCGCGAACAGCTGACGATCGCCCACTGCCGCCTCACGGCCGCCGAGTCCGCCCAGGCGGCGGCCGACCGCGCGCTGGCCGACGTACGCGAACTTGCCCGGTTGCAGCGGCGGTTCGCCGACGCGCGGGAGCGGGCCGCGCTGCTGGAGGAGCGCGCCGACGGCTACCACCAGGCGCAGGAGCGCATGCACCGGGCCCGCAAGGCGGAGGCGGTGGCACCCGCGCTGGACCTGCGGGAGGCGGCGGACACCGAACACCGGCGGGCCGCGGCGGCGGAGGCGCGCGCGCGTGCCCTGCTGCCGGCTGCCCTCGGAGACGGGCAGGCGGGCCTCCCGCCCGGCGCCGTTCTCGGCGAAGAGCAGGAGAATGCGGGACCGGAGGAGGCCGGTGGGCAGGCGCATGCCGGACCGCGGGAGGCCGGTGCGGACCTGTGCGCGCTTGCCCGGCGGCCGGTCGCCTTCGCCGACGCCGGTGCCGCCGGACTCGCCGCCGCCGCACGGCGGGCCGCCGAGGAGCTGGGCGGGCTGGAGTCCGCCCGCCGCGGTGAGCGCCGGCTGGCGGAACTCGTCGCGGAACGGGCCGCGTTGGAGCGTCAGGAGCGGGACGACGAGGACGTCCGGCAGGAGGCCGAGACCTGGCTCGCGGGGTGGGAGGCGACCCGGGCCGCACTGCAGAGCCGTATCGAGTCCGCGCAGGACGCCGCTGCCAGGGCCGAACAGCTCGCCGTCCAGCGCGAACCCGCACAGAAGCGGCTCCGCGCGGCCCGGCAGCGCGACCAGTTCGCGGTCGACACCGACGCCGCGCAGCGCCGGGCACTCGCCTCGGCCGAACTGGCCGTACAGGCCCGCACGCGCTGGCTCGACCTCAAGGAACAGCGTCTGAACGGTATCGCCGCCGAACTGGCCGCGAACCTCGCCGACGGCGAGCCGTGCGCCGTCTGCGGAGCCACCGAACACCCAGCCCCCGCCCGCAAGATCGCCGGGCACGTGGGCCGCGAGGCGGAGGAGAGCGCGCTCGCCGCCTACCAGAGCGCCGACGAACGGCGCGCCGAGGACGAACGGCGCCTGGGCGTCGTGCGCGAGGCACTGGCCGCCGCCACCGCGGAGGCCGGTGACACGCCCACCGACCAACTCGCCGAAGAGGCGGAGGAGTTGGAGCGGCTCTACGGGCAGGCCCGCCGGGATGCCTCCGTGCTGCACCCCGCGCACGAGGAGCTGCGCCGGGCCCTGGCCGAGCACGAGCAGCGGACCGCCGCCCAGCAGCAGGCGGCGGTCCGAGCCGCCTCCCGGGTCGGCCATCGCGAGCGGCTCGACCGCGAAAAGGCAACCCTGGAAGAGGAGTTGGCGCAGGCGCGCGGCGCCGCCGACAGCGTGACCGCGCGGGCCGCGCAGCTGGAGCAGCGGGTCACGCTGCTCACCGACGCCGCCGACACCGCACGCGCCGCCGAGGACACCGCCCAGCGCCTTAAGGACGCCGACGCCCGTCTCGCGGACGCCGCCTTCCGCGCCGGGTTCGACACCCCGCAGGCCGCGGCCGCCGCCCTCCTCGACGACGCGGCCCACCGCGAGCTGCAACGGCGACTGGACGCCTGGCAGTCCGAGGAAGCGGCCGTACGCGCCGTCCTCGCCGAGGCCGACACCGCGGCCGCCGCCCAGCAGCCCGCAGCCGACCTCACCGCGGCGGAGCGGACCGCGGCCGCCGCGGACCGGCGACTGCGCGACGCCGCCTCCGCGCGCGACGCCGCGGCCCGCCGCTGCACCGAACTCGACCGTCTGTCCGCGCGAGCCGCCGCGGGCGTACGACGCCTCGCGCCGCTGCGCGAGGAGTACGACCGCGTGGCCCGCCTGGCCGGCCTCGCCGCCGGCACCTCGGCGGACAACGAACGCAAGATGCGGCTGGAGTCGTACGTGCTGGCTGCCCGGCTGGAACAGGTGGCCGCCGCCGCGACCGCACGGCTGCGGCGCATGTCGTCCGGCCGCTACACCCTCGTGCACTCCGACGACCGCAGCGGACGCGGACGCAGCGGCCTCGGACTGCACGTCGTCGACGCCTGGACCGGCCGGGAGCGGGACACGGCGACACTCTCCGGCGGCGAGACCTTCTTCGCCTCCCTCGCCCTCGCCCTCGGCCTCGCGGACGTCGTCACCGACGAGGCGGGCGGGGTCCGCCTGGACACCCTCTTCATCGACGAGGGCTTCGGCAGCCTCGACGACCAGACCCTCGACGAGGTCCTCGACGTCCTCGACTCGCTGCGCGAACGCGACCGCAGCGTGGGCATCGTCAGCCATGTCGCCGACCTGCGCCGCCGCATCCACGCCCAGCTGGAGGTCGTGAAGGGGCGCTCGGGGTCGGTGCTGCGGCAGCGGGGTGTCGGATAACGCGGTGACAGCGTCCCCGCACCGGATTCGGTGCCAGGCCGGGGACATGAAGAACGTGGTGCTGATGTACGCCGATCCGGCGGCGACCGACGCGATGACCGCCGAGGAGCGTGCCGAGGTGTTCCGCCGACCCGAAGCGCTCGGCCAGGACCTGGAGGGCACCGGCGAGACGCTGAACGGAGCCGGGCCGGCCCACCCGAAGGACACGACGACCATCCGGCGGCACGGGGAGGGGCGACCACGACCGACGGGCCGCTCACCGCCACGCCCGAAACAGCTCACCGCCCACTTCGTGATCGATCGGTCCACCCGCGCAGGGTGCCGACGTCAGCGGCCCAGAGGCCGCCGGGGCAGCGGCGAGGAGTAGACGACGCTCGTGGTCACCGAACCCAGGGTGCCGATCTTGCCCGACACCTCTTCCAGATGGCGCATCGAACTCGCCGTGACCTTGATGACGAAGCAGTCGTCGCCCGTCACATGGTGCGCCTCCAGGATCTCCGGCGTCGCCGCGACCAGATCGTGAAAGGGCTTGTAGTTGCCGTTCGGGTAGCGCAGCCGGACGAAGGCCAGGATCGGCAGACCGAGCCGCTCGGGGTCCACGACGGCCGCGTACCCCTTGATGACGCCGGCCTCCTCCAGCCGCCGTACCCGCTCGGTCACCGCGCTCGGCGACATGGACACGGCACGGGCCAGCTCGGCGAAACTGGCCCGGCCCTCCCGCTGGAGGACATCGAGGATGCGCCAGTCGGTGGCGTCCGGGGAATACACGCTCATGTCCGAGAGATAGCAGGGGAATCCCCGGCCCAGCAAGGCTTACGCCGTGGAATGCCACTTCAGGTCGTGGATCACCGGCCGTAGATTTCTGGTCACGGAGAACGACCACAGAAAAGGGCCTCGACATGACCACCACCCCCACGCCGACCGCCGTGAACCCCGTTCTGCGCGTCGCCCCCGCCGCTCCTGCCGCTGCCGCCGCCTACTTCCGGGCGAGCCTCGTCTTCCACGCCGACGTGTCCGACGTCGCCGCCGCGCTCGCGGCCGACGGCGACCCCGGCTTCGTCGTCCTCGACTCCCGCTCCACCGAGTCCTGGGACCAGGGCCACGTGCCGGGCGCGGTCCACCTGCCGACCGCGCTCGTCCCCGAGCAGGCCGAGCAGCTCCTCGACAAGTCCGTGCCGGTCGTGACGTATTGCTGGGGTCCCGGTTGCAACGGCGCCACCCGGGCCGCCCTCGCCCTCGCCGAACTCGGCTACCACGTCAAGGAGATGCTCGGCGGCTTCGAGTACTGGGTGCGTGAGGGCTTCGAGTTCGAGACCTGGCAGGGCCGCGAGCGGCGCGGCGCCGATCCGCTGACCGCGCCGGCGGACGCGGCGAACTGCGGCTGTTGAGGCCGCAGTCCGTTGGACTTTGCGGGAGTGTAGGTTCTGGCGCATGGTGCGATACGCGGAGCCGGGCACGGTGGAGTGGGTGGAGTCGGGCGGCGGTCCGCTCATAGCGGTGCCGGAGACGGTCCTGCCGTTCTGGGCAGGAGCCGACGGGGACGAGACGGCGTCCGACTACGACCGGGCGTGCGAGGTGGACGGCTTCATCGGGCTGCTGCCCGTCGGGGACAGCGCCGCGCTGGTGTTCGGCGACGATCCCGCCTCCACCACCTATCTGGCGGAGCACCAGACCTTCGTACGGTGGTCCGCGGCCGACTCCGAGGCCGCGCTCCTCGCGGAGGTGCCGACGGCGCTCGACGCTGCGGCATGGGAGCCGGAGGTGCTCTGGAACGTGCCGGGCGCGGTGCTCCTGTTCGACGCGGCCTGGCCCGGCACCGGCTCCGCACACACCGACCACGTCAGGGTCGTACTCGAACCGGGCCGGTACTCCGTGCGCGCGGCCCAGGTGCGGCCGGGACCTGAGACGTGGCTCGGACTCGTCCAGCTGCGGCGGTTGCCGGACTGACCCGGGGGCGGGGCCCGGCCCCTCGACTGGACACCGTCGCCCGCCTCATCGCGTCGCTTGCGACGGACGAGGCGGGCCGGATCACCGGCAACGTGATCGACTCGGTGGGCTGCCCACGGCGCTGACGCCTTGACGGGCTACAGCTGAGACAGCTCGTCCACCAGGTCGTCGAGGCCCAGCGAGCCCTGCGAAAGAGCCGCCATGTGCCAGGACTTGAGGTCGAAGGCGTCGCCGTGCCGCGCGCGGGCGTTCTCCCGGCCGAGCAGCCAGGCCCGCTCGCCGAGCTTGTAGCCGATGGCCTGCCCCGGGATCGTCAGATAGCGGGTCAGCTCGCTCTCCACGAAGTCCGCCGGACGGCTGCTGTGCGCGCCGAAGAACTCCTGCGCCAGTTCGGGCGTCCAGCGCTCGCCCGGATGGAACGGGGAGTTGGCGGGGATCTCCAGCTCCAGGTGCATGCCGATGTCCACGATGACCCGGGCGGCCCGCATCATCTGCGCGTCGAGGTAGCCGAGCCGCTGCTCCGCGTCCGTGAGGAAGCCGAGCTCGTCCATGAGCCGCTCCGCGTACAGGGCCCAGCCCTCCGCGTTGGCGCTGACCATGCCGACGGACGCCTGGTAGCGGGAGAGGCTCCCGGCGACGTGCACCCACTGCGCGAGCTGGAGGTGATGGCCCGGGACGCCCTCGTGGTACCAGGTCGAGACGAGGTCGTAGACCGGGAAGCGGGTCTGGCCCATCGTCGGCAGCCAGGTGCGGCCGGGGCGCGAGAAGTCCTCCGACGGGGGCGTGTAGTAGGGGGCCGCCGCGCCGCCCGGCGGGGCGATCCGGGACTCCACCTTCCGGACCCGCTCGGCGAGTTCGAAGTGCGTGCCGTCGAGCGACTCGATGGCCTGGTCCATCAGGCCCTGCAACCAGTCGCGGACCTCGTCGACGCCCTCGATGTGCTTGCCGTGCTCGTCGAGGTGGGCGAGCGCCACCCACGGCGTCTCGGCGCCGGGCAGGATCTTCTCGGCCTCCTGCTTCATCTCGGTGAGCAGCCGGTGGTACTCGGCCCAGCCGTACGCGTACGCCTCGTCGAGGTCGAGGTCGGTGCCGTTGTAGTAGCGGGACCAGCGGGCGTAGCGCTCCCGGCCCACCGTGTTCGGGGCGCCCTCGATGGCCGGCGCGTACACCTCGCGCATCCAGTCCCGCAGCTCGGCCACGGCCGCGGTCGCCGCGCGGGCGGCCGCGTCGAGCTCGGTGCGCAGCGGGTCGGGGCCGGCCGACGCGAAGTCCTCGAACCAGCCGCGGCCCTTGCCGTCCGTGTCGGCCCACTCGGTGAGCTGCTCGACGAAGGTGGCCGTCGGCCGCGGGCTCGCGTACAGCTTGCGCTCCAGGCCCAGCGTGAGGGACTCGCGGTAGCCCGCCAGGGCGGTGGGCACCGCGCGCAGCCGCTCGGCGACGGCCGCCCAGTCCTCGTCGGTGTCCGTCGGCGTGACCGTGAAGACCTCGCGCACCGAGTGCGCGACCGTGCCCAGGTTGCCGACCGCGCGCAGTCCCTCGTCCGCCTCGTGCACGGCAAGCTCCGCACTGAGCCGCTCACGCAGCAGCCGCGCACACCGGCGCTCGATGTCACTGTCCGCACCGGGCTGCCGCTCGGCCTCGTCGAGCCGCGCCAGCGTGGCCCGGTTCAGCTCCGCGAGTGCCTCCTGGCCCGCGGGCGAGAGGTCGGGCAGTCGGCTGGAACTCTCCTTCACGCCGAGATACGTACCGGTGACCGGGTCGAGGGCGACGAGCTCGTCGACGTAGGCGTCGGCGACCTCACGGGGCAGCGGGCTCTTGGTCTCAGACATGGGGACCATCCTCGTACGACGGGCCGCCGCACGTCACCCGGATTGAGCCGAGGGCGTAGCGGGCGGGAGCAGGGGCCCGCAGTCCCACTGCTGGAAGATCAACCGGGTCTCCACGCGGGCCACTTCGCGCCGGGACGTGAACTCGTCGATGACCAGGCGTTGCAGGTCGGTCATGTCCGCGACGGCCACATGGACGAGGTAGTCGTCCGGGCCGGTGAGGTGGAAGACGGTCCGGGACTCCGCAAGCGCCCGGATCCGCTCCACGAACGGGCCCACCAACTCCCGCCGGTGCGGCCTGACCTGCACGGACAGCAGCGCCTCCAGGCCACGGCCCAGCTTGGCGGGGTCGAGCCGGAGCTGATGGCCGAGGATGACGCCCGCGCGGCGCAGCCGGGTCACCCGGTCCAGACAGGTCGACGGGGCGACGCCGACCTGCGCGGCGAGGTCCCGGTAGGTGGTCCGGGCGTCGTTCTGCAACAGCCGCAGCAGATGCAGGTCCACCGGATCCAGTACGACAGATTCGGGCATCGGCCGAACGTAGCACGGGGATCCACCCCGGTGACCCGCGCGGTGTTCACCCTTCCGTCATGGACACAGCGAGCAGGGAGGCGTCGTACGACGCCGTACGCACCGCCACGAGAGCACTGGCCACCGAGGCCGTCCACGCCGGCCGCGACGACCTCGCCCGGCAGGGACTGCACGCCCCGCCGATCGACCTGTCCACCACCTATCCCTCGTACGACAGCCGTGGTGAGGCCGCCCGCATCGACGCCTTCGCGACCACGGGCGCCGAGCCGGACGGCCCGCCCGTCTACGGGCGGCTCGGCAACCCGACCGTCGCCCGCTTCGAGACCGCCCTGGCCCGTCTGGAGGGCACCGAGGCCGCGGTGGCGTTCGCCAGCGGGATGGCCGCGCTGAGCGCCGTCCTTCTCGTACGGTCGTCCCTGGGCCTGCGCCACGTCGTGGCCGTACGCCCGCTGTACGGCTGCAGCGACCACCTGCTCACCGCGGGGCTGCTCGGCTCCGAGGTGACGTGGACCGACCCGGCGGGGATCGCGGACGCGCTGCGGCCGGACACCGGCCTGGTGATGGTGGAGTCCCCGGCCAATCCCACCCTCGCCGAGGTGGACCTGAGGGCCGTCGCGCACGCCTGCGGCTCCGTGCCGCTGCTCGCGGACAACACCTTCGCCACGCCCGTGCTCCAGCGACCCGCCGAGCACGGCGCCAGGCTGGTGCTGCACAGCGCGACGAAGTACCTCGGCGGGCACGGGGACGTCATGGCCGGGGTCGTGGGCTGCGACGAGGAGTTCGCCGGGCGACTGCGCCAGGTCCGGTTCGCCACGGGCGGTGTGCTGCATCCGCTGGCCGGCTATCTGCTGCTGCGCGGCCTCGCGACCCTGCCGGTGCGGGTACGGGCCGCGTCCGCGAACGCCGGCGAACTCGCCCGGCGCCTCGCGGCCGACCCGCGCGTCGGCCGCGTCCACTATCCGCGCATCGGCGGCGCGATGATCGCCTTCGAGGTGCAGGGCGACCCGCACGAGGTCATCGGCGGCGTCCGCCTGATCACTCCGGCCGTGAGCCTCGGCAGCGTCGACACCCTCATCCAGCACCCGGCGTCCATCAGCCACCGCATCGTGGCCGCCGAGGACCGGCGTGGCGCCGGCGTGAGCGACCGCCTGCTGCGGCTGTCGGTGGGCCTCGAGGACGTCGAGGACCTGTGGGAGGACCTGGACCGGGCGCTGGGTGAACGGTTCGGCACCGTCGGTCGAACCGTTCACCCGGCCGGAGAGGTCCGCGGCGCCTAGTCCCGGACGGTCTCCTCGCTGAACTCCCGCTCCTGCTCCTGCTCGTACGCCGGCCCAGCCACGAACGAAGCCGTGTCCAGGCGGGCCGTGATCACCAGGGTGCCCTCCTCGATCTGGTAGTCGAGGGGGAGCCCCAGGCTCCGCATCGCGGCGACCATGCCGGTGTTGGACGCCTGCGTCACCGCGTACACGCTCGCGCAGCCGGCCTCGACGGCCATCGCCACCAGCCGGCCGAG
The DNA here is from genome assembly GCF_042714835.1 of Streptomyces sp. NPDC058678. Taxonomy (NCBI): domain Bacteria; kingdom Bacillati; phylum Actinomycetota; class Actinomycetes; order Kitasatosporales; family Streptomycetaceae; genus Streptomyces; species Streptomyces sp. NPDC058678. The sequence continues at coordinate 29,193 of NZ_JBHXSG010000058.1, read as the reverse complement.
GAGTTCGCCGCCGATGCCGCGCCGCTGCCAGGCGTCCTCGATGAGCAGCGCGACCTCTGTCTCGTCCCCGTCCCACAGCAGATGACCGAGGCCGACGACGCGCCCGGAGGCGGTGTGCACGGCGAGCGTCCGGCCGAAGCGGGGGCTGAGCAGGTGGTTGAGGTAGCGGTCGGCGTCACCGACCGGGCCGTGGTACCGCATGCCGAGGGTCCGCTGCGAGCACCGCTCGTGCATCGCCCTCGCGCCCTCCAGGTCGCCCGTGTCGGCCCGGCGCACGGTGATGTCGCTGCCCTCGGGGAGCGTCAGCACGTCGTGGCTGCGCGGCACCCGGGGGCCGAGCCGCGCGTCCAGCTCCACCAGGGCGCGCACGCGCGCGAACTCGGTCGGCGTGAACGGCAGGTACGGCCGCTCCACGGTGATCACTCCGCCTTCCGGCGCCCGGAGCCGCATCACGGTGTCCTCCAGGACACCCTCCGCGGGCACCGCCTCCGGTCCTTCGCCGCCACCGGCCACCGGCTTCGCGGGCAGCGAGCGGATGGTGCACCGGCCCAGCAACTGCCGCAGCGCGAGCGGCAGTTCCGCCGCGTCCAGGGCGGTACGGGCGGCGAGGCCGAGGACCCGGGTCGGGGCGTCCACCAGGTCGTGGGCGTCCGCCCGCTCGATCCAGGTGTCGCTGCCGCCGGCCAGCGCGACCGCGCGGGTGATCTCGCCGCCCGCGACGTCGCCGGGGGCGCGCAGCAGGAACTCGTCCACGGTGCCGTCGGCCAGCGGGTGCGTCTGCAGGCTGAGGATGTCGACCCGCTGCCCGGCGAGGGCCGTGCACAGGGCGGCCAGCGAGCCCGGGGCGTCCTTCACCGTGGTCCGCATCCGCCACAGCGTGCTCTCCCCGGCCACCGGGTCCGATGTCTCCGACGCCTGGTCGGACGGCCCGGCCTGCTGCTCCGTGGGCAGCGGCCGGGCACCGATATCGCCCGTCGGGGGTGCGTGACCGTGGCGGCGTGCCCACCATGTGTGGAACCCCGCCGTGGCGATCAGGACGATCGCCGAGACCGTCAGCAGCGCGGGGCCGTCGGGCCCGTGCCCGACCAGGTTCGCCACGGCGTCCGCCACCGCCACGGCCGTGAACAGGGCAGCGAGTTCGATCACGTCGCGCCGCCAGTGGTGGACGGGGCGACCGTTCTTGGTGCGTGTCACGTCGGACACTTTTCGAATCATGCAGCCACTGTGGAGGAACGGTGTTGCGTGATCACGAACGCTTTGTGACTGATCGGTAAAAGATAGTTCCGTACCTTTTGTTTTTCTTTATACGATTCTGACGTGGTCGTTGCCGGCTGAAGATGGCCGTTACTGGCCGACCCGGCCCGGCTGGAGCACCTGTGTGAACAACACGGTGCCGTCCTGTTCCCGCAGCCGTACCGTCATCTCTCCGCTGTCCCCGTCGATGTCGACCTCGCCGAAGAACTGGTACCCGCCCGCCGGAGAGACGTTGGCCGTGGTGGGCGCCTTGACGAAGACGCGGTCCGGGCCGAAGGTGCCGTCCAGCGTGTTCGCCGGGAAGGCGCCCGCGTTGAGCGGTCCGGAGACGAACTCCCAGAACGGCGCGAAGTCCTTGAACGCGGCCCGCGACGGGTCGTAGTGCTGGGCCGAGGTGTAGTGGACGTCGGCCGTGAGCCAGACCGTGCCGGTGATCCGCCGGTGCTTGACGAACCGCAGCAGCTCGGCGATCTGCAGTTCCCGGCCGAGCGGCGCGCCGGGGTCGCCCTGCGCGACCGCCTCGAAGTTCGGCTTCCCGTCCGTGCCGTCCGGCACGACCAGGCCGAGCGGCATGTCGGAGGCGATCACCTTCCACACGGCCCGGGAGCGGGCCAGCTCGCGCTTGAGCCACTCCAGCTGCTCGCGGCCGAGGATGCCCTGCGGGTCGGTGGTCTGCTCGTCCGGCGAGTTCGCGTCGCGGTACGTGCGCATGTCCAGGACGAAGACGTCCAGGAGCGGGCCGTGATTCTGCACCCGGTGGACCCGGCCGTCCGGGCGGCGCAGTGTCGAGATCGGGAAGTACTCCGAGAACGCCTGCCGGGCGCGGGCGGCGAGCACGTCGACGTTCTTCTCTTTGTACCGGGGGTCGGCGAGGATCTCCCCCGGGAACCAGTTGTTGGTGACCTCGTGGTCGTCCCACTGGATGACGGAGGGGACCCGGGCGTTGAACCGCCTGAGGTTCTCGTCGAGCAGGTTGTAGCGGAAGTTGCCGCGGAACTCCGCCAGTGTCTCGGCGACCTTCGACTTCTCCTCGGTGGTGATGTTCCGCCAGGTCCGCCCGTCCGGCAGGGCCACGGTCTCGGTGAGCGGGCCGTCGGCGTAGATGTTGTCGCCGCTGCAGAGGAAGAAGTCCGGGTCGAGGGCGCCCATGGCCTCGTAGATCCGGTAGCCGCCGAGCTCCGGGTTGATGCCCCAGCCCTGTCCGGCCAGATCGCCGGACCAGACGAACCGCACGCCGTCGCGTCGCCTGTCGGACGCCGTACGGAAGGTACCGGTCACCGGCTCGCCGGTGCGGCGCGGGTCGTCCGGGTCGGCGAGCAGCACCCGGTAGTGGATCTGTTCGCCCGCCGGCAGCCCGCGCAGCCGGGTCGTCCCCGCGAAGTCGGTGCCCGCGCCGAGCAGCGGCCCGTGCCATCTGCGCGCGTTGCGGAACGACTCGGTGGCGGACGTCTCCACGACCATCCGCGCCGGACGGTCCGAGCGAACCCACACGAGCCCCGAGTCGCTGGTGACGTCTCCCGTCTGCACGCCCCAGCCCGCCCCCGGGCGCCCGGACAACGCGAAGGCGGGCGCCGCGCCGGCGGCGGCGGGCAGGGTCAGGGCCGCCGAGGCGGCGAGCGAGCCGCGCAGGACGCTGCGGCGGCCCGGGAACGGACGGTGTGTCATGGTTGCGCCTCCGGGGACGGGTTCCGGCCAGTGTGCAGTGACACAACTACTGGTACGGCGCAGCCCACACGGAAACCGCGAGTGAACACGTGGACAACTGACCGCCGGACGGGGACCGGCGCCGCCGGCAACCGGCAGGACGCGGACGCGGAGCAAGGGGCCCCGCTTCGCGGAGAGTCGCACCCCGTCCGTGCCTGCCCGGCCTCGGTGGGTGGAAGCCGGGCGGTTCGCGCGGTGCGGCCGGGCGGCGGTCCGTCTCCCGGCGTAAGGGAATGAAACCGAGCGCCTCAGCGGCTGCCGTCGAGGATGACGCGAGCGACCAGGGCCGGGTCGTCGTTCATCGGGCAGTGGCCGCAGCCGGGCAGCCGCACCAGCCGTGCCCGAGGGATGATCTGCTTGGCGCGTACGCCCTGGCGCCGGATGAGGAGGCGGTCCTTCGTGCCCCAGGCGAGGGTGACGGGGACGCCGGGCACGTCGTCGGTGAACTGGACGGCGGCGCCGGCCCGGAGGGTCTCGGCGAACCCCGTCGCCCGCGCCAGCGCGAGCGTCTCGGCGACGACGGCCTCCGGGGAGCGGCGGGTCGGGCGGGCGTAGATGGTGCTCGTCAGGGCCGCGCGACCGGCGGCCGTGCGCGCCAGCCGCTCGACCATCGGGAGCGGCATCCGCTCGGCGATCCGCCGCATCGCGAGGAGCACGCCGAAGGCGTAGCGCCGCTCGGCCTGCGACCAGAACCCGGCCGGGGAAAGGGCGGTGACCGACCGCACGAGCCGGTCGCGGCCGAGCTCCAGGGCGAGCAGACCGCCGAGCGAATTGCCCGCCACGTGCGGCCGGTCGAGCTCCAGCGCCTCACAGAAGGCGCCGAACACCGAGGTGGTCGTGGGCAGGTCGTACGAGAGGCCCTCGGGCAGGCCGGGTGAGACCCCGAACCCGGGCAGGTCCACGGCGATCACGTCGCGCTCGGTCGCGAGGATGTCCACCACCGGGTCCCAGGCCTGTCGGTGGTGCCCGATGCCGTGCAGCAGGAGCAGCGGTTCGCCACGGCCCGCGCGCGTGTAGGACACGGTGACGGGCTGGGGGCCATGGGGCGAGGGCACTTTGAAGGAGACGGTGGTGGACATGGGTCTGCTCCTCGACGGTGGGGCTCGTTGGTGGAACGCGGGGTAGACAGCTTGTCAGCAATTGCTACCGGCGGGTAGCCCCTTGGGGTCCCTGGGCGGCGCGCCACCGCGGCCGCCTGGACACGACCGCGGGCGTCCGCTGGGATGGAGCCGTGACCGCCGACACCGTGACCGACGTCTTCGAAGAGCACCGCCCCGTCCTTCTGGGCGTCGCCTACCGCATGCTCGGGCGGGTGGCCGACGCGGAGGACGTGGTGCAGGAGGCATGGCTGCGCTGGTCGGGCGCCGACCGCACCGAGGTGCGCGAACCGCGCGCCTACCTGGTGCGCGTCACCACCCGCCTCGCCATCGACCGGCTGCGCCAGGTCAAGGCGCGCGGTGAGACGTACGTCGGCCCGTGGCTGCCGGAGCCGTACGTCACCGACTTCGGGGACACCGTGCCCGACACCGCGGAGCGGGCGGTGCTCGCCGACTCCGTCTCCCTGGCCGTCCTCGTCGTCCTGGAGTCGCTGTCGCCGCTGGAGCGCGCGGTGTTCGTCCTGCGGGAGGCCTTCGGGTACCCGTACGCCGACATCGCCGCCATGCTGGAGCGCGGCGAACCTGCCGTGCGGCAGCTCGCCGGGCGGGCCCGCAGACACGTCGAGGAGCGCCGGCCGCGCTACGAGGTCGATCCCGTCCAGCGCCGCGACCTCACCGAGCGGTTCCTCGCCGCCGCCGGTGAGGGCGACCTGGAGGGGCTGATGTCGCTGCTCGCCCCGGACGTCCGCCTCGTGGGCGACAGCGGCGGCAAGTCGAAGGCCCCGCTGCGGGTCCTGGAGACGGCCGACAAGGTGGGCCGCTTCCTCCTCGGCGCCGCCCAGAAGGGCGTCCCCGACGTGTCCTTCCGCCTCCTGGAGCTCAACGCGGGCCCCGCGATCCTGGTCGGGTCGGGGGGCAAGCCCGATTCCGTCTTCCAGCTGGACGTCCTGGACGGACGCATCCAGTCCGTCTACATCATCCGCAACCCCGACAAACTGCGATCGCTGGCGGCACTCTGACACTCGGCACCCGGCCCGCCGTACGAACGCCTTGTGAACGCTGTGCGGCGACGCCGTCATCCGTTGGGCCGGGGATCGAGGATTGGTCTTGACCAAGGGTGGGGGCCGTCTTATGGTCGCAGAGAAGTGCAACAACCTTTAATAAACAAGGGCGCTGAAACGCCGCCGGATCACGGCGATTGCGGAGGACAGGGTGGGGACCACGCAGTTGGAAACGGTGCCGGAACCGAAGTATTGGCATCTCAAGACCGTACTCAGTGAGGCACTGGACACCGAGTTCACGGTGGGCGAGATCCTGCCCAACGAGCGCGACCTCGCAGCCCGCTTCGGCGTGGCCCGCGCCACGCTCCGTCAGGCTCTGGAACAGCTGGAACTGGAAGGCCGCCTCCAGCGCCGTCGCGGAGTCGGTACGACGGTCGCCCCGCCGCGCGTGGGCGTGGCCGTCGGCACCGAACAGCACGCCTGGCCGGGCGCGGCCGGCGACGACTGGCAGCCCGTCGACTCCACCCCCGAGGTGCCGCCCGCGGCCGTCGCCGCCGCGCTGGAGACCGCGGCCGACCAGACCGTCCACGTGGTGCGCCGCTCCCGTACGACCCACGGCCAGCCCGTGGCCGCCGAACTGCTCTACGTCGCGGAATCGGCGGTGCCCGACCTCTCCGCCATAGACGCGCCCGCCGGAGCGGCACGCGCGCGTGCCGTGCTGCGCGAGCTGCAGCGACTGGAGCTGGACGGCCAGGAGAGCGCCGTCGAGCTGGGCTCCGCCCGCGCGGACGACGCCCGGCAGCTGGACCGGCTCCCCGGGGCGCCCGTCCTGGTGGTCACCACCCGTTACATCGCCAAGGGCCGCACGGCCGCGGTCTCCGTCGCCACGTACCGCGCGGACACCTGCCGGCTGACCTTCGGGGACTCCGGCGGCGTGGAGATCCACCAGGGCCCGGAGCGCCGGGCGTCCTGACCCCGTAGTGCCCCGTGTTGCCCCGCGTCGAGCGCCCCGGAACCGTTTCCGGGGCGCTGTTCCATGACGGCGGCCCTCAGCGGCGCGCCGTCACCGTGCCCTCCACCGCGAACAACTGCTCCTCCACGTGGTCGAGCGCCAGCCGCAGTGCGCCCGTCGCCACGGCGGCCTCGCCCAGGAGGGACAGGGCCACCTTCGGGGGCCGCAGACAGTAGCGCGCCAACTCGCGTCGCAGGGGTTCCAGTACGCCGTCCAGACCGGCGGCCCAGCCGCCGACGACGACCAGTTCCGGATCGAGGGCCAGCACGAGCGCCGCCACGTCGTGGACGAGCCGCTGGATGAAGCGGTCGACCGCCGCGCGGGCCCGCTGGTCGCCCTCGCGGGCCTGCGCGAAGACCTTGGCGACGGCCTGCTCGTCCAGGGGGTGCAGAGGCTTGTCCGTGGTGGACAGCAGCGTCTCCGGGGTGACCTCGCGGCCCAGCAGGTGCAGGGCACCGATCTCGCCGGCCGCTCCGCCGTAACCCCGGTGCAGCTGCCCGCCGATCAGGGCGCCGGCACCCGGGCTCAGCCCGGCCAGCACGAACACGACGTCGTCGGACTCGATGGCGGAGCCCTTCCAGTGCTCGGCGACCGCCGCGGCGTTGGCGTCGTTCTCGACCAGGACCGGGCACTTGAAGGAACGGCTCAGCCGCTCGCCCAGGCGCAGCCCCGTCCACTCGGGCAGCGCGGTCCCCAGCCGAACCGTTCCGTCCGCCTCGACGATCCCCGGCGTTGCGACCCCCACGGCCCGCAGGGAGCCTCGCGCGATCCCGGCCCGGCGCAGCAGCTCGGCCACCGCGGTACGCACGCGCTCCAGGCGCTCGTCCGCCGAGGCCGTCTCGTCGACGTCCTTGGCCTGCGCCCCGATGATCCGGCCGTCCAGGTCGGAGAGGAGCACGGCGATGCGGTGCGCTCCGATCTCCAGGCCCAGCAGATGACCGGCCTCGGCGCGGAACCGGAACCGGCGCGCCGGCCGCCCCTGCCGTCGTACGACGCTCTCGTCGGCCGCCTTCTCGACGACGTAACCCGCCTCGATGAGCCCTTCGACGACACCCTCGACGGTCGGCCGCGACAGTCCGGTCACCCGGGTGATCTCGGTCAGCGTCGCGCAGTCGGTGGCGCGCAGCGCGTGCAGCACCACCGCGGAATTGATCCTTCGCAGCAGCGAGGGATCCCCGCCGGTCAGCCGCCCCAACGTCCGTCCTCCCAGCTCGTGCGCGTGTTGGCCGGATCGTACTCGGCGCGGCGCACCCCGGCGAGTGCCGGGCCGCGCGAGCCGCCCGCCCGGCCCCACCGACGGGTTCCGGTCAGCCGGGCGCTGGCACCTCCGGCGGGTTGTGGTCGGTCGGGGCTGCGGCCTTCCGACGGGGTCAGGTCGGTCGACAACTCGGCCCACCGACGGGTTGATCCCGGTCGTCCGCCTCGTCCACTGAGGGGTTCCGGTCGGCCGGGCGTTGTGGCCTCCGGCGGGTCGTGGTCGGTCGGGGCTGGGGCTTCCCGACGGGTTCAGGTAGCTCGGCCGGGTTGCGGTCGGCCGGGCGTTGGGGCCTCCGTCGGGTTGTGGTCGGTCGGCAGCTCGGGCACACCGGCGGGTTGGTCCCGGTCGTCCGCCTCGTCCACCGGCGGGTTCCGGTCAGCCGGGTGCCACGAACCCCGACTCGTACGCCGCGATCACGGCCTGCGTACGATCCCGCGCGCCCAGCTTCGCCAGTACGGCGCTCACGTGCGACTTCACCGTCTCCGTCCCCACGACCAGCCGGGCGGCGATCTCCGCGTTCGACAGCCCCCGGGCCATCAGCCGCAGCACCTCGGCCTCCCGCTCGGTCAGCTGGGCGCGCTCCATCGCCGCTCGGGCCGCGCGGTTGCCGCCGTCGTCGCCGTACTCGGCGGCGAGCTGCCGCACCGAGGCCGGGAACAGCAGTGACTCGCCCTCGGCGACCAGCCGCACCGCGTGCACGATCTCGGCGGGCCGCGCCCGCTTCAGCAGGAACCCGTCGGCACCGGCGCGCAGCGCCTCGTACACGTACTCGTCGTTCTCGAACGTCGTCACCACGAGGATCTTCGGCGGCTCGGCGACCGTCCGCAGCACCGCGCGCGTGGCCTCGATGCCGTCCAGGAGGGGCATCCGTACGTCCATGGCGACCACGTCGGGCCGCAGCTGCCGCACCAGCGGGATCACCGCCGCCCCGTCGGCCGCCTCCCCGACGACCTCGATGTCGGGCTGTGCCTCCAGCACCGCCCGCAGACCGGCACGCACGAGGGGTTCGTCGTCGACGAGGAGAACGGTGACCGGCATCCGGCCAGCGTAGATCAGCTCAACGGCAGTTCGACGTGCACCTGCCAGTCACCCAGGTCCGGCCCGGTGTGCGCACGGCCGCCGAGCAGGGCCGCGCGCTCGCGTATGCCGCGCAGACCGCTGCCCCGCCCGGGGCCGGGTATGTCGGCGGTGAGCGGATTGCGGACCTCCAGGCCGAGACTGCTGTCGCCGACCTCGATGCGGACCCGGACGGGGACGGCTCCCGCGTGCCGCAACACGTTGGTCAGCGACTCCTGGAGGATGCGGTAGCCCTCGCGGGAGACCGGTCCCGGCACGGTGTCCAGGGGCCCGGTCACGTCGACGTCGACCTTCGCCCCGGAGGCGCGGGCCGACTCCAGCAGACGGTCGGCGTCGGTGAGCGTCGGACGGCTGCTGACAGGACGCTCCGACTCCCGCAGGACGCCGAGCACCCGCTCCAGATCCTCCAGGGCCGCCCGGCCGGTCTCCTCGATCGCGACCAGGGCCCGATCCGTGAACGCGGGATCGCCGGCCGTGCGCGCGGCACCCGCCTGCACCACGGCCACGGTCAGCGCGTGGCCGATGGAGTCGTGCAGTTCGCGGGCGATGCGGGTGCGCTCCAGGAGTTGTTCGGTGCGCTCCTCCATGGCGGCGAGCCGCTCGGCGGGGGAGGGACCGAGGAGGCGGTGGGCGAGTGCGGTGATGAGGTGGCCGGAGGCGACCACGGTCACCGCCAGCGCGACCAGCACCAGGGGCACGAGCAGGACGTGCCACCACTGGTGGCCGTCGAGGAGTAACAGCAGACCCTCCTCGACGTCACGCCCGAACGCCGACGACACCAAGTCCGCCGTCGTGAGAAGCAGTTGCATCGTGAGCATCGAGGTCGCGCAGCCGAGCAGCAGCCGCAACTCCAGCCAGACGACGAGCCGTCCCCGGTCGCCCCAGGTCGCGGACGGCGCGACGACGATGTCGGCGCTCTCACTGTCGTGCCGGTGACCGGTCAGCAGCAGCCTGGCCTGCAGTCCCTCCACGGTGCGCATCGCGGGCACCAGCCCGGCCGGGGCGAGCACCGCGGCCGCCACCACCCAGGTCCACCACGCTTCCTCGATGAACAGCCACATGCTCGGCCACACGACGGCGATGAACAGATGCAGCAGTCGTGTGTAGGTCACCGCCCGACCGAACGGGCGCAGCATGCGGGCCATTTCGTCATCGTGCCAGCCGCCACTGACAACGGACCTCCCCCGCACGGGGGAGACGATCTCCACGCGCGGGGGAGGCGCCGACCGCCCTCGCGCGGCCAGGCTGCTGCCATGACCAGCATCGACGTCCAGGACCTCACCAAAAAGTACGGCACCCGGCGCGCCGTGGACCACCTCACCTTCCGTGTCCTCCCCGGTCGAGTCACCGGCTTCCTCGGCCCCAACGGCGCCGGAAAGTCCACCACCATGCGGCTGGTGCTCGGCCTCGACCGGCCGACCTCCGGCTCCGCCACGATCGGCGGCCGTGCCTACGCCACCCTCCGTGAACCCCTGCACCACGTGGGCGCCCTGCTCGACGCGCAGGCCGCGCACGGCTCCCGTACCGGTCGCGACCATCTGCGCACCCTGGCGGCCGGCAACAGCATCCCGGACCGCCGGGTCGACGACGTGCTGGAGGAGACCGGGCTCTCCTCGGTGGCCCGCCGCCGGGTGAAGACGTACTCGCTGGGCATGCGCCAGCGGCTGGGCATCGCGGCCGCCCTGCTCGGCGACCCCGAGGTGGTCATGCTCGACGAGCCGTCGAACGGTCTCGACCCCGAAGGCATCATCTGGATCCGCGAGTTGCTGCGGCGGCTCGCGGCCGAGGGACGCACGGTCCTGGTCTCCAGCCATCTGATGAACGAGACGGCGTCCTTCGCCGACCACCTCGTGGTCCTCGGCCGGGGCCGTCTGCTCGCCGACACCCCGATGCGGGAGTTCATCCATGCTCGCGTGCGGCCCCGCGTACGCATCCGCACGTCGGACCCCAGCGCGCTCAAAAGCGTCCTCGCACAGCACGGCCATGACGCCGAACAGCACGACGACGGGCACTGGACCGTGCACCACGCGCGCGTGGACGACATCGGGCGCCTGGCGTCCGCCGCGGGCGTGCCGGTCCTCGAGCTCGCGGCGGAGGAGGCCACGTTGGAACAGGCCTACCTCGATCTCACGGCCTTGGAAACCGAGTTCGCCGCCCCACCGTCCGCGACGCAGCCGCAGGAGGCCTGACATGTCGTTCGCACCCGTCCTCCGCGCCGAGTGGCTGAAGATCCGCACACTTCGTTCGCTGTGGGGAGCGCTGCTGGCGGTGTTCGCCGCGACCACCGCGTTCTCCGCCGTCGCCGGGGTGTCCGAGACGTCCGACCCCGAGTTCGACCCGCTGTTCATGGCGCTGTCCGGGGCGGCACCCGGCCAGATCGCGGCCATCTCCTTCGGCGCCCTGGCCGTGTCGTCCGAGCTCCACAGCGGCGGGTTCAGGCCGGCCCTCGCCGCGGTGCCGCAGCGCGGACGGTGGTTCGCGGCCAAGGTGACAGCGGTCGCCGTACCCGCCCTGCTCGTGGGACTGATCACCGCCTTCGCCGCCCTCGTCGTGGCGCGGGCCGGCCTCGGCGACGCGGCGAGCGGGCTCAGCGCCGGCGAGCAGGTGCGGGGGGTCGTGGGCTGCGGGATCTACCTGATGCTGATGGCCTCGCTCGCGGCCGGACTCGCGGCCCTGCTGCGCAGCGGGGTGGCCACGCTGTCCCTGCTGATCCCGCTCGTCCTCGTCGTGTCGTTCGTCGTCGGGGACGCCGCCGGCACGGTCGCCGACTTCCTGCCGGACAGGGCCGGCCAGGTGGTGCTCCACCAGACGTACGACGGCACGTTGGGACCCTGGTCAGGGCTTGCCGTGACCGCGCTGTGGACCGCGGCGGCGCTGGCGGCGGGGGCGTGGAGCGTACGTCGGCGGGACGCCTGAGGCCGGGGCCTTCTGACGCCACGCCAATTGTCAGTGGCGGCCGGTTTACTGGATCTCATGGACAGTGCGAAGTACGTCGCGAAGCTCGACTCGCTGTGCACCGAGGACCTTTCCGAGGCGCGCGGCGGGTCGGACCTCTTCATGGCGGGGCCCGGGTACCGCGTCGTGTCGTTAGCGGTGAGCCACGGGCTGCGAACGAGCGATGCTTCGCTGCGGGTGGAGACGGCGGAGGACGTCCAGGCTTTCAAGGACCGCCTCGCACAGGAGATGCACCATCGCTGGGGCGAGCAGCGGCCCACCTGGGGGATGGTGACGCTCAGGGTGCGCGCCGAGCGTGGAGAGGAGATACCGGAGCCGTGGGCCACCATGAGCATCCTGGTGGAGGAGCTGGACCTGTGGCAGCCGGTGGGCACGGAACGCTGGATCGCCCTGGGCGTGGCGGACAAGGACGACGCCGACGAGGTCCATGTCCTCGCCGTCGCCTCGGACACGGACCCGCCCTGACCGGCTAGCTGCTCTCCGCCGCGGCCCGCAACCGCGCGAACTCCTCCGCCATCGTCGCCGCCGTCCAGTGCGCGTTCAGCCCGCTCGGATTCGGCAGCACCCACACGCGCGTGTCCCCGATCATCCGCTCCTGTGGTCCCACCCCGGCCCTGCGGTCGTCGAAGGCGGCCCGGTAGGCGGTGACGCCGACCACGGCCAGCCAACGCGGGCGCAGCCGCGCCACCTTGTGCGCCAGAAGCCGACCGCCCTCCTGGTACTCCTCCGTGCTCAGCTCGTCGGCCCGCGCGCTCGCCCGGGCCACGACGTTCGTGATGCCGAGCCCGTACGACAGCAACTCCTGCTGCTCGGACGGCTTCAGCAGTCTCGGCGTGAACCCGGACAGATGCAGCACCGGCCAGAACCGGTTGCCGGGGCGGGCGAAGTGGTGGCCCGTCGCGGCCGTCATCAGACCGGGGTTGATACCGCAGAACAGCACGCGCAGACCGTCCGCGACGACGTCCGGTACCAGACGGTCGCGGGAGGCCTCCAACTCCTCGGGAGTGAAGCGCGTCAGAGGATCGCTCCGGGGGTGTAGCCCGCGGCCTCCGGGCGCTGCTTCACGATCTCCTCGATGCGGCCGACGACCGTGGCGACCTGGTCGGCGGCGGCGCCCGTGAAGGACAGCTTGTCCGCCATCAGCGCGTCCAGCTGGGCACGGTCGAGCGGGATGCGCTCGTCGGTGGCCAGCTTGTCGAGGAGTTCGTTGCGCTCGGCGCCCCGCTCGCGCATCGCCAGCGCGGAGGCCACCGCGTTCTCCTTGATCGCCTCGTGCGCGAGCTCCCGGCCGACGCCCGCGCGCACCGCGCCCATCAGGACCTTGGTGGTGGCGAGGAACGGCAGGTAGCGGTCCAGCTCACGCGCGACGACCGCCGGGAAGGCGCCGAACTCGTCGAGCACCGTCAGGAACGTCTCCAGGAGGCCGTCGAGGGCGAAGAACGCGTCCGGCAGCGCGACCCGGCGCACCACCGAGCAGGACACGTCGCCCTCGTTCCACTGGTCGCCCGCCAGCTCGCCGGTCATCGACGCGTAGCCGCGCAGGATGACCATCAGGCCGTTGACGCGCTCGCAGGAACGGGTGTTCATCTTGTGCGGCATCGCGGACGAGCCGACCTGGCCCGGCTTGAAGCCCTCGGTGACCAGCTCGTGCCCGGCCATCAGACGGATCGTCTTGGCCAGCGACGAGGGCGCCGCCGCCAGCTGCACCAGCGAGGTCACGACCTCGTAGTCCAGCGAGCGCGGGTAGACCTGGCCCACCGAGGTGAACGCCTGGGAGAAGCCCAGGTGCCCGGCGATCCGTTGCTCCAGCTCCGCGAGCTTGCCCGCGTCCCCGCCCAGCAGGTCCAGCATGTCCTGTGCCGTACCGACCGGGCCCTTGATGCCGCGCAGCGGGTAGCGGCCGAGGAGTTCCTCGACCCGGCCGTACGCCACGAGCAGCTCGTCGGCCGCGGTCGCGAACCGCTTGCCGAGGGTGGTCGCCTGCGCCGCCACGTTGTGCGAGCGGCCGGCCATGACCAGCTCGCCGTACTCGCCCGCCAGCTTCCCGAGCCGCGCCAGCACGGCCACCGCACGGTCGCGCACCAGCTCCAGCGACAGCCGGATCTGCAGCTGCTCCACGTTCTCGGTCAGGTCGCGCGATGTCATGCCCTTGTGCACCTGCTCGTGCCCGGCGAGGTCGTTGAACTCCTCGATCCGCGCCTTCACGTCGTGCCGCGTGACCTTCTCGCGCTCGGCGATCGAGGCCAGGTCGACCTGGTCCAGGACACGCTCGTAATCGGCGATCGCTGCGTCCGGCACCTCGATCCCGAGGTCCTTCTGGGCCCGCAGCACGGCGAGCCAGAGCTGACGCTCCAGCCTCACCTTCTGCTCGGGCGACCAGAGCGTGGCGAGCTCGGTCGAGGCGTAACGTCCGGCGAGGACGTTCGGGATGCGGGGCTTGGCGGCAGCGGAAGTCACGTGTACGGAGCATACCGGCTGTATCTGGCCCCTCCGACCCGTCTCTGTGGTCTCAGAAATCCAAGGTCAGTCGCACTGCCCCCGTCCCGGGTCGTCTCGTCTGTGAGACGTCGTGTGAGACGGGGCGGCCCCGGCTCGGTGACTCAACCACCGGCCAGGGCCTGAGTCCGGACCCCTGAACTGACCAGGAGACAGACCTGTGCCGAACCGTACCGTCACCCTGCCCACTCTTGACTATGGTCCGGTGACGCTCGCCGAGCCCGCTTGGTGTGCTGGCCACGATGGCCACCGCCCCGGCAGCCGAGCAGACCTCACCCACATCAGCCCGGAGACCTCGCTCGCCTTCGAAGGTCTGCGCGTCGGGACCGCCGTCCTCTTCCAGGCCCCCTACGCCACCATCGGCGCCAGCGAGCCCCGCGCCTCCGTCCACCTCGACTACGAGCCCGGACTGTCCGGCCTTAACCCGAGCGACCTGTACGACCTGGCGGCCGCCATGGACACGGGCGCGGACCAGCTGCGCAGCATCGCCGACCAGCTGACTGCGATCCTCGGCGGTGGCCAGTGAACCGAGACCCGCTCCTGTGGGCCGCTTTGGTCGCGGTCCTCGTCGTCCTCGCCTCCGCGGAGTACTCCCTTGCGGTCGCCTGCGGCTTCGGTACCTACGTCGCGGCGGGCGTGCCGGCCGCGCTGGACATCTACGCCGTGGCCGCGCTCAGGGCCGGCCGGGACGTCCCCCTCGTCGTCGCCGTGCTGATCGCGGTGAACGCGGCGAGCCACCTCGTCGAGGTTGGCCTACTACCTGTGTCGGTGCTCCTCGTCGTCGCGGTGTCCGCGATCGCCCCGTTCGTGCTGCTGCGCGTCCACCGGCTCGGCAAACTTGCGGCTGCTGAGCGGTCAGCGGAACTGGCACCGGAGCCGAGTTCCGCCCCGGCGGAACTGGCGGAACCGATCACCGTGCAGCGGGCACCCGAGCAGGTCGACGCGGCCCCCGTGGGCCCCGTCCTCGACCCGTGGACGCCAGTGGCGGAACTCGCGGGCGGAACCAGCGGAACCGAGGCCGGACCCGGCCCTGACGTGCCGTTCTCTGAGTGGTTCGAGACGCTGCCGACCGGCTTCGAGCCCGTGGCGGAGCCAGCACCGGAACCAGTTCCGCCCACAGTTCCGCCCACCGGAACCGGCGCCGCTGACATCGAGACGATCGACAGCAGCAACACGACCTTCGCGGCCCGTGTCGGCGTCGTACGCGAGTGGCTCCGCCAGGAACCGGAACTGACCGGAACCGAGATCGGAACCAGGCTCGGCGTGTCCGACGGATACGGCCGGCGCCTCCTCCGGACGGCCCGCGAGGGCTCGTGATCCTCCCCGTGCTGTTCGGGCTGTCCGCCCTGCTCGGCCTCTTCGGCCTGTGCGCTGTCGCGCTCCACGACGTCCCCAAGATCTCCGGGACCGTCGCCCTCATGCTCACCCTCGCCGCGCTCGGCGTGGCCATCCTCCGCTGAGGACACACCTTGAACTACGTCACCTTCGGCGGCGTGACCGTCGGCCTGTGCATCCTCGGCTACCAGCTCATGAGCTGGTGGCCCGGCCGCAAGCAGCTGATGAAGGACCCCGTCAAGCACGCGTCCAAGCTGCTCCCGTTCCTCACCTCTTGGGCGTACGGGTGCCTGACCACCCTCGGTATCGGCGGCCTGATCGGCATCGCGTCCAGCAGCATCCTGGGCCTGTCCAACTGGCTCGGCGACGCGGCCCTCGTCTGGGGTGTCGGCGAGTCCGTCGGCCAGCAGGCCGGGGCGAAGACCTTCATCCCCCTGTCCGGCCCCGGGGCGGCCCTCGTGCTCATCGCCACGGCCGTGTTCATCGCGGCGGTGAAGAAGGCCAGCGAGGAGAACTCGAAGACCCTGAAGCTCGGCGCCTGGTGCGGAATCTGCCTGGGCACCTCGGCGGGCGTGGCGGGGTTCGCTGCGGTGCCGCTCGCGCAGGCGGCGAACTGGTGCGGCAACACCCTGTACGCGGCCGTCTGATGGGCCGCAAGAGGGCGCCGGCCGAGGAGCCGGAGGAGTCGAGCCGGGCGGCAGGGGCGTGCGTGCTCGTGGTGCTCGGCGGGACGGCTGCCGCGGCGGTGTTCGCGGCCTCCGACGTGGCCGGTGTGCTCACTCTGTGGGTGGTCGGCGTGGTGCTGCTGTGGCGGTCCGTGCGCCGTACAGCTAACCCCGCTCCCCCACCGGAGGTGGAGCACCCCTCCTGTCGTGAATGCGCAGGTCACGAGCCTGCCCGCATCGAGGCCCAGAAGGGGATGTTGTTCTACAGCTTCGTTCTCCCTGACCGGCCGAACCACACGCACGTCCACCTCGCCGGGGAGGTGAACGAGGCATGATCCGTCGCCTGATCGCCGCGACCTACGACTACTGCAAGGTCTGCGGATGGTGGGTGAAGGACTGCGGCCACCCGCAGGACTAGGCCGCTGTGAAACGGGACCGCCCCGCCTTCCGGGAGGAGGGCGGGGCGGCGGCGCTCAGCCAACTTGGGCGAGCGCCTTGCGGAGGCAGCGGACGCACAATCACGCTGCCCGCGCGCTTGGGGTGACCCGCCGCCGGCGCGGAGACTCGGGCGTCGGCGGCGGGCCCCGTTTGGCCGCCCGATACGGGGCGTCGGAGCGGCCGTCATCCCGCTACCGGTGCGGTCGACGTGCGATCCGGTAGCGGGGGCTATGAGGGCTACATACGGCGGGCAACAGACGCCGGGAGGAACAGGTCCCTTGCGCGATGCTCCGCCCATAAATCGTCGATGCCCTGACTGCCAGCGCATTTCCGGTAGAAGCCGCAGCGCTCGCAGTCCTCGTGTGGCTCGGGTACCTCGGCGAGATGTTCATGGGCGATGTGACTGGCCAACATCATCTGGCACCGGAGAGCCCCCTCATACAGGTCAGAGAAGGCGAGCATGCCGAACGCGTCGGCCAAGTCGACGAGAAGGTGGGTGCAGCGGAGGCAGGCCCACATGAAAGGGGGCGGTACCGGCAGGTCAGCCACGGCTGCCCCCGGACTGGGGCAGCTTCTCGTGATGGTCGCACAGGGCGTTGAGGACGCGGGCCAGGCGGCGGGCGTAGGCGACCGGCCCGTGCGGGCCCCGGCCGGGCCGGGCACGTAGTTTCCCGCGCGCCTCGCCCACGCAGGCCAGGGCGCAGTAGCGGGGGATGCTCTCTCTGTCGAGCCGACCAGCCATCCGTTCGACCTCAGGGCCGAGGAGCTCCAAGTGCCCGCGCAGTGCAAGCGTCAGCGTGTCCAGCTCGTCGGCGGCCGGCGGGAGGACGTCCGGCCCGTCGTCCGGGCCGAGTAGGCGGAGCGCGGTTGCGCGCATCGTCTCGATGTCCGGTGGTGCGTGGTTCTGCTCTTCGGCGGCTGGCGGGTGGGTGGTAGAAGTGGTCACTGTTGGCGCTCCCTCGAAGCGTTGGCCACGCCCCGGGAGGCCACCACCTCGCCGGGGTCTGAAGGCTCAACCTTGCGAGCGCATACGGCTTCTGACTTCCCGCCGAGGGGTACCCATCGTGGGTACCCTCACTGTCAGACCACGCCATCACCAAGCGCGACGGGGCACCTCATGACCGGTCACGAACCGCCAACCGCGCTCCCCCGCGAGCTGCTTGAGCGCCCCGACGTGAGAGCCGCGCTCGCCACCCATGACTTCGGCACCGTGTTTTACGTCGCCCGCTCCGAGGCGGGCATCAGCTACTCGATGATCGCGGCGGAGTGTGGCATCAAGCCGGAGCGCGTGGGGACGCTGGCCAAGGGCAACGGCAGGGTGACGACGTTCGAGAAGATCGTCTGTATCGCCGACACGTTCCGGATCCCCGGCCACATGGTGGGGCTCGCCCCGCGACCGTGGGAGACACCCCGCGACGGGTCGGCCGGCGCTGCACCTCGCCGGGAGTTCCTCAAGGCCTCCGCGGCGGCGAGCCTCGCCGTCGGTCTCCCCGAGCTCTCCCGCCCCTCGACGGGCGGCCAGGTCGGTAGCGACCTCCCCGAGAAGCTGCGGCAGCGCACGGCTCGTCTGCGGCGCCTCGACGACGTCCTCGGCGGCGGCGACACCTACCGCACTTACCTCGGCGAGTACCAGGCCACCAGGTCGCTACTGCGCCACCGCGCGTACGCGGAGGAGACAGGGCGCGGGCTGCTGTCGGTGCTCGCCGAGCAGGCGCAGCAGGCCGGTTGGGCGGCGTTCGACGGTGGCCGGCATGCCGAGGCGCGCGGCCTGTATGAGGCGAGCCGCAAAGCCGCGGTGGATGCGGGGGATGCAGAGCTCGCCGGGAACGCGCTCGCCTTCCTGGCGTATCAGGGACTACGGGGTGACCGGCAGGCCCGGCAGGACGCAGTGCAGACCGCCGCCCGGTCGTGCGCGACCGTCGGCCCGGACGCTGCGCCGGGGGTTCGTGCGCTGCTGTACGAGCGGCTCGCGTGGGCGCACGCGGTGGCGGGCCAGGCCGACGAGACGGAACGTGCCCTGGAAGCCGCTCATGGGGCGCTCGCCGAGGCCGACGGCGAGCCTCAGCCGGATTGGGCGGCGTGGGTCGACGAGACCGAGTTGCAGATCATGTCCGGGCGGTGCTGGACGGAACTCCGCCTCCCGCTCCGCGCGGTGCCCGTCCTTGAGGCCGCGCTGGGCCGGTACGACGACTCGCACGCTCGGGACAAGGCGTTGTACCTGTCGTGGCTCGCAGACTCCTACCTGACTGCGGGGGAGGTCGAGCAGGCGGCAGCCGTCACGGGCCGTGCGCTCAACCTCTCCACTGGGGTGGCGTCGGTACGGCCCCGGGAGCGGCTCGCGCCGGTTCTCCAGCGGCTCGGTGCGCACCAGGCGCTGCCCGCAGTCGCGGAGGTCTTGGAGATGGCCCGCAGCTGAGCTACTCGGCGGGGGTGGTGTTCGCGGTGATCCAGTCGAGGCAGCCTTTCGATCCGGCCTGGATCGGTACGGCGGCGATCTCCGGGTTCTGCCAGGGGTGGTGCTTCAACAGGTGGGCTTCCAACTCCGGGTAGCGGGTCCGGGTGGTCTTCAGCAGCAGCTGCCATTCCTCGCCCGTGCCGAACTCGCCGTCGTGCCAGAACGCGGAGGTGACGGGGCCGATGATCTGGGCGCCGGCGGCGAGCCGTTCGGCGACGACGGAGCGGGCGAGCTCAACGGCTTGGTCGCGGGTGGGGGTTGCCGTGGATACCTGCACGAAGTCAGTCATGCCCGCGAGCCTAGCTACCTGGCACACGCGGCAGCGCCCGGCTCCTCGAGGAGGGATGCCGGGCGCCGGCACTACCGCCCCGTCGTATGCCGCTCCAATTCGTTGAGACGGGCCAGCGCAGCGCTGACGTGCTGGACCCCTTCCCGGGCGACGTCCGCCTGCTCTTCGAACCTCTGCTGCTCTTCAGCGCGCCTCTGCCTCTCTCGCGGCGTCGGTTCTTGGTCTGACCAGCGCCCGATGGTTCCCGTAGTTCCCGGCGCCATGGCGAAAGACTTGTCCCACGTTTCGGCCACTGTCTCCAAAGCGGCTCTGAGCTGTCTGTCCGTACGGCGTACAGCCAGGTCGCGGAGGCGCTCGGCAATGTCTCTGCGCTCATCCTTGAGGAACCAATCGGAGCGACGCCCCGTCGCTACGACCTCCCCGAACAGTCGGCGGCACTCAGTGAGCTGCTCGCGGACCGCATCGGCATCCGGTCCGATCGACAGGTGGTGGCGGCGGTTGATGCCCGCGCGTACGAGGGCGTAGATGGTTGCGAGGAATGCGAGCCAGCCGGGCACAAACTTGAGCCAGTCTTGCCACCACGGATCACCGGTGCTTGCCATGCCAATTCTCCCTTTCCACCCCGCATATCTGGTGAGGTGGAGCGGGAGGCTACGACCATGCTCGAGGAATCCGCAAACAGTGGCCGAACGTGGGCGGCCGTCAGTCCGTGAGGGGCTCGGCGTCCTTCCAGCGGCGGACGAACTCGCGTCCCTTCTCCGTGAAGCGGTAGAGCTCGGTGGTCTTGATGCCGCCTTCGAACCCGGTGATCTGGTACTGGAGATCATCGGCTTCCGCCAACAAGCCATCGTCGAGGAAACGGCTGATCAGGATGCGCACGCCGATGTGGATCGGGATCTCAGTATTGGGCGGCCAGTCGACAGCTTGCTCGATCAGCCGTCGTTCCAGGGTGCTGTACCTGCCGTTCAGCAGGGCGAGGTTCGTCTTGTAGTTGAGCATGGAGGCTCTCGGAATGCGCTTCTCAACGTCATAGCGCGTGTGGTGGTTCGGGCAGAGCGCGATGAGGTTGTCGAAGGTGTGCTGCCGAACCGTCGACCACGACTCGATGTGGGCAATCTCCACCGGGGTCATCCGGCATGTGGGGATGGCGCACGCGAATCCCGCCTCTTCCTTGACGGCTCGGGCCAGGGCCGCCGGCACCGGAGGTCTTTGCTGTGTCACGGGCGCACGGTACAGCGCGCCCGGCCTTCGCGTATCAGTGCCGGGCGCGCCGGGATTCTCACCGGGCGGGCGGTAGGTCCTCTGGGCGGATGTAGTCGCCGAAGCCGTGCACGCGCCAGTAGCCGTCGGACGGGCGCCACTGCATGGTGATGATGTGCGCGCCCACCGGCACGTACCCGTCCGACCTCACCGTCTGGTTCGGATCGGGGAGCGCTACGACCTTCGCGTACCGGACGTCCGGCTCGCCGAGCGCCGGGGCGTCGGCGCGGGTAGCTAGACCTCGCTCGCCGATCATGTCTCGGATCCGCGTGAAGTCACCCCACGCACCCCACGACTCGGGGGTGCATATCTGGTGCAGGGCGTTGATGTCGGGGCCGCCATCGTCCATCACGGCGTTGTAGAACGCGAACGCGACAGCCATCGGATTGTGCGGGTCGCTGAGATCCCCCGCGTCCGCCATCGCGGCCTCGTCATCGCCGGGCACAAGGCCCTGGCCGCTCGGCTGATCATCCTCTGGTAGTTCTCTCATGCACCCACCTTGCCTGCTGGTGACCCATTTGGCCGATAGAACACACAGATGCCCGGCCCCTGGTGAGGGTGCCGGGCATCTGTCAGGCGGGGGCAGGTCAGCGCCGGCCGTACTCGATGACGCCGGGCCGCACTTCGCGTCCGGTATCCCGCGGTTGCGCCTGGGGGTCGTCCGCGATGAGCGGCCAGTCGTACGCCTCCTGCGGCTTCGGCACAGGCGTGAAGTCCTGCCGCTCAAAGCCACGATTCGGACCGCGTCCGGCGAGGACCTCGCGCAGCGACTGCGCCTCGTCGACCATGCCCTTCTCCTCGAGGTGGAAGTCGGTCCATGCGCGGACGGTGTCCACCTCACCGTGGTCAACGGCGAACGTGAGGACCGCTCGGCGCTGCGCGTCGTCACCGAAGCGTTCGGCCTCGGCGAGCATCCGCATGCGGCCCGCGCGGTCCGTCGCCTGCGCCTCCTTCCACGCGACCCGGAAAGCGGTCATCAACACGGCCTTGTCCGCGGGGGTGGCGTCCTCGGCGATGCCTGCCCCGACCGGTACCAGGGACTCCAGGTGAGCGAGGCGTTCGCGGCGGCGGGCGGTCAGCCGCTCGTACGCCTCCGTGATCTCCCGTACGTGCACGTCGTACAGGTCGGATACCTGCTGGGCCTTCCAGCGGGCGGATGCGTCATGGTTGCTGCGGATCGGGTCGGCCTGCTCCACGAACGTCGTCTTCGAGGTGCGCGCGGCGAGGTGGTCGACGTCTTCGTTGGGGTGTGGCATCGGGGCGGGGATGGTCATGGTCACGCGTCCCTCTGGATCAGGGCGCGCACGTTCACGCGGCCGTTGGAGTCGGTCAGGTCGCCGTCGTGGGCGAGCTCCTGGTCGACGTTGTACTTGCGCATCTCGCGCGGGTAGGCCGCGAGCACGCGGTGCAGGACGGCGGCGAGCAGGGTGCCAGCGCGCATGCGCCGGTAGACCTTGTGGCCGATCGTGACGTTCTCGCCGCCGACCATGTGCGTGAGGGCGTCGGGTGCGCGGCCCTCGCCGTGGATGGGGCGAATGCCAGCGGCGGCCATCTGCCGGCCCCACTTGGTGATGCGGGCGTTGTGGGCCTGTACGGCCTCGCACAGGCCGCGCGTTGCGGCCTCGTACGCGTCGTAGGCGGCGATGAGCTGCTCGGCTCCGTCGAGATCGGCGGCGGCCTCGGCGCGGATCTGCGCCTTGATCTCCTCGCGCCGGGCCTGCCTGCGGGCCTCGCGGACAGTGGCCTGCCGCTGCTCGGCGTCCGGGACCAGGAGCGCGGAGTGCTCGGCCACTGCCCGCAGTTCGGCGAGGCGGGCAGGGCTGACGCTGGAGGGGACTTCCAGGGCGTCGGCCAGGGCGCGGGCGGCTTCGTCAGCGGCTTGCCGAGCATCGGCGGCGAGGGCGTCTACCTCGGCGTCGGTCATCGTCAGCGGGTCGGGTGGCTCCGTGGTCGTGGCGGGCATCCGTCGGCCTTCCTGCGGCTGTTCACGAGGTACTGGGCGTCGTCCGGGTGCCACGCGTTGCGCGCGGCCGGGGTGACGCCTGCCTGTTCAGCCAGGCGACGGGCGTGACGTTCAGTCACGCCGAGCCGGACGGCGAGCTGTTCAGTGCTGATCAGATCGCGTTCCGACTGTGGCCTGATGTCCGTGAATGTCCGTCCGGGGTGTCCGGGCGCGGACATGTGTGTGAGGGCGGCGAGGCGCAACGCGTCCATGGCGGCGGCGACTTCGGGGCGTACGCGGACGCCGTCGGCCTGGCGGTGCGCGACGTGCTTGCGCAGGACGAGCCACAGGGGGTGGCAGACGTCGGCGGGCAGGAAGACGCCCCCGGCGGCGATCACGGCCGGAGGCGGCCCCTGGTGCAGCTCAGGCGACGTCATCAGGCGTCCCGGCCCGCTCCGGACGTGCTCCGCCCTCGAGCAGCTGGAGCAAGCCAGGAGACAACGGCCGGCCCGAGCTGCCCGCGCGGCGCAGCTGGCGCGCGAGACGGGCCTTATCCCGCTCCAACTGTGCGCGCTCCTGGTCGGCCTTCTCCTGCGCCTCGGCGGCCCTCGTGGTGAGCGAGGCCAGCATCTGCGTCGCGCGGTGCACGATCCGGCCGGCCTCGGCAGCCGTCTCGGGGTCCGGGTCGCGGGCCAGGCGGGAGACCTGGCGGCGGAACCGGTCATGCACCTGGTTCCAGTCGTCCCGGCCGGGGAAGCCGTCCCCGCGCTTGGAGTGTTCGGGCTGATCGGTGGGGGTGTCGGACATGTGGGACTCCTGTGTGGGGGTGTCGCGCGCGAGCGCGTCATGAGCACGACCCCGGGGAACCGGTTCTCCGGTGCCTGTCTGGTCAGTGGGGGAGTTGGGGGTTGTCGGCGCGTTCGACGGTGTAGGTGGTGTGGTTTTCGCGGGCGAGGATGGCGGCGATGAGGTCGTTGTCGGTGGCGGGTTGGTCGGGGGCCTGGTCCTGGTTGTTCCAGTCGTCCCAGTGGGGGTCGTAGGTGTCGTACGGGTCGTTGGCTTCCCAGGCGTCGGGGTCGTCGTAGGTGGCGTAGGCGTCTGCTGGGGGCGCCCACACGGTGTGGTTACGGCTGGTGGTCCAGTAGTGGCCGCAGGACCGGCAGATGTACCGCTGAGGCTCGTCTGCCGGGTCCTGGGGGTCGGTGCTGGCGCAGCAGCGGGGGCAGTTGTCCATCACCGGAACTCCCGGCGGAGGTCGGGCCCGCTGATGGGCACGACGGTGGCGATCTGTGCGAGCCGAGAGGTGAGGCGTTCGCCGAGGACTCCGGCGAGATCGCGGCCGCCGTGGGCGTCGCGCACCAGGAGGTTGCTGGTCATGATCAGCGGCCGCTGCTCGTTGTACCGGTCGTTGAACAGCCGGAACATGTTCTGCTCGGTGGTCTCGGACTCCTTGAAGACGTCGATGTCGTCGAGGAAGAGCAGAGGGACGCGGCAGTAGCGGCGTAGTTGCTGCTCGATGTCGTGATGAGGGTCGCCGGGGTGGACGCGTAGATCGCCGTGCATGTCGGCCGCCGTGGTGGCAATCAGCTGGAAGTGGGGCAGGCCTGCTTCGGCGATGCGGCGGAGGGCGCCGTACGCCTGGTGCGTCTTGCCGGTGCCGACGTCGCCGAAAAGCAGCAAGGCACCGGCAGTGTCGAAGTCGGCGATGGCTCGGTCTGCCCAGGCGATGACGTCGGGGTGGGTGACGGCGGCCTGGCGGTACCGCTTGGGGGTCGCGGTCTCCAGTCGCGCCAGGGCGACGGTGGCGCGCTGGCGACGGTGGTATTCCGGGTGCCCGGGCTCGTCGGGGGTGGGGTCGTCGTCGATGGGGCCGGCGGGCATGTCGAGGCCGCGGGCGGCGAGGGCTTCGCGGAAGCGCTCCATGGCGCCGGTGCCGTCGACGGTGCGGGGCTCGCGGCGAGAGGTCGGCTCGGGGCGCGGTGGGGTAGGTCTGGCGTGGGGGTCGTTCGCGGCCTGGTCGATGGCCGCTTGAATCTGCTCCAGGGTCGGGATGTTGTCGGTCTGGGGCATCAGAATCGTTGCCCTTCGTCGTGGTAGTCGGAGTCCGGGCGGCGCTCGTTGCGAGGCTTCGGCCCGGTGGTCTGCTGGGGCTGGAGGGCGACTTGAAGAGTGCCTCCGGAGACGGGGCGGCCTTCCTTGGCGACGCGGTCCAGGGCGTGCGCGAGGTCGTCACGGTCGATGCCGTTGCCGATGGCGGTGCGGATGACCGTGCGTACGGCGATGAACGACTGCGTACAGCGGCTCTTGTGGTGGTCCCAGAAAGCGGCGGTCAGATCGTCAGCGACCTGGTGCGGGTTCGGCTTCGCCGGACCCTTACGGGACTTTTGGGACTCACGGGACTTCGGGACTGCACTGGAACTCTTGGGGGGCTCTCCGCCCCTAGGGCTGGGAGACGTGCGCCCCTTGCCTGGGGGCTCTGTGCCTCCAGCCTGGGAGCCCTCATCCCCTAGGTCTGGGGGCTCTGTGCCCCTAGGTCCATCTGAGGCTGGGGGCTCTGTGCCCCTAGCCTCCGGCGGGATGAGCAAGGCGTAGTGCGTACGCTCGTGCTCCGTCCGGGCTTTGACGGCGTCCGGGCGGTCGCGGCGAACCCATTTCTCGTCTTCCAGTCGATCAAGGTGGCGACGAACCGTCTTACGGTCAAGGCCCGTTGCGACCACCAGCGTGCCCAAGGAGGGCTGGAAGCGGTCGGGGATGACGCCTGTGTCCATGTCGGCCCAGGTGGCGATGGTGAGTGCGAGATGGCGCGATGGCGGCGGCAGGTCGCTGCGCCGGATCGCGCGCTCGTACTCAAATCGGCCAGGCATCAGGCGCCCCTCGTTGGTGCGGGTACTCCGGAGGCCCCCAGCGCGCTGCTGGGGGCTCCCGGGGCGGAACGGTGGGTCACGTGCGGAGCGTCGTCATTTCTCGCCGGTGCGGGCGTCCCGGCCGGCGTAGAGGTTGACCGCGCTGCGGAGGGCGAGCCAGTCGCCGTCGGTGTCCGTGGAGGCGGCGAAGACCGCGGCGATCGCGTCGAGGGCGGCGTCGAACGGGTCCGCGGGGGTGCTGGCGTCCAGCTGGTCGACGGGGTCGCTCACGGCGGCGACGGCCTGGACGGCGAACGGCACTCGACCGGTGCGCGCGGTGGCGATCTCGGCGGGAATCGTGGCACTCTGCATACGAAGCTCCTTCGACGGCGGCGCAACGGGTTCACGGCCCGCGCCGCCGTTCGGCTGTTCAGGGATGGATGGCTGGTGGCTTCCGGCCCCCGGCTACAGGCGTTGGCGCGCCTGCTGGGGGCTGTTCTCATGCGGCTTCGAGCAGCCGGA
Organism: Streptomyces sp. NPDC058678; assembly: GCF_042714835.1. Taxonomy (NCBI): domain Bacteria; kingdom Bacillati; phylum Actinomycetota; class Actinomycetes; order Kitasatosporales; family Streptomycetaceae; genus Streptomyces; species Streptomyces sp. NPDC058678. The sequence continues at coordinate 3,590 of NZ_JBHXSG010000058.1, read as the reverse complement.
CGAGCGACGCGGTGACGACGCGCTTGGCGCCGAAGTCGAGGACCTTTACCGGTGCCTGGCCCGTCGCGATCAGGCGGTAGAGCTGTGCCCTGCTGATGCCCATGGCGCGGGCCGCGGTGGTGACGTCGACCGTGGCTGGCCAACTGCGGATCTCGTTCAGGGTGGGTGTCTCACTCATAGCGATCAAACGAATCACCGTCTCCACCGGTGCGTGGCTGTCTCACGTTGACCTCCGGGGTCTCATCAAGTCGCTATGACATGGCGGGGAATCCACAATCTATGCAATGAATTCTCCGTCTTGGAGAATGTAGCGCAGTCCGCTGGACGTTCGCTAGTACGTGGTGCAGAATCCATGTCATGGCGATTTCGGAGTCTGGACCGACCTCCGCTCAGGTGGCTCGGAACATCGAGCGGGTGCGCAAGGCTCGCCAGTTGAAGCAGAAGGACGTGTCTGACCGGCTCCGCAAGGCAGGCCGGCCCCTGTTGGCCACGGTGGTCAGCAAGGTCGAGCGGGGTGAACGGCGCATCGACGTGGATGACCTGGTGGCGTTCGCCCTCGCGCTGAACGTCAGCCCGCTCGCCCTCCTACTCCCTCCTCGAGGGAACGGAAACCCGTACATCCCCTTGACCGACGGCGTCACCGCCACTCTTGCCGAGGCTTGGGACTGGGCTACCGGGGTGCACGCTCTCCCAGAACGGCCGGGGGAGAAGGCGAGTCAGGAGAAGCAGGAGGCGTACGAACTGCTCAGCCACTCGCAGGAGCAGCGCTACGTCAAGCGGAAGCCTGCGGGGCGCGCCGTCGACGTGCTGCACGACGAGGTGTACCGCTTGATTGGCATCTCTGAAGTCAGCACCGAGCGTCTTGATGAAGAGTTCAGTGACCGCCTGGACGCCGTGCGGACCTGGCTCGACCGCCTGTCCGCTGAGGTGGACCGTGCCGCAAAGGAGCATTCCGAACTCTCCCGTGAGGCTCGCCGATGGAAGGAAGAGCAACAGCAGGCGCGCCCGGCGGCGGACGGCTGAAGGTACACGCCGTCGGAGAGGGGGAGGTATGCCGGAGATCAAGAAGGTCACGTTGCAGAGCGGCAAGGTCCGCTACCGCACGGTGGTCGACGCTGGTCACGACGAGAACGGCAAGCGGGTGCAGATCACCATCACGCGCGACACCAAGACCGAGGTCAAGGCCGAGTGCAGCCGCATCCAGCACCAGCGTTCCGCTGGCACGCTCATCCTGCCCAGCAAGATCACGGTAGGGGAGTGGCTTGACCAGTGGCTGGAGTACAAGCGGCGCGACGTCGAGGAGACGACGATCCGCACGTACCGTCTCGCCCTCGTCCACGTCCGCGACCGCATCGGGCACGTCCGGCTCCAGGAGCTCACCGAGGACCAGGTGCAGGACTGCATCGACGACATCGTCACCAAGGGCCGCCGCAAGGGCGGCACGGCTGGCACCCGCCTCGCCGTGTCGACCGCTGAGGGCGTCCTGACCCGGCTCCGGGAGGCGTTGAAGCGCGCAGCCGTCCGCAAGCTGATCCCGGAGAGTCCCGCGCAGTTCGTGCGGGTCAGCCTCGCCGACAAGAAGACCGACAAGCGCGAGCGGCCGAGGGTCAAGCCGTGGACCGCAGCGGAGGTGCAGCGCTTCATCGCGGGCATCGAGCGCGACCGCCTGTACGCTCCGCTGCTGCTCAGCCTCATGGGCCTACGGCCGGCCGAGGTCGTCGGTTTCCGCTGGACGGACGTTGACCTGAAGCTGGCCACGCTGGAGACCGCCAACACCCGCACGATGATCGGCAACGTGCAGGTGCTGGAGAAGGACACCAAGACCGAGGCGGGGGAACGCGTCCTGCCGCTGCCCGGCCCGGTGCTGGAGGCCCTGAAGAAGTTCCGCGCTGTCCAGGCCCGGGAGAAGCTCGCCGCGGGCGAGGGCTACACCGACTCCGGGTACGTCGTCGTCGACCAGCTCGGGATGCCGAGGAACACGCGGCATCTGCGCGAGCACGCGTACCGGCTCATGCGCGAGCTGGAGATGCGGCGGGTTCGGCTGTACGACGCACGGCACTCGTGCTTGTCGTACCTCGCGGTGAACGGCGTCCCTGATGTCGTCCTCGCCGCGTGGGCCGGCCACACGAACGCGAGCTTCACCAAGCGGAAGTACGTCACGGTCGATGTCGAGGACATGAGGGCTGCGGCGACCGCTTGGGACAGCTTCCACGGGGGTGATCGAAAAGCCCCTGTGTGAGATTTTGTGAGAAACGATCTCCCCGGAGATCACTCACAGGGCCGCTGACCAGCGGATATCTGCAACGACGTAGAACAGTGTACGGATTCTACTGGCGATTCCTGCAGGCCAGCGCCGCGGGTGTGTTCGTCGGAACCTACGAGAGCGCCGCGACGAGGTCGGCCGGCCCCTCCACGTGGTCCGACTCCGGCGCACACCGGCAGGCCGGCGCCTTGTGGCGCCACGACGGCACCAGGTCCAGGAGCTCCGGCCACTCCAGCAGACTGGCCCGGTACTTCGCCACGACCGCCGCCCTCGTGCCGTCCCGCCCCTTCGCCGGAGCCGGCGCCGTACTCGCGGGTCCGGCACCTGATGTTGATCACCCGCCGGTCAGGGCGGGCTACTCCGCCGACCGCTCGTACGGCCGCAGGTCCGGACGTTTCGGCGGCAGTCCGTCGCCCGAGGAGCGGCCCGTCAGCCGGCGGCCGATCCACGGCAGCAGGTACTGCCGGGCGAACCGGACGTCCTCGGCCCGTCGGGCGGCCCAGCCCGGCGGCAGGGTGAGCGGCAGCGGAGTGCGCCACTCGGTGTCCTCGGGCTCGTGGCCGAGCGACTGCCAGACCGCCTCGGCGACCCGGCGGTGGCCCTCCGCTGTCAGGTGCAGCCGGTCCACGTCCCACATCCGCGGGTCGCCCAGCGAGGGCGCCCCGTACAGGTCGACGACCAGAGCGCCGTGCTTGTCGGCGAGAGCGTCGACGCACTCGAACAGCTCCTCCATGCGCGGCCGGAAACGCTCCAGGACCGGGCCCTGGCGCCCCGGGCTGCGCATCAGCACCAGCTGCTTGCAGGACGGGGCGAGCCGCTCCACGGCCTCCGTCAGCAGGGCGCGGACCCGCCCCATGTCGCACTTGGGGCGGAGCGTGTCGTTGAGCCCGCCGACCAGCGTGACCACGTCGGCCTGCATGGCCGCCGCCACGTCGATCTGCTCGGCGACGATCTGCCCGATCAGCTTGCCGCGCACCGCGAGGTTGGCGTACCGGAAGCCGGGGGAGTGGGCGGCCATCCGCCCGGCGAGCAGGTCGGCCCAGCCCCGGTAGGTGCCGTCCGGCAGCAGGTCCGACATGCCCTCGGTGAAGGAGTCGCCGACCGCGACCAGGCTGGTGTGTGTGGGGTTCGTCTGCATGGCGTCAGCGATGGTAACCCGGGTCCATACCCGTCGGTCGGTCGGCCCTGACGCCCCACCTCACCGGTCACGCCGGTCGACAGAACGGCTCAGGCCCGCTGCCGCGGCACCGGCTCAGGCCCGCTGCCGCGGCACCGGCTCAGGCCCGCTGCCCCCGCAACCGCACACTCCCCCAGACGCCGCACCCGC
>NZ_JBHXSG010000057.1:0-56014 GCF_042714835.1 Streptomyces sp. NPDC058678 | reverse complement strand
TGACATGCCACCAGCCCACTACACTCCCGACGATGCCTCTGACCAGGCCAGATAGCGAAACGCTGCTGGAGTACTAGGGCCTGTCCGGCGGATCATGCCGCAGACGCGGGGCTCACCTGCGTCGATGAGCCGCCGCGGATTTCCTGCGACTTGATCCGCCGGACGGGCTCTAGGCCTGCGGGAGCGACTCGCCCTGCACCGCCTGGATGTCCAGCTCCACCTTCAGGGTCGTACCGATGGCGGCGATGCCCGCCTGGACGACCTGGTTGTAGTCCATGGCGAAGTCCTCGCGCCGCAGTTGGGCCGTCGCCCGGAACGCCGCCCGGGTGCCGCCCCAGGGGTCCGAGCCCGTGCCGAGGTAGGCCAGGTCCAGGTCCACGGGTCGTACGACTCCGTGCAGTGCCAGTTCTCCGTGGACCGTCCAGCGGTCGGAACCGGCCGGCGTCAGCCCCGTGGACCGGTAGGTGATCTCCGGGAAGCGCTCGACGTCGAGAAAGTCCGCGGACCTCAGGTGGGTGTCCCGCATGCCGTTGCCGGTGTCGATGGACGCGGCCCGGATGACCGCCTCCACCCGGGACTTGGTGACGTCGTCGGGGGCGACCTCGATCGAGGCCGTGAAGTCGGTGAACCGTCCGTGCACGCTGGAGATGCCCAGGTGCTGGGCCACCGCGGCCACACTGGAGTGCGCCGGATCGACGGTCCACGGCCCGGGCGGCGGCAGTTCGGTGCCGCCCTGCCGGGCCAGCGTCACCGTGCCGACCTCGGCCCGCCCGCTCGCGGTGACGAGGGCGCTCGCGGCGGCGGGCGCGTATCCGACCGCCGTGACGATGACGGTGTACGCCCCCGGCGCGAGCTCGGTCGCGTCCCGCACCGTCCCGTCCCCGTCGGCCTCGGCACGCAGCACCTGCGAGCCGGTCATGTCGGTCACCGTGACGACCGCGTGCGACACGGCCCACCCGTCCCGCGTACGGATCTTCGCGGTCAGTCCCATCTCTCGTAACTCCTCAACTGAGACCGGCCCGTGGCGGTGCGCACCTCCGCTCGGAGTGCGCACGCCGCCACGGGCCGGAGCTTGACTACTCGCCGGGGTGGGCGAGTTCGATGTCGTGGTCGTCGACTCCGCGGCCGTTCACGGTCAGGGCGGTCGCCACCGGCGGGTACCCCGTCGCGATGACGGTGTAGTCGCCGCCGTCCAGGTCGGTGAAGGCGTACGCCCCGTCCGTGCCGGTGGTGGACGTCCCGACCACGTTGCCCGCCGCGTCGACGAGCGTGACCCGCGCGTCGGCCAGCGGACCGTGCGGCGCCCGTACGACACCCTGGAGCTGGGCTCCGGCATCGAGGTCGACCTCGATCCGGGTGACCCCGGTGCCGCCGATCTCGACGGGCAGGGCACGCGGCCGGTAGCCGGCGGCGTTCACCGCCACGGTCACCGTCCCCGGCACCAGCTCGGCGAAGGCGAACTCGCCCTGCTCGCCGGTGGCGACGGTGGCCAGCAGGTCACCGCGCACGTCCGTCACGATCACCATGGCTTCCTTGACGGGCAGCGCGCCCTGCGCGGCCCGCACGACACCGCTGAGCCCGCTGGTGCCGCTGAGCAGGATGTCGTACGACACCGGCTCGTCGCCCACCACCACGGTGGACGCCTGCGGCTGGAACCCGTCGGCGGAGGCGATCAGGACGTACGACCCGGCACCCGGCGCGTCCACCGCGTAGGAACCGTCGGCCCGCGCGACCGACCGGCCCAGCTGCCGTCCCGCCAGCGAGATCAGCGTGACGGCGGCCTGCGGGACGGGCGCGCTCTCGACACCGCGGACATGGCCGCGGACCGCGATTCCACCGGACACCGGTGCGGTCTCCCTTTCGACGGTGGCGACGGCCGCGAGCCTCTGCGTGCCCTGCGGACCGGCTTCGGTGCTCGTCTCGGCGACGGCCCGGCTCGGGACCTTCTCCTCGGCGACCGGAGCGGTGGCGGCGGCCTCGGCCCCGGCGGCCGGAGCCTTCGTCGCCGCGGCCTGCGCCAGCCCGCCCGAGGTCCGCAGCGGAACCTCCTTGATGAACAGCGTGACGAGGAAGGCGACCAGCGCGAGCGGCGCGGCGATCAGGAAGACGTCCGCTATGCCGTGGCCGTACGCGCTCTCCATCACGGTGCGCAGCGGGCCGGGCAGGCTGTCCATGTCCGGGATGCTGCTGCTGGTGTTGGAACCGGCAGCGGCGGCCGCGTACTTGGGGTCGAGAGTGGTGAGGCCGTCCTTGGCGTAGTCGGTGATCCGGTTGGCCATGACGGCGCCCAGCGCCGAGACGCCGACCGCACCGCCGAGGGACCGGAAGAACGTCACCGTGGAGCTGGCCGCGCCGAGGTCGGCCGGGTCCACCTGGTTCTGCGTGCACAGCACCAGGTTCTGCATCATCATGCCGATGCCGAGGCCCAGGAGCGCCATGAAGATCGCGATGTGCCAGTACTCGGTGTCGTAGCGGATCGTGCCGAGCAGACCCAGACCCGCGGTCACCAGCACACCGCCGGCCAGCAGCCAGGCCTTCCAGCGGCCGGTCTTGGTGATGACCTGCCCGGAGACCGTCGACGAGACGAACAGGCCGCCGATCATCGGGATGGTCATGACGCCGGACATCGTCGGCGACTTGTCGCGGGCCAGCTGGAAGTACTGGCTGAAGAAGACCGTGCCGGTGAACATCGCGACACCCACGAAGAGCGAGGCGATGGAGGACAGGGTGATGGTGCGGTTGCGGAACAGCCGCAGCGGGATGATCGGCTCGCTCGCCTTGGACTCGACGAGCACGAACAGCAGGCCGAGCACGACCGAGCCGCCGACCATCGCGTACGTCTGCCACGACACCCAGTCGAACTTGTCACCGGCGAAGGTGACCCAGAGCAGCAGCACGGAGACCGCGGCGGAGATGAGGAACGCGCCGCCCCAGTCGACCTTCACGTCCCGCTTCACGACGGGCAGGTGCAGGGTCTTCTGCAGCACGATCAGCGCGATGACCGCGAACGGCACACCGACGTAGAAGCACCAGCGCCAGCCGAGCCAGCTGGTGTCGGTGATGACACCGCCGAGCAGCGGACCGCCGACGGTGGCGATGGCGAAAGTCGCGCCGAGGTAGCCGGAGTAGCGCCCGCGCTCACGCGGGGAGATCATCGCGGCCATCACGATCTGCGCGAGGGCGGACAGACCGCCGACGCCGATGCCCTGCACCACGCGGCACGCGATCAGCATGCCGGGGTTCTGCGACAGACCCGCGGCGGCCGATCCGAGCACGTAGATGACGAGGGCTATCTGGACGAGAGCCTTCTTGCTGAACAGGTCGGAGAGCTTGCCCCACAGGGGCGTGGCCGCCGTCATGGACAGCAGCGCGGCGGTGACGACCCAGGTGTAGGCGGACTGGCCGCCGCCGAGGTCGCCGATGATCTCGGGGAGGGCGTTGGTGACGATCGTGGACGACAGGATCGCCACGAACATTCCGAGCAGCAGCCCGGAGAGCGCCTCCATGATCTGCCGGTGCGTCATCTGGACGCCGTCCGGGGAGCCTCCCCCGGGCTTGGCGTGGGCCCGCACACCGGCTGGTGTGGTCGTTGCCATGGACTTCCTTCTCTTACTTGGTGATCGCGGGTGTACGGGGGGACTCCTCGGCCACGGGAGCGGTGGGCGGCCGGGGCTCCACGTCAGAGGGGAGCGAGGTGGGCGAGGCGTGCGGGGCGTGCGAGCCGCGGCAGTCGTCGAAGCTGGCCCGGAGCCGTGCCATCAGCACGGTCAGCTGGGCCACCTCGTCGTCGCTCCAGTCGCTCAGCCGCTCGGCGAGCATCCGGCAGGTCAGCCGGGACATCTCCGCCAGCCGCGCCTGGCCCGCGGGCGTGAGGTGCAGGATGCGGGAGCGCTTGTCCGCCGGGTCGGGGGAGCGGTCGATCCAGCCGCGCTGGGCCACATGGGCCACATGCCTGCTGGTCACCGACATGTCCACGGCGAGCAGTTCCGCGAGCTTGCTCATGCGCATGTCCCCGTGACGGCCGAGCAGCGTGAGCACGGCGGCGGAACCGCTCGGGCAGTCGGACGGCATGACCCGTCCCATCTCCCGGCGCACGGCGCCGAAGGCGCTGAACTGACGGATCAGCTCCTCGTACTGCGCCTGCTCGGCCATCACACACCTCCCGTGTTTGTTGCTTAGGGCAACCATAGAACCGGTTGGTTGTTACAGGCAAATAAGGAGCGGGTGGTCGCCGTCAAAAACTTGGCAAAGGCAAGTATTGCTGTCGTAAACACACAGCTGAGGGGATGCGGTGCGGACCCGGAGCCCCCACTTGGGCCACACCCCCGGATTCGCTAGGGTCTCGGGGCATGGCTAACACGCAGGGCCCCCAGGGCAACCACGACCCCGCCGGCAGCACCCAGATGTTCCGCGCGTTCGTCGACGAGGCCCCTCAGGGCCGGCAGCAGCAGGCGGCTCCCTCTTCCTCGGGCGGTCCCCGCCTCGGCCTGATCATCGGCATCGTCGCCGCGGTGGCGATCGTTGCGGCGGTGGCCTGGCTGGCGCTCAAGTAACGTCCCACTCCCCCTGGACGGACCCGTCCCTCGTCTTCACCTGCGTGCCTTCGGCGCACTCGGCGTCGCCCGGTCGACGCCGAGTGCGCCGAAGTCGTGTGTCCCGCAAGGCAACAGCCGCGGAATCTCGGTGCTTTCGGGCACCGTGACGCACCACCGCTCGTCCGTGGCCGCACGCACGGGCCCGCCCGGCTGAGGGCGGCGGGACTGGCAGGGGTGGCCGTCGGTGACGCCGGTGGTGGACTCGCCGTCGTACGACCGGACTTGGCGCCCTCGGGTGGAGCAGGGCGCACCGATGCCGACCGGGCCGGGCTCCCAGCTGCCCTCCGCAGTGGTGTCCGGAGCCGGCCGGGTTGCCCGTGTCGCCCGGTCGAAACCGGGCGTCGTCGTCGAGCGACACCAGCGTCAAGCCCCGTCGGCACCACCGCCGTACCGGAGCCCCGGGGCGGACCGCCTGCCGCGTCCGTGGCGACGTAGTCACCGCCGCCGCCGCGCGCGGGCCACGCACCGCGCGGAGCGCTCATCGAGACCGGCCTCCCGCTCGCGCGCTGCGCGGCCACCCGCTTCCGCTCCCGCCACGAGACCCGACAGGACGACGGCCGCCGACGCGCCGGTCAGGCGCACCGACGGCCAGGTGTCCGTCCGGAACGGGTCTTTCGAAGCATCGCGCCAGGGTGGCTGACGCCCGTCACACAGGAAGCTACGCAGTGAGGGCTTCCACAGTCCCGAGATTCGGCCCGAGGCCCAGCCCCGAGACTCAGTCGGAGATGAGCCCCTCTCGCAGCTGTGCCAGTGTCCGGGTCAGCAGCCGGGAGACGTGCATCTGGGAGATGCCGACCTCCTCGCCGATCTGCGACTGGGTCATGTTGGCGAAGAAGCGCAGCATGATGATCTGGCGCTCGCGCGGCGGCAGCTTGGCCAGCAGCGGCTTCAGCGACTCCCGGTACTCCACGCCCTCCAGGGCCGTGTCCTCGTAGCCGAGCCGGTCCGCGAGGGAGCCCTCGCCGCCGTCGTCCTCGGGGGCCGGGGAGTCGAGCGAGGAGGCCGTGTACGCGTTGCCGACCGCGAGGCCGTCGACCACGTCCTCCTCGGACACGCCCAGTACCGCGGCGAGTTCGGGGACGGTCGGGGAGCGGTCCAGCTTCTGGGCGAGCTCGTCGCTGGCCTTGGTGAGGGCGAGCCGCAGCTCCTGGAGGCGCCGCGGGACGCGGACCGACCAGGAGGTGTCGCGGAAGAACCGCTTGATCTCACCGACGACCGTCGGCATGGCGAACGTCGGGAACTCCACGCCGCGTTCGCAGTCGAAGCGGTCGATCGCCTTGATCAGGCCGATCGTGCCGACCTGGACGATGTCCTCCATCGGCTCGTTGCGGGAGCGGAAGCGGGCGGCCGCGTAGCGCACCAGCGGGAGGTTGAGCTCGATGAGCGTGTCCCGTACGTACGCACGCTCGGGGCTGTTCTCGTCGAGTGCGGCAAGCCGCAGGAAGAGGGAGCGGGACAGGGTGCGGGTGTCGAGAGCTCCCGAGGTCGGGAGGGCCGGGGCCGGCGCGGCCTCGACGGCCGTTACGTCGTCGAGCGCGGGCGCGGGCTCGCTCTTTGTGAGCGTGAGCACCTTCGAGCTGCCCTGGTCTGCGGACATGCCACCCCCTTTGGGTCGCGGGACGGTACGGCGAACGCTCCGTAGAGGAACATCAGCCTTCACCTGAATACCGGAGCCGAAGCCACGGCAAACGCGCTTCCGGCAGAATGTCACATGTCGGCAACACGCTGTAGTGACATGTCGACATGCAAGACGTGAATACGCCCTGCCTACAGAGGGTCTGACGGTATTTCGGCACAGAAGGCCGGGATCCGCGCTGGTGAGCGATTCAGTCCTGCCGGTGACGACTCGATCCCCTATTCGGTTACGAGCCGACCGGTCTTCCTCTTAGGCGTCGATCCGGTTCGCGGAACGCAGTCGCTGGAAGCTACGCGCGAGTAGCCGCGAGACGTGCATCTGGGAGACGCCGAGTTCCGCGCTGATCTGCGACTGGGTGAGATTGCTGTAGTAGCGCAGCAGAAGAATGCGCTGTTCCCGCTCCGGCAACTGCACCAGCAGATGCCGTACGAGATCCCGGTGCTCCACGCCGTCCAGGGCGGGGTCCTCGTAGCCGAGCCGGTCCAGCAGCCCCGGCAGCCCGTCGCCCTCCTGGGCGGCCTCCAGCGAGGTGGCGTGGTACGACCGTCCGGCCTCGATGCAGGACAGCACCTCCTCCTCGGTGATGCGCAGCCGCTCGGCGATCTCGGAGGTCGACGGGGTGCGCCCGAAGGCGGTGGTCAGGTCCTCGGTCGCGCTGTTGACCTGCACCCACAGCTCGTGCAGCCGGCGCGGAACGTGGACCGTGCGGACGTTGTCGCGGAAGTACCGCTTGATCTCGCCGACGACGGTCGGCATCGCGAACGTCGGGAACTGCACACCCCGGTCCGGGTCGAAGCGGTCGATGGCGTTGATGAGGCCGATGGTGCCGACCTGGATGACGTCCTCCATCGGCTCGTTGCGGGAGCGGAAGCGGGCGGCCGCATAGCGCACGAGCGGGAGGTTGGCCTCGATGAGCGCCCCGCGCACCCGGCTGTGCTCCGGCGTACCCGGCACCAGCCCCTTGAGCTGGCCGAAGAGCACCTGTGTGAGCGCCCGGGTGTCGGCGCCTCGGCTGCGCCCGGGGGTGGCCGACGCGGCGGTCGGCGCGACTTCGGCGACTTCGGCGACTTCGGCGACCTCGACGACCTTGACGACTTCCTGGGGCGGCGCAGTACTGGCCGACACGGTCAACGCCACCTCTTCATCGTTCTTCAACGGTCAAACTCATCCATCAAAAGCGGTCATAGCATCACAAGACATGTGCACTGTGTGCAAGCACCGCATAGCGCCGTGTTGAGATGAGAGTTGGGGCATATGAAGCAAAAGAGCCCTCCGCCGTTCCGGCGGAGGGCTGCTCAGGGTGTGACGGATGCGGGGGGTGCGAGCGGTGCGAGCGTTCAGTACGTGTAGTCGGCGATCACCCAGGTGGCGAACTCCTGCCACAGCGTCACGCCCGCCTGGTGGGCCGGGTGCTCGACGTAGCGGCGCAGGGCGGGCAGGTCGTCGAAGCCGGAGTTGATGGCGAAGTCGTAGGCGATGGGCCGGTCGCTGAGGTTCCAGCCGAGCTCCCAGAAGCGGATCTCGGGGATGGTGCCTTCGAGCGCCCGGAAGGCCTCGACGCCCTTCACGACCCGTGGGTCGTCGCGCTCGACGCCCTCGTTGAGCTTGAAGAGGACCAGATGGCGGATCATGTGCGCTTCTCCTACTTGGCGCCGTCGGCGAGCCACGTGAAGAAGTCGCCGATGGACCTGGCTGCGTCCGATATGCCCTCGAAGGCTATCTGGACGTAGTCGGCGGCCTTGGCCGGGTCCGTGATGATCACGTAGAGCACGAAGACCACGGCAACGTAGACGGCGATCTTCTTCGCGTTCACCGCCATCGCGGCCTCCCTGTTTTCTCCGGTGTTGACCCCAACGAGCGCACATGATCGCACGAAGGGCCCCGTCTTTCGACGGGGCCCTTCTTCTGCGGTAGCGGAGGGATTTGAACCCTCGGTGACTTGCGCCACACTCGCTTTCGAGGCGAGCTCCTTCGGCCGCTCGGACACGCTACCGAGGGAGACCTTACAGCACGGTGGGGCGTGGTTTGAAATCGGTATTCGGTCGGTACCGGACGTCAGCGGGAGCGGAAGAAGTCGGTCAGCAGACGGGCGCACTCCCCGGCGAGCACACCCTCGATCACCTCGGGGCGATGGTTGAGCCGACGGTCGCGGACGACGTCCCAGAGGGACCCGGCCGCGCCCGCCTTCTCGTCGCGGGCGCCGTAGACCACCCGGTCCACGCGGGACTGCACGATCGCGCCCGCGCACATCGTGCAGGGCTCCAGCGTCACGACGAGCGTGCAGCCGGCCAGCCGCCACCCGCCGAGCCCGGCGGCCGCCCGGCGGATCGCCAGGACCTCCGCGTGCGCGGTCGGGTCGCCGGTGGCCTCGCGTTCGTTGTGCCCGGCAGCCAGGACGGTCCTGCCGTCGCCGGACAGCACGACGGCGCCGACGGGGACGTCACCGCCCCGGCCGGCCCGTCCGGCCTCTTCCAGGGCGAGCCGCATCGCGGCCCGCCACGGGTCGCGCACCGGGTCCGGTGCCGTTCCTGCGGTCGGTGAGGTCAGCGGACGGCCTCCAGGACCTCCGAGGCGCCCAGGGCCTCGGCGATCTCGGTGACCGCGTCCTGCGACAGCGACTTCAGGTCCTTCTCGCCGACGCCGAGGTCGTCCAGGATCCGGATGTCGCCGACCGGGCCGTGCGGCACGAGCTCGCCGGTGCCGCCGTCCTCGGCGTCACCGTCCTCCTCGTCCTCACCGTCCTCGGTGCCGTCGAGATCGAGGGCGTCCAGGTCGGTCTGGACCTCGTCGGGATCCCTGCCGAGCAGTTCGTCGGTGAGCAGGATCTCCCCGTACGAACTGCGGGCGGCGGCTGCCGCGTCCGAGACGTAGATGCGCGGGTCCTCCTCACCGTCGATGCGGACGACGCCGAACCAGGCGTCCTCCTGTTCGATCAGCACGAGCACCGTGTCCTCGTCGGGAGAGGCTTCCCGAGCCAGGTCGGCCAGATCCGACAGGGTCTCCACATTGTCGAGCTCCGTGTCGCTCGCTTCCCACCCGTCTTCGGTGCGCGCGAGCAGTGCGGCGAAGTACACCGTGACTCTCCCACTGGTCATAGGCGTGCCGGTTGGGAATCCCCCCGGCGGAGGCTGTGGGCGGGGAGAGCTGTGCTCCGAGCCCCACCCACTCGGAATCGTGGCAGAAACATGGCGCTCAGGGGACGTCTTCGGCTCCCTGTGTGTCCGGCTGCCGCCGATCTCGTGGCAGCGGAGGGCCCGTTCGAGGTCTCACCAGCGCACTCGTTGCCGCCAACAGCGGATCGTACGCGGCTTTCCCAGGCGCCCACGCACGGCCACCCGGACGGAGCGGGACGGCCCCGAGCTCTTCCAACTCGGCGGCCCCGTCGGCGTGTCTTGGCTCCTACCGGGTTCTCACCAACGGAACGTCCGCATGCGCATCGCGTGTCGCAGCCGGGCCGTCTTGGCGCGGCGGGGCTGGACGCGGTCGCGCAGTTCGCGGGCCTCGGCAAGGTCGCGCAGGAACTGGGCGCGGCGCCGGCGGCGCTCGGCGTCGGTCCTCGGGGCCGACGCTTCCTCTCGGGTATAGCGGTCAGGCATAGGCACACCACCCTGGTACGTCCCTCCCACTTTCCCCCTGATGGGCGGTTTGATGCCAGCGCAAGGTCTAACGGAGTGCGGCGCGGTTCCCGGTTACTGTTAGCGCCATGCGTCTCCACGTCGTCGACCACCCTCTGGTCGCCCACAAGCTCACCGCGTTGCGCGACCAGCGCACCGACTCCGCGACCTTCCGCCGGCTCGCCGACGAGCTGGTCACCCTGCTCGCCTACGAGGCCACGCGTGACGTGCGCACCGAGCAGGTCGACATCACGACGCCGGTCGCCTCGACCACGGGCGTCAAGCTCTCCTACCCGCGCCCTCTGGTGGTGCCGATCCTGCGGGCCGGCCTCGGCATGCTGGAGGGCATGGTCCGGCTGCTGCCGACCGCCGAGGTGGGCTTCATGGGCATGATCCGTGACGAGGAGACGCTCCAGGCGTCCACGTACGCCACGCGCATGCCGGAGGACCTCTCCGGCCGCCAGGTGTACGTCCTCGACCCGATGCTCGCCACCGGCGGCACCCTGGTCGCGGCGATCCAGGAGCTGATCAAGCGTGGTGCGGACGACGTCACCGCCGTGGTGCTCCTCGCCGCCCCCGAAGGCGTCGAGCTCATGGAGCGCGACCTCGCGGGCACCCCGGTCACGGTCGTGACCGCCTCGGTCGACGAGCGCCTGAACGAGCACGGCTACATCGTGCCGGGCCTGGGCGACGCGGGGGACCGGATGTACGGGGCGGCCGAGTAGGCCTCGGCGCGAGCAGCCGTACGAAGGAGGCCTTCGTACGAGGCTCAGCAGTTCTGCTTCGAGGAAGTGGACGTCGGCTGGGGCGCGGCCAGTGCGGCCAGTGCCTTGTCGGCGTCCGCCTTGCTGTTCAGGTCCTTGTAGCCGGTCCCGATGATCAGGTCGAGCTCGGTGCCCTTACGGGCGGCGTCGGTGCGGCGCTCGGCCGTGGAGAGCTGGGTGGCGAGGACGGGCAGCGAGGTGTTCAGGGAGGACGTGGGGCCGAGCAGCAGCCCGGTGCCCTTGACCTTCTTGTCGAACTCCTTGGTCGCGTTGCCCACGTCCCCGATCTTGAAGCCGCGCTTCTTCAGCTCGTCCGCGGTCTTCTTGGCGAGGCCGCTGCGGGGGGTCGCGTTGAAGACGTTGACCGTGATCCGGGCGGGCTTGACCGTGGTGCCGGCGGAAGGGGAGGCCGACGGGGTCGCCCGGGAGCCGCAGTCCGCCTTGGGGCCGACCGCCTCGGCCTTCTTGCCGCCGCCGGTGAAGACGTCGATGAGCTGCAGGGTGCCCCATCCGGCCAGCCCGAGCGCGGCGACGGAGGCAACCAGCCCGAGGGCGAACCTGCCGCGCCACCGGGACCGGCGCATGCGGGGGTACTTGTCTCCCGTGATCCGGTACTGGCCGCCCATGCCGGGGGGAGTCAGCATGCTCATGGGCGCAGCGTAGTGCGCCCGGGCGACGATTCCTACTAGATGATCATTGGACGCGGTGCAGGAGAACCCGAAAGGGCCAACCCGTCACCGGGGAGCGGCTCAGTCGAGTTCGAGCACGCGCGCGTGCAGCACCTGGCGTTGCTGGAGCGCCGCGCGGACCGCTCGGTGGAGGCCGTCCTCCAGATACAGGTCGCCCTGCCACTTCACGACGTGCGCGAAGAGGTCGCCGTAGAACGTGGAGTCCTCGGCCAGCAGGGTTTCCAGGTCGAGCTGGCCCTTGGTCGTCACCAACTGATCGAGGCGGACCGGGCGCGGCGCGACGTCCGCCCACTGCCGGGTGCTTTCCCGGCCGTGGTCGGGGTACGGCCGGCCGTTTCCGATGCGCTTGAAGATCACACGGAAAGCCTACCGGTCAAGACCTTCCGGGCGCAGCCATGGCGACGGAGTGCCAGGCTGAAAAAGAGGAGCAAATCGGGGTAAACAGGAACAGGCGTTCGAGATGAGTGACGGTGAAACGATTCCGCCGGCCGCCGTTCCCGAGGCTCCGGGGAGTGCCCCCGCCCTCCCGAGAAGGCCCTGAAGATCGCCTCCGGGTACGCCTTCACCGGCCCCGCCCTCGACCTGGGCGCCCTCCTCCGGGGCGGGAACTGTCTGCCGGACGCGCAGATCCGCATCCCTACACCGGGCTGGCGACGGGGGAGGCCGTGGTGACGGTGCTGAGCGAGAAAGGTGCCCCCACCCCGGTCGCCGCGACCCGGCTGCGCGCCCCCGAGTCCCTGATGGGCCCGGTCGAGGCGACGACCCTGGACGAGGCGGTCACGGCGTCGCCGTCGCACGCGCGGTACGCACAGGCTGTGGATCGGGAGTCGGCGTACGAGAAGCTGAACGCCGCGCGCGGGGCGAAGGGGCCCGACGAGATGCGGGCCGCGTCGAAGCCGAGGGCCGAGGAGGAACCCTCCGTCGTCGGACAGGTCGTCGGCAGCGGCATGTTCAAGTCCCTCGCCCGCTCGATCGGCACCCGGATCGGGCGCGAGATCACCCGCTCCGTCTTCGGCACGGCACGGCGGAGGCGGTAGCCACCGCCTCCGCCGACGGGTCAGCGGCCCTGTTCCTTCGGGGGCTGCTGCGGTTTCCCTTCCTTCACCTGGGGCCTCGGTGCGTTGCGTGCGGCCTCGGCGCGCAGGAGGGCGCGCAGGACGGCGTACGGGTCGATCGCCATGTCGGTGTTCCTCGCGTTCTCTGGGTTCCTTGCGTCGTACTGACGGACCGGAGGGCGGGAGCCGGTTCTGTCAGCAGCGCAGGACCACCGAGCGCAGGGCGTGCAGGGCCGCCGGGGTGCGCGGCGGCGGCACGGGCCGGGGCCGGGCGGCCGGGCCGGCGTGCGGTGCGTCCGGGCGGGGAGCGGGCCGCAGCGGTACGGCGGGACGGCCGGTGCCCCGTGTCACCGGTCGCAGCACGGTGTCGAGGGCGTCGTACTCGAAGACCGCCGCACCGCCCTCGGCGGCCGGTGAGGCGGTGGGCACCGCCTGTGCGCCCGCGTGCGCGCCGGGCACGCACAGGGCGAGCAGCAGGACGAGCACCCGCAGCCAGGCACACCGGCGGGCGGGACCGAAGGCTTGCGGTGCGGCGGTGCTCACGGAAGTCATTTCCCCGTGCGGCCTACGTGGTTCATCCCACCGGCGGTGAGAACCGCCCCTTCGGCCTACACCCCGGGCCGGCCGGGCCACCCGAACGGCGGCTACTTCCCGGCGGCCTTCGCGGCCTTCGCCGCCGCCTTCATCTCCTGCTTGTGCGCCCGGACCCTGGTCAGCGACTCCGGCCCGGTGATGTCGGCGACGGAACGGAAGGACTTCGGCTCGCCGTAGGCGCCCGCGGCCTCGCGCCAGCCCTCGGGCCGCACGCCGAGCTGCTTGCCGAGCAGGGCGAGGAAGATCTGGGCCTTCTGCTTGCCGAAGCCGGGCAGTTCCTGAAGGCGGAGCAGCAGTTCCCGCCCGTCGGTCACGCCCTTCCAGACGAGCTCGGCGTTCCCGTCGTAGTGCTCGACGAGGTACTGGCACAGCTGCTGGATGCGCTTGGCCATCGACCCCGGATAGCGGTGCACGGCCGGTTTCTCCGACAGGAGCGTGGCGAAGGCCTCCGGGTCCTGTGCGGCGATCTCGTGCGCGTCCAGGTCGTCGGCGCCGAGCCGGCCCGCGATCGTGCGGGGTCCTTTGAACGCCCACTCCATCGGAACCTGCTGGTCCAGCAGCATCCCGACCAGAGCGGCGAGCGGGGAGCGGCCGAGGAGCTCGTCGGCCTCGGGGTCCTGGGCGAGGTGAAGAGTGACGTCCATGACCCCGATCATGCCCCTGTGCGCCTCAGCTCTCCACGTGAGGGCTGGTCAGCGCCGCGCCGAAGTACCCCTTCACTCCGCGCACGGTGATGCCGGCGCTCTTGCCGCAGAGGTTGACCGAGCCCTTGGCGACGGGGCCGGCGGCCGAGCCGCGGGCGATCCACAGGCAGCCGTCGCTGTTCTCCCCAGGGGCGCCGACCACGGTCTCGGCCCTGCCGTCCTTGTTGAGGTCGGCGAGGTGGACGGCGGCGCCGAACCAGTCGCCGGCCTCGGCGGCGCCGGGGACGTCCGCCGTGTCCTGGGTGTAGCCGGCCGCCTTGGCGGTGGTCAGGCCGGTGGCGGAGCCGCGCAGCAGGACGGCCGTGCCCGCCGAGGCGCGGGTGCCGACGGCTTCCTCGGGGGAGCCGACGAGGACGTCCGTGTAGCCGTCGGCGTTCACGTCGCCGAGGCTCAGCGACTGGCCGAACCAGTCGCCCCACTCCGCGGTGCCGGGGACGCCTGCCGTGTCCTGGTGGAAGACCTTGGGCTTCTGAGCGCCGGTGATGCCCTGGGCGCTGCCGTACAGGACCTGGATCTCGCCGCCCTTGCGGGCGGCGCCGGGTGCGTTGAAGTGGGACTGGTCGCCCGCGACGCCGGTGACCAGGTCGCCGTAGCCGTCGCCGTTGAGGTCGCCGATCCGGCCCGCGTGGCCGTCGGCGTAGGGGAGCTCGACGGGCCAGGTCTCGCGGGAGTTCTCGGCGTCGGGGGCCCCGCTGTCGAGGTCCACCGGGCCGCGGATGTCGCCGTCGGTGGGGCCGGCCAGGTAGAAGCGCTCCGCCCTGCCGTCGCCGTTGACGTCGCCCATCACCACGCCACGGGCGTTGACCCGCCCTTCGAGGTAGCGGGAGGCGGAGCCGCCGGTGCGGGTGAAGGGGCCGCCGTAGGAGGCGGCCGAGCAGGCCGAGCCGATGCCGGCCTCGGGAGCGCCGTCGCCGTTCATGTCGCCGGTGGCCAGGGACATGCCGAAGCGGCAGTACGTCCTGCCGTCCCCGAACCCGGCGGGCGGGGCGATGTTCGCGCCGCCCTTCAGCCCGTTCGGTCCGCCCCACACGACGGTCACGGAACCCCGGGACTCGATGCCGCCGACGTCCTCGCGGGGTGTGCCGACGAGCAGATCGGCGTAGCCGTCCCGGTCCAGGTCGGCACTGGCCACCGTGGTCCCGAACTCGTCCCACTTCTCCGGCTCGCCGGGGACCCCCGCCGTCGCCTGGGTGACGACCGTCCGGCGGGTGGCGCTGACCGAGGACTTCGACCCGTACAGCACGACGACCGAGCCGGCTTCCTCCACGGTGCCGTTGGCCGCGTGCGGCGCGCCCACGGCGAGGTCGCGGTAGCCGTCGCCGTTGAAGTCGTCCTGGACGGCTGCGGTGTTGGCACCCTTGTAGGGGGCGGCGGCGGACGACGTCATCGGGGTGAGGGTGACGCCGGCGACAGCGGTGATGAGGGCGGTCGCCAAGACTGCTCTGCGCAACGGGGCTCCTGGGTCGTGCGGCAACAGGTGTTCCACACGACCCACAGGTCACGCAAAGGGTTGTACCCGCGGCCGATACAGGGTCAGCCGGCCCGCCAGTACCCCAGCGCGTGCATCCGCTGCCTGGGCAGGCCCAGCTCCTTGCGGACGTACGAGGACAGGGTCCGGGTCGTCGCCGTGTCGCAGGCGATCCAGACGTACGGCTCCGGGCTGGCCTTCAGCAGGTCGGGCAGGGCCGCCTTCACCTGGGCGACCAGGTGGGCGCCGGAGTCCTGCCGGGGCACGGGGCGTACGTCGTGCCGGGCGGGGTCGGTGCGGAAGGGGAGGCCGTCGAGGGCGGCGTCGAAGGCGGTGCCGGGCGAGCCGTCGGAGGTGCGGTCGGGGCTGCCGTCGGGGGTGCTCTCGAACCAGACGGTCGCCGGGGCGGGGGCGAGCGCGTCGAGGAGGGAGTTGAGGGCGGGCAGCGAGGCCGGGTCGCCGATCGCGAAGACGTGCGAGGGCGTGGGATCGGGCCGTTGGAAGTCGGTGCCGTGCACCGTCGCCTCGATGGTGTCGCCGGGCTTCGCCGCCCGCGCCCAGTCGCTGGCGCACCCCTCGTGCAGGGCGAACTCCAGGCCGAAGGTGCCGGCCGCGGGGTCGGGGTCGACCAGGGTGTAGGCGCGCTGGTGCGGTCTGCCCGCGTTGTCGAACCAGAGCCGCACCCACATCGTCGGGTGGACCCCGGTCGCCGCCAGCATGCCGCCGTCGGTGAGGTGGACGCGCCGGTAGTGCCCGGTGACGTCCTCCGCACCGGTCACGGTGAACACGAAGTCCTTCGCGCGCAGCAGCTTGAGGACCGCGCCCTCCCAGCCGTGCCCCTGCCTCATCGCGTTTTCACCCTTCGCGTACGATTCCACCACCATTTAGTTAGGCAAGCCTAACCTAAAGCGTAGAATCCAAGCACAGACAGGGCACAGGGATGAGCACCGAGATCTTCCGCGACGCCTGGGGCATACCCCACCTCCGCGCCGGCAGCGCGCGGGAGCTCGCCCGTGCCCAGGGCCGGGTCACCGCCCGCGACCGGGCCTGGCAGCTGGAGGTCGAGCGGCACCGCACGCAGGGCAGCTCGGCCGCCTTCCTCGGCACCGAGGCCCTGGCCTGGGACCTCTTCGCGAGACGGGCCCGCCTCGACGACACGTCCAGACGCTGCTTCACCGCCCTGGAGAGACGGGACCCGGAGACGGCGGACTGGGTGCGGGCGTACGTCGACGGCGTGAACGAGGGCCTCGCGCGGACCGAAGCACCCGAGTTCGCCCGCGTCGGCCTCGCCCCCGGCCGCTGGGAGCCCTGGACCCCGCTCGGCGTCTGGCTCGCCACGCACATCCTCTTCGCCGGGTTCCCCGCCAAGCTGTGGCGCGAGCAGGTCGTCCGGCACCTGGGAGCGGACGCCGTCCAGTTGTTCGCCACCGACGGCCCGGGCACCTCCGGCAGCAACGGCTGGCTGGTCGGCGGCGAGCGCACGACCACCGGCGAGGCGGTCATCGCCGGCGACCCGCACCGCTTCATCGAGGACCCCGGCGTCTACCAGCAGATCCACCTCTCCTGCCCCGAGTTCGACGTCGTCGGCCTCGCCGTTCCCGGCGTCCCCGGCATCGCCCACTTCGGCCACACCGGCACGGTCGCCTGGGCCATCACCAACGCGATGGCCGACTACCAGGACCTCTACCGCGAGAGGCTGCGCCGCACCGGCGCCGGCGTCGAGGCGCTCGGCCCGGACGGGCTCTGGCACCGGGCCGCCCGGCACACGGAGACCGTCGAGGTGGCGGGGGAGGAGCCGGTCGAGGTCGAGGTCATCGAGACGGAACGCGGACCGGTGATCGCCGGCGGCCCCGAGGGACTCGACGACGGCACCCCGCTCGCGCTCAGCCTCCGCTACCCGCCCCGCGTCACCGACGACCTCGGCTTCAGCGCCCTGCTCCCCCTGCTGCGGGCCCGCCGGGTCGCCGACGTCGACCACGCCTTCGACCTGTGGGCCGAGCCCGTGAACGTCGTCCAGGCCGCCGACACCGGGGGCGGCCTGCTGCACCGCGTCGCGGGCCGGGTGCCGCTGCGCTCCGACGCCAACCGCACGCACCTCGTCCCCGCCTGGGAACCCGGCCACGACTGGCAGGGCTGGCACGAGACGCCCCGGGCGGGCCTCACCGACGGCATCGCCGTGATGGCCAACCAGCGCGGACCGGCGGCACCCCTCGGCGTCGAGTTCGCCCCGCCCCACCGCGCCGACCGCATCACCGCCCTCCTCGCGGAGAAGGACCACTGGTCGCCCGCCGACATGCCGGCCATCCACATGGACACCCGACTCGCCTCCGCCGAACCGCTGCTGGACCACCTGGAAGCGCTGGACGGCCTGACTCCCGAGGCCGCCGCCCTCAGGGACACCCTCCTGCGCTGGGACCGCCACATGGACGCCGACAGCACGGACGCGGCCCTGTACGCGGCCGTGCGCGGCGCGGTCGTACGCCATCTCGCTGCCCACCCGGCGTTCGCCGCGCTGACCTCCCCGCCCGCGTACCCGGAGGTCTTCCTGCCGTGGCTCGCGCTCGTCCCGCGGATCGGATTCGCGCTCGAACACCTGCTGCGGGCCGAGGAGTTGTACGGCATCGACCGCGCGGAGACCGTCCGTACGGCCGTGGAGGAGGTGGCCGCCGTCGGGAACCCGCCCGCCACCTGGGGTGACACGCACCGCCTGTTCGCCTGGCGGGCGCTCACCGGCACGCCCGACGAGGGGCCGGGCCTGTCCGGTGACCACGACTGCGTGCTGTGCACCTCCGCCGTGCCCGGCTGGACCGACATCAGCGCGCGCGGCCCGGCGGCCCGTTACGTGTGGGACCTGGCCCGGCGCGAGGACAGCCTGTGGGTGGTGCCCTTCGGCGCCTCGGGAGTGCCCGGCTCGGCCCATCACCGTGACCAACTCCCCCTGTGGCTCAGGGGAGACCTCGTGCCGGTCGTCACCGACTGGCGGCAACTGAAGAAGGAGACCGATGTCTGACGCGTACGCCCCCACCCGCGAGCCCGTCCACGAGCACACCGTCGACGGCTTCGGCACCGTCCGCGTCCTGCCCCTCGACGCGGCCGCCGACGCCGAGGTCGTCCACGCGTGGGTGAGTGAGGAACGGGCGTCCTTCTGGGGGATGACCGGGCTGAGCAGGGACCAGGTCGCGGAGATCTACGCCCACATGGACACCCTCGACACGCACCACGCCTTCCTGGTGCTGAAGGACGGCGAACCGGTCGCCCTCCTCCAGACCTACGAGCCGGAGGCCGACCGCGTCAGCGAGTGCTACCAGGCGCGCCCCGGCGACATCGGCGTCCACCTGCTGCTGGCGCCCGCGGGGCTGAACGGCGCGAGCCCCGGCTGGTCGTCGGCGCTGCTCACCGCCGTCACGTCGTACGTGCTGCAGGGGCTGGACCGCACACGCGTCGTGGTCGACCCCGACGTGCGCAACGAGAAGGCCATCGCGCGCTTCCTGAAGCAGGGCTTCGAGGCGGGCCCGGTCGTCGTCCTGCCGGAGATAGACCTCCCGGACGTGTACCTGCCCAAGAAGCACGCCCAACTCGCGTTCCTGAACCGGGAGGTAGCCTTCCCGGCGTGACCCCAGACGACCTCGTCGCCCACTACGGTCTGGAGCCCATCCCCCGCGAGGGCGGGCTGTTCCGACGCACCTGGGCCGGACCGGAACTGCCGGACGGCCGGCCCTCGGGCTCGGCGATAGTCGCCCTGCTCACCGCGGACGACTTCTCGGCCCTGCACCGCCTGCCCACCGACGAGATCTGGCACTTCTACCTGGGCGACCCGCTGGAACTCCTGCTCCTCGCCCCCGACGGCACGACGGCGACCGCCGTCCTCGGACCGGACGTACTCGGCGGCCAGCACCCGCAGCTCACCGTCCCCGGCGGCACCTGGATGGGCGGACGGGTGGCGGCGGGCGGGGAGTGGACCTTCTTCGGCTGCACGATGGCGCCCGGATTCACCTACGAGGACTACGAGCACGGCAACGCGGCGGAGCTGGCGGCGCGTTACCCGGCGCGGGCCGACCGGATCGCGGGACTGTGCCGTCCATGAGACTCCTCGAAGGGCACGTGGCACTGGTCACCGGCGCGGGCGGCGGCATCGGACGGGGCATCGCCCTGCGGTTCGCCGAGGAGGGCGCGGCGGTCGCCCTGCACTGCCGTACCGCGGTGGAGCCGGCCCGCGAAGCGGCGTCCCGCATCAGGGACGCGGGCGGGCGGGCCGTCGTCCTGCGGGCGGACCTCGCCGACGAGGAGGAGTGCCGGCGCCTGGTGCGGGAGGCCGCCGAGTGGGGCGAGGGCCGGCTGACGGCGCTGGTCAACAACGCGGGCGTCCAGCCGACGCGGGCGCTGCCCGGGATGACGGCGGCGCAGTGGCGGGCGGTGGTGGACACGAACCTGTCGAGCGTCTTCGCGTGCACGCAGGCGGCGGTGGAGGTGATGCGCGGACAGGGGGCGCCCTCCGGTTCCGTGACCCACATCGCGTCCATCGAGGCGAGCCACCCGGCCGCCGACCACGCCCACTACGCAGCCTCCAAGGCCGCCGTGGTGATGCACGCGCGGGCGGCTGCCCTGGAGTACGGCCCCCACGGCATCCGCGTCAACACGGTCTCGCCCGGCCTGATCGACCGGGCAGGGCTGGCGGAGGCCTGGCCGGACGGCGTACGGCGATGGGAGCGGGCGGCGCCACTCGGCCGGCTGGGGAGCCCGGAGGACGTCGGCGACGCGTGCGTGTTCCTGGCGTCGCGGCTCGCCTCCTGGATCACCGGGCAGGACCTGGTGGTGGACGGCGGGGTGACGGCACGGCCGACGTGGTGAGCGTTCCGGCTCCCGTGTCCGTACCTGTCCGGTAGGCGGCAAGTCCACAGACGGAGAAGAGACGTGGAGCGTGCGGGTGAGTTCAGGGCAGGCGCGGGCCGAGGACGCCGGGGACTTCAAGGGCTGGTGCTGCTGGGCACCGTGCTGGTCCTGCTCCTCCTCGGCAGCGCGGGGCCCGCGGCGGCCCACGCCGCTCTCCGCGACACCGACCCCAAGGACGGAACCGTCCTCAAGTCCGCCCCCCGCCACCTGACCCTCACCTTCACCGAGTCCGTGGGCCTCCTGGAGGACTCCTTCCGCGTCCTGGACCCCGGCAACCACCGCCTGCGCACGGGCAAGGCCCAGCACGCACCCGAGGGTTCCGACACGGCCCGGGTCACCCTGCCCGCCAAGCTCGCCGAGGGCACGTACGTGGTGGCCTGGCGGGTGGTGTCGGCGGACAGCCACCCGGTGTCCGGGGCGTTCACCTTCTCGGTGGGCAAGCCCTCCGCGACCACGGCGGTGGTCGGCACGGACCCCGCCGAGGACCCGGCGACGGCAGGCCTGTACAACATCGCCCGCTACCTGGCGTACCTGGCCGCGGCGTTGCTGATCGGCACGGCCGTCTTCCTGACGGCCTGCCGCCCCCCGGACCCCACCCCCCTGCGGGCGCTCCTGCGAGCGGGCTGGTGGACCCTGCTGGCCTCCACCGTGGGCCTGCTGGTGCTGCGCGCCCCGTACGAGTCGGGCACGGCCCCGTCCCTCGACCCCTCGGCCTTCGCCCGCACCCTGACCACCCGCCCCGGGCTGGTCCTGCTGGCCCGCCTGGCCCTCCTCCTGCCGGCGGCCGTCCTCGTCGTACGACTGCTGCGGCGCGGGTCGCTGTCGCGCGCGTGGCTCGCCGCGGGCGCCGCCCTCTGCGTCGGCCTGGCGCTGACGTGGGCCGCGGGCGAGCACGCGTCGGCCGGCATCCAGGTGCCGGTGGCGATGACGTCGTCCGTCCTGCACGTCCTCGCGATGGCGGTATGGCTGGGCGGCCTGACGGCACTGCTGACCTCGCTGTACCGCTCACAGGCGGCCGTCCCGGCATCGGTGGTGGCCTCCTTCTCCCGCCTGGCCCATGGGTCGGTGACCGTCCTGGTCGTCACCGGCGTCTACCAGTCCTGGCGGGGCCTCGGCTCCGGGAACGCCCTCACCGACACCACCTACGGCCGCCTCCTGGTCGCCAAACTCGCCGCCGTGGTCGTGCTGCTGGCGGCGGCGAGCGTCTCGCGGCGGTGGACGGCGAGGCTGGTGCAGACGGAAGTGGCCGTACCCGAACGCGTCCCGGAGCCGGTGGGTGGCCCTCCGCTGCCACCGCGCGAACCTGCCGACGACCCCCGCTCCCCGTCGACGACGCACCACGGCTCCTTGCGCCGGTCGGTCCTGGCCGAAGTCGCCGTGGGCGTGGCAGTACTGGTGATCACGACCGTCCTCACCGGCACCCTGCCGGGCCGAGCGGCCGCCGAAGCCGCCGAAACGGCGTCCACCACCGGCCTGCCCACCGCCTCCGTCACCACCATCCCCTTCGACGTCGGCATCCCCGGCGGCCAGGGCAAGGTGCAGATCACCCTCGACCCCGGCCGCACCGGCGACAACCGCGTGGAAGCCGTCGTCTACGGCCCCGACGACGGCATCTCCACCGTTCCCGAGCTCCGCCTCTCCTTCACCCTCCCCGCCCAGGACATCGGCCCCATCGACGCCCGGCTCACCGACAAGGGCGGCTACTGGGCCACGAACACCGTCAACCTCCCCATCGCCGGTGACTGGCAGATGAAGGTGACGGTCCGGGTCACGGAAATCGATCAGGTGAGCGAGTCGAAGAGGGTGCGGATCGTGGGCTAGGCAGGGCCCGACCGACGAGCAGCCGCTCCATCGTCTCGGCGGCGCGTACGGCGGAGTCGGCGCAGCAGTTGTTGAAGAGGACGTGGAGCTGGCCGACCCGGCCGGCGAGGGTGCGTAAGCGGGGCACCCATTCCTCGAGTTCGGCGCGCGAGTAGTCGTACCGGAAACGGTCCTCCTTGCTCCCGGTCCCCCAGGCGGCACTGCGCCCGTGAAACCGCACGACGGACAGGCGCGGCGAGGTCACCGGCGTGACGGGCGGTATCGAGGAGGGCAGCGTCCGGACCATGTCGACACCGACGGCGGCGAAGCCGAGGCGCGCGAGCAGCGAGGCGGTCGCCTCCGCCCGTCCGTCCGGTCCCCCTCGGCCGTCCGGCTCGCTCCTCCACCACGCCGGATGCCGGAACTCCACGGCGAGGGGCCACCCGGCCGTCCGCACCGCGCACTCCTCCAGAAACGCCTCGGCCCGCGCCCCCGGCCGGAACCACGGCGGAAACTGGAACAGCACGCCCCCGAGCCGCCCGGCCTCCCGCAGCGGCCCGATCCCGGCGGCGAACCGCGCCCACACCTCGTCGAGCACGACAGGATCCCCGGCGTCGGCGGGTAACCCGTCAGGCAGGGACCGTTCCCTGGTCGGATGCCCGGTGAGCAGGGAGAACGCCTTCACGTCGAACACGAACCCGCCCGGCGTCCGCTCCGCCCACAACCGGCTGTTCCGCTCCCCGGGCAACGCGTAGTAACTGGAGTCGACCTCCACCACCGGAAACCGCCCCGCGTAGTACCGCAAGCGCCCTTCGGCGTCCCGCTGCCCGGCGGGATACCACCCGCTGCCCACGAGGGCCCGGTCGGTCCAGGAACACGTGCCGACGAGGATGTCACCCATGGGGAGCGGTTACCCAGCCGCCGGGCAGGAACGCGACGCCTCAGGAGCCCGATCATCCGCGCCGGGCGTCGGAGTGCAGGACACTGTGATCCGTGACCGCACCTTGCCGCTCGCCGGCACTGTGTCGGCAGGTACTGACTCGGGAAGGAACCCGGCATGATCATCTTCGGCACCAAGGGCTATCTGTACCAGCTCGCGATACTGACCCTGGTGTGCGGCCAGTGCGGCAACCCCGCCGCGCACACGCTCAGGAAGCGCGTCACGAAGTTCACGCTGTTCTTCGTGCCGTTGTTCCCGTTCTCGACGAAGTACACGACGCAGTGCACCTTCTGCGGCGCGGAACAGAAGGTGACCAAGGAACAGGCGGAGCAGCTGCAGGCGCAGGGCGCGGGCGGCCAGGGCGGTCAGCAGTACGGGCAGGCGCAGCAGCAGCCGTACCAGTCCTGAGCGCGGACCGGGCGGGCCCGCCCGGCCTCACTGATCGCGCGCGGCATGTCCCGGGCCTGCGTGGCCGGCCGCCGGTTCAGCGGTCCAGCTGACGTGCGGAGGCGTGATCCGTGCGCACAGGGGCCCGCCCGACGCGTCGGTCAGGCCGAGCCGTGCGACCAGCAGGCCGTCGGGTGCGGCGGCGGCGAGTACGTCGGCCGGGACGGCGTCGAGCATGAGCTTGGCACGCCGGAACATCGTGAAGAGGCCCGCCTCGTCGACCGTCCCCCAGGACAGGTAGATGAACCGGTGCCCCAGACGGTTCTGCACATAGGGCCCTTTCACCTCGACACCGCTCGGCGAGACGACCGCCGAGCACTCCAGAGTCCAGGTCGCCGACGCGGCGTCCCCCCGCTGCGGGTCGAGCAGCTCGGCCGGCCGGTCGCGGCGCTGCACGGCGACGTGGACGTTGCCGTAGGCGGGGGTGCTGCCGTCGGCGGGGGCCGGTCGGGTGAGCCCGGGCAGGTCGAAGGCATCGATACGGATAAGCATGCCGCCCATCATCCGCTGCCCGCTGCCCGCTGCCCGCTGCCCGCTGCCCGCTGCCCGGGACGGAGACGGCCGGCCCTGGTCGTCCCGAGGTGACGCTGTGAAGGTCAGTACTGGCGGAGAATCCTATTTTCCTGCTCAAGGAGATTGTTTGAGAAGACAACCCGCTCGACCCATAAGGTGCGGATCGAGGCGCGGATGGCATTAATTAAAAAACGTTCTCCGCACCTTTCCCCCGCCCCAGGGTCACTCATTTGCCGCGCATCTGGAGGAGAGGGTGTGGCGTTAACGGGATATGACGAAAGCAGGGTCCCATGGCTTGCCCCACCGCGGCACGGGGAAGAATGAACTTCCTACGAACCGTGATGTGACAGTGCGGAAATACACTTACGTGCCTGGCCTGGCACACTCGGCGCTTGAGTCGTGTGGCACCTTGCACAGCGACGGCGTGCGGGTAAAACTCCAGGTCACCGAGTCCTTGCTCCGCGAGTTCCTCGATCTGCTGGAGACGGCCCAGGAGGAACTCAATCAGCGGTGGCGCGATCAGGAAAAGTCCGGCTGTCATGCGGACCGCGCCTGACGGGGGCGGATTTCCATGAATCACGACTATGCGGATCCCTCCTTTGCGCGGCGTGAATGGCATTCCGGCACATCTTCATATGGGCCGGGTACTGACTGGCGTGGCAGTCCTGTCGATGCCCTTCACACAGGGGCTCCCTTGGGACCCCCCGACCCGGGCTGGGACCCGGTTGAGGAGCTTGCCTACCTCCTGCAGGAGGCCGTTCCGGCGGAGCAGCCGGCCGTGGCGCCGCCGCCTCGCAGCGACTCCCCGTCCGACGTCGGCTTCACCGACCCGATGGGGAACCTGGCGCAGATCACCGCTCAGCTTCCGCCCATTCGACGCTCTTCCTCCGGGCATCGGAAGATCCGAGCCCGAAACGTCCGAGTCAAGTGGTTGCAGACCGGCAGCTTCGTCATCATCGCAATTGTTGCCGTCATCGTGGCGATGGTCAGCGTTTTCGGCGGCATGGTGGCATACGGGCCTCTGCAGAACATCTCGTCCGGTACGAAAAGCGAGATGATCCCTCAGTGGCCTCTTCTCGTGTACGGCCCCTGGATGGTGGCGTCTCTCTCCATCCTCCGGACTGCCTTGCATCGGCGCCGGGCCGCGCACTCATGGTTCATCGTTCTGCTGTTCTCCTCCGTCGCGATCATGCTGTGCGTAGCTCAGGCCGACCGGACCTTCACCGGTATCGCCGGAGCCGCCCTGCCTGCCGTCGCGTCCCTGGCATGTTTCCAGCAGCTCGTCCGACAAATCACACTGACTCTGCCACCGCGCCAGACGTCGCCTCGTCACGGCCAGTAGCGCACAACCTCATGTCCGCAGGGCCTTCTGCCCGGTAAAGCCCGATGTCGGCCATGATCTGCGCGGGCCGGAAAATACGGCAAGCGCGGGGGACCACCCTCTGCTCACGCCCTGCGCCAGGCGCTGAGCAGTTCCTCGGGGCCGTACGTCACCTGGAGACCGGAACAGTCGGCCCCGTTGCGGGAGACCGCAACGAGCGGTACGGGCTCGTCGGTGATCGCCGCCCGGTGCTTCTGCAGCGCGGCCAGGTCGTGGCTGTCGAAGGCGGAGTTCTCCAGCCACTTGACCGAGCCGAGGAAGAGCAGCTGCTTGGCCACCGGCTGCCGGTCGGCGCCCACCAAGTCGATTTCGACGTCGTTGCTGCGAGTCCAGTAGCCGCCGATCGCCGGGGTGGCGGGCAGGAAATCGTCCGGCAGGAGGCGGGCGAGGGATTCCCGGACGAGGGGTTCGATCGCACGGCCCCGCCAGCTCGTCCACCGCTCCTTGATCCGGCTCAGCGTGAGATCTCCCCGCATCCGCTCGATCTCCGCCATGTGCGGATCCAGGAACGCAAGCCAGAAGCGCAGGTAGGGGTCGGCCACTCGGTAGCGGCGTTCCTTCGAGGGCCGCGGTGAGAGAGGCAGTTCGGCGGCCACCACTCGTTTCTCTGTCAGGACATCCGTGGCTCGGGTGAGAGTGGTGTGGGCGATACCGCCCGCGGCCCGCGCGATGTTGGTGAAGGTTCTCTCGCCGCTTCCGATGGCCCGCAGGACTTCCCTGCTCATCACCTGCGGTGGGAACTCCGCGGCCAGTGAGCGCTCGGCGGAGACCAGCAGCGCCGAGATCGGGTTGTCCAGCGAGTCGCGGAGGAACTCCCAGACATCCGCTCCGGGCCGCCACTCCGCGCAGATCAGCGGGAGGCCGCCCGTGATCAGGGCGGCGTCGAGGGTGTCCGCCGGGGGAAGTCCGAGCATCTCGCCGATGTCGGCCGGGTTCAGCGGCCCTACGACCATCTCCCGGCCGCGCTGATGGAAGGGGCGGTCGTAGCTGTTCAGCGCCTCCATCATCGACAGGTCGGATCCGACCAGGAGGAGCAGTACGGGTTTACGGCAGAGCAGGCGATCCCACGCCCGTTGGAGCATGCCCTCGAAGGCGTCCATGCGGTCCATGAGGTACGGAACCTCGTCGATGACGACCACGCTCGGGCTGTCGTCGGGCAGGATCTCCGCCAGGAGCCTGAATGCGGAGTTCCACTGCTCCGGGGTCTCCTCCGAGAACAGTTCCCGCTCCGGCAGAGTGGATCTGGCTACAGCGTCGAGCAGCTCCTTCAGTTCGTCCTCCGCCGTGCCACCCGCCGCGGTGAAGAAGAGGTTCGGCGCCTCGGTGCGCCGGAGGAACTCCTCGACGAGGCTGGACTTGCCGACCCGGCGTCTCCCCCGCATGAGGATGCACTGGCCTGGCTTCGCCGACCCGGCGGCACCGTGAACGGCTTGGAAGGCGTTGTGGAGCACGTTCAGCTCGCGGTTCCGCCCGATGAAGCGACGCACGGTAACCTTCCCGTAGAGATAGTATCGACAGAGATAGTATCTACACCGACACTATCCCCCCGCTATCTCCCCTCCCATTCGGGCACAGGGCTCATGACGCCGTGGATGCGGGAGAGGGTGAAGACGCGCTCGGCGTCCCGAAGGTGGCACCAGGCTTCGAGGCAGGGCGGATCGAGCATCAGGCGGCTCAAGGTGCGCACGGTCCGGTTGCCCGAGGTGGCGACGTACTCGACGGTGATGGCCTGACCAGTATCGATGGCGTGGGCGAGCTGGCGGACGTCGCTGTATGGCAGGCGCTTCGCCGACCCTGCGACGATCTCCTCGGTGTCCGTGGCGAAGGGCACTCCTCCATCGAACGGCGCCGGATCGGGAGTCGTTGGCGGGGCGGCCAGCAGTTGGGCCGCCAAGGTGGTCGGGCGGACGGCGGCGGGCGCCTTCGCCGCGCTCGTGGCAGCGATCCGGCCGCCGTTCTTTCCGTTGGTGCCGCGCGGAGCCGGAACGGAAGCGGCGGCCCGCAGAGGCCGGGCTCTTTCGATGCGCACCGTGCCCTCGGTGGTCTCGGCGACAGGGGCGTATCCCTCGGCCCGGAGCGCGGCGAGAGTCGTGTCGAGTGGGCTGCGGCTGACCAGCACCGTCGGCGCCAGCTGCCGTAGCCCAAGCTTGGCGAGCTTGCGGTGGGCAGCGAGTTCCGCCAGGAGGGCGGGATCGTCGCCGTGGAGGACGCAGGCGGCGGGGGCGACGCGCACTCGCCCGTGGCCGCGCGCGGTGTCGGCGATCAGGTACGACAACGGCTGTGGCAGAGGCCCGGCAGCGGCAGCGGCCAGGTCGGCTGTGAGGTCGTCGGGGACACGGCCGGCGTCCAGAGCCCGGCGGATGCTGCCGGCGCTGAACCGCCACACCGATGCCGTGCCGCCGGCCTCCCGTTCGGCGACCGAGTCCAGGAGCGCGGCCAGCCGCGCGGACGGTGTGCCGGTGACGACGGCGGTGAGGTCGGCCCCGATCCGGGCCGTTGAGGTGGCCGGGGGCAGCAGCCGTCGGCAGGCGATGCCCAGTTCTGGGATTTCGTCGGCCCACAGGTGGGCGCCGAGGGGGGACAGGGCACCACGAGCGAGCACACCGAGCAGTTCGGCCTCACGGATCACGGCGGCGAACGGCGTTCCGTCCTGGGGCGATGAGTCGGCGAGCGGTCGGTGCCAGGCGATCAGGGGCCCCAGATCCGAGGCGACCCTCATGCCCTGCCCTGTCGGGAGCTGTACGGCTGCGGCCAACAGTCCGTGGCGGGCTTGCACGCAGCCGCTGCAGGGCGGTGCTCCCGCGAGAGAGGGAAGCGCCTTGTTGTCCTCGTCGCGCGCTCGGGTGGGGGTGAGCGGCAGGTTCCGCCATGCCTGAAGCAGTACGGCGAACTGCTCCGGGGGTTCCTGTTCCGCCCAGGCGTCGTACGCCTCGGTGGGCACTACACGATCGCCGTCCCGACCCAGCAGCCCGGCAGCGTACGCGGTCTCCAGGACGAGGCGTACGACGGCGTCGTCGGCCTGAGCGGCCTTGCCGATCCGGGCCAGTTCCCGCGCGCCGACCCCACCGGATTTCAGCCGGGCCGGCGCAGCTGCGGAGCAGGCCGAGAGGACCGAGGCGGCACGGGCAGCGAAACCCGAGGCCACAGCTGACGCCTCGCGGTCCACCTCCGCCAGGGTGACAGGCACCAATCGCGCGGAAGGCGGGACGGGTTCGAACGGCGCGTGCCAGCCGGGCCCGCGCAGCGCGAGCGCCACCTCGGCAGGCACCCGGGCCGGACCGTAGCGGTGACGGTCCTGGATC
This sequence comes from Streptomyces sp. NPDC058678, assembly GCF_042714835.1. Classification (NCBI taxonomy): domain Bacteria; kingdom Bacillati; phylum Actinomycetota; class Actinomycetes; order Kitasatosporales; family Streptomycetaceae; genus Streptomyces; species Streptomyces sp. NPDC058678. The sequence continues at coordinate 27,622 of NZ_JBHXSG010000057.1, read as the reverse complement.
AGGAGCCCTCGGTCCAGTGCCCATCGGGTGCCCGGTTCGAGGCCGGGGCTCGCATGTCCCCACGTGATGAACTGCGCTGGCTCCCCCGGCGCAGCCCCCGCTCGGCGTTCGAGCAGCTCCCGGGCTGCCGCAGGGGCCTTGGCGACCACTGAGGCGATCTGTGCCGGGTCGCTGTGGTGTTCCAACAGTGCGGACAGTCGCTGCGCCTTGGTGCCCGGCGGCTTGACTCCCAGCGTCGCCAGCATGCCGCGCAACTCGTCGGAGGTCGTGCCCGCAAGCAGTTCCTCCAACGGAGCGTCCAGCCCCAGGGGCGTGTCCCACGCCTGCCGCAGCGGTCCGGCCATGCGGAGCCTTCCCGCGCCGTCCGGCCAGACCAGAGCGTGATCGGCCAGCGCCTCCAGCACGGCCTCCAGTTCGTGGGTGGTTCGGCATTCCGCCGCTCCCAGCAGTTCCGCCAGGGCATCGCGCGATGCGGGCGCACCCAGTGCAGCCAGCGCCTCGGCCACCTGGAGGTGCGGCAGCGCGAGCCGCGGCAGGGCCAGCGCCACCGATCCCGGGCGCTGAAGACGGTCCGCCAGTTCCCCCACCGAGCGCGGCTCCGGTGGGGACACGGCGTCCTTCCGCGTCCCGAGCACGCGTGCCAGACGAGAGGCGTCGAGGCTGCCCAGCCACGTCGCCAGCGTTGATCGGGACTTCATGCGGGGTGCACCTCGTCAGACCAGGGAGCGTCGAAGCGGGGCCGGAGCCCCAGTGCCGGGTCCGAGGATGGCGTATCCGCGTGATCCGCGGGTGCCATATGAGGGAAGGTTCCCCTTGGCGGGCGTTGGCGGGCGTTGGCGGCTTGCGGGCCGCGTCAATCGCGGCGCGAAAGGGCAGAAACGCACTACTACGCGTCGAAGGGCCCCACCGCGAACGGTGGGGCCCTTCGAGTCGTGCCCGGTGAGGCACTGGCGGAGGATACGAGATTCGAACTCGTGAGGGGTTGCCCCCAACACGCTTTCCAAGCGTGCGCCCTAGGCCACTAGGCGAATCCTCCGCCGCAAACAATACAAGACGTTGAGGCGTGCTCGCGAACTCGTTCCCCCCGCTCGGATCCTGTAGCCTTGGCGCAGCCCCTCACGCGGCGCTATCTGACTGAACTCCCCCAGGGCCGGAAGGCAGCAAGGGTAGGTTGGCTCTGGCGGGTGCGTGGGGGGCGCTTTCGTTTGCCGGGACGCTTCGGGTGCTGTCCGAGCCGTCGCGTCCGTCGCGGGGGGCTCGTTGTCAGTGGGCGCCTATAACCTCGTATGCGTGTCGTCTCTCGCGTTGTACCGCCGCTACCGCCCGGAGTCGTTCGCCGAGGTCATCGGGCAGGAGCATGTAACCGACCCGTTGCAGCAGGCGCTGCGGAACAACCGGGTCAATCACGCGTACCTGTTCAGCGGTCCGCGCGGGTGCGGCAAGACGACCAGCGCGCGAATCCTGGCCAGGTGCCTGAACTGCGAGAAGGGGCCCACGCCGACGCCGTGCGGGGAGTGCCAGTCCTGCCAGGACCTCGCGAGGAACGGCCCCGGCTCCATCGACGTCATCGAGATCGACGCCGCTTCGCACGGTGGTGTGGACGACGCCCGTGACCTCAGGGAGAAGGCCTTCTTCGGGCCCGCCGGCAGCCGGTACAAGATCTACATCATCGACGAGGCCCACATGGTCACGTCGGCCGGCTTCAACGCGCTCCTCAAGGTCGTCGAGGAGCCGCCCGAGCATCTGAAGTTCATCTTCGCCACCACCGAGCCCGAGAAGGTCATCGGGACCATCCGGTCCCGGACGCACCACTATCCGTTCCGGCTCGTGCCTCCCGGGACGCTGCGCGAGTACCTCGCCGAGGTGTGCGGGCGGGAGGGGATCCCCGTCGAGGACGGGGTGCTGCCGCTCGTCGTGCGGGCCGGTGCGGGGTCCGTGCGTGACTCGATGTCCGTCATGGACCAGCTGCTCGCCGGGGCGGGGGCGGACGGTGTGACGTACGCCATGGCGACCTCCCTGCTCGGCTACACGGACCTGTCGCTTCTCGACTCCGTCGTCGAGGCTTTCGCGACCGGTGACGGCGCCGCCGCCTTCGAGGTCGTCGACCATGTCATCGAGGGGGGCAACGACCCCCGGCGGTTCGTCGCCGACCTGCTGGAGCGGCTGCGGGACCTGGTGATCCTCTCCGCCGTGCCGGACGCCGCGGAGAAGGGGCTCATCGACGCCCCCGCCGACGTCATCGAGCGGATGCAGGCCCAGGCCTCCACCTTCGGCGCCGCCGAGCTCAGCCGCGCCGCCGACCTCGTCAATGCGGGGTTGACCGAGATGCGCGGCGCCACCTCCCCCCGCCTCCAGCTCGAACTCATCTGCGCACGCGTGCTGCTGCCCGCCGCGTACGGCGACGAGCGCTCGGTCATGGCCCGTCTGGACCGCATCGAGCGCGGCGTGAACTTCTCCACGGGCGGCGGTGCGCCGGCGATGGGCTACGTGCCCGGGCCGGACGCGCATGCGTACGGGGGAGCGGTGGGAGGAACGGCGGCGGGGGTTGCTCCGGTTCCGCCGGTTCCGCCGGGGGGTGGTCCGGCTGCGGTTCGGGCCGCCGTACGAGCTTCCGGGGCGCCCGCCGTCGCCGGGGCCGCCGCGTCGGGCGTGCCCTCTGAGCAGGGGACGCCCACAGGAGTGGGGGCGGCTGGAGCATCTGCCGCTCCCGCCGACCGCCCGGCCGGTCCCGACCACGCACCGCAGCCACCTCAGCCTCAGGACAAGCAGGCCCAGCGGCCACCTCAGCCCGAGAATCAGCCCGCCCCGCAGGTCCAGCAGAGCCAACAGCCTCAGCGGCCCCAGCCCCAGTCGCCTCCCCCGGCACCCACCCCTGCCGCCGCATCCCCCGCCCCCGGCGCGTGGCCCACCGCCGCGCCCGCGGGCGGCGGTCGACGACCCGGCGGCTGGCCCACCGCGTCGCCCGCCGGCGGCGGACAGCCCCCGGCCGCGCAGAGCAGCGCCCCCGCGCCTGCCCCCTCCCCTCCCGCCCAGGCGGCCCCCCAGGCTGCGGCCCCCGCCTCCGCCTACGCCCCCCCGACCGGCGGCCTCGACCCCCGCACGCTCTGGCCGAACATCCTGGAGGCCGTCAAGAACCGCCGCCGGTTCACCTGGATCCTGCTCAGCCAGAACGCGCAGGTGACCGGCTTCGACGGCACCACCCTCCAGCTCGGCTTCATCAACGCCGGCGCCCGTGACAACTTCTCCGGCAGCGGCAGCGAGGACGTGCTGAAGCAGGCGCTGGCCGAGCAGTTCAACGTGCAGTGGAAGATCGAGGCGATCGTCGACCCCTCGGGCGGCTCGGCACCCCCGGCCACCGGCGGACCCACGGGCAACGGTGGCCACGGCGGCGGAGGCGGCGCCGGCTACGGCGGTTCAGGCGGCGGCTACGGCAGCGGAGGCGGCGGCTACGGCGGTGGCGCCACTGCCCCACAGCGCCCGGCATCCCCCCAGCCCACGCCCACCGCACCCACGCCGACCACCTCGGCACCCCCTTCCACCGGCGCCCCCGCCCCCCGGCCGTCCGCCCCGGAACCGCCCCCGGTCTCCCCCGAGGACGACATCCCGGAGGACGACGACCCCGATCTCGACGAGTCGGCCCTGTCCGGCCACCAACTCATCGTGAAGGAGCTGGGGGCGACGGTGGTGGAGGAGTTCTCGCACGAGTAGTGATCTCGCCTTGGAGAAAACCACAATTCTTCACCCCCCACCCGTTCGGAAGCCCGCACAAACCACTTCGCCTTCCTCCCGTTAGGCTGACCCCGTGAAGGTCCTCGTCATCGGCAGCGGTGCCCGCGAACACGCCCTGTGCCGTTCTCTGTCCCTCGACCCCGACGTCAGCGCGCTGTACTGCGCTCCCGGCAACGCCGGCATCGCCGAGGTCGCCGAACTGCACCCGGTCGACGCGCTCGACGGCGCGGCCGTCTCCGCGTTGGCCGTGAGGCTCGGCGCCGACCTGGTCGTCGTAGGCCCGGAGGCGCCGCTGGTCGCCGGGGTCGCCGACGCCGTGCGCGGGGCGGGCCTCCCCGTCTTCGGCCCCTCCAAGGAGGCCGCGCAGCTCGAGGGCTCGAAGGCCTTCGCCAAGGAGGTCATGGCGGGAGCCGAGGTACCCACCGCGCGCTCGTACGTCTGCACGAACCCGGAAGAGGTCGCCGAGGCCCTCGACGCCTTCGGCGCTCCGTACGTCGTCAAGGACGACGGGCTGGCGGCCGGCAAGGGCGTCGTCGTGACCGACGACCTCGATGAGGCCACCTCGCACGCCAACGCCTGCGAGCGCGTGGTCATCGAGGAGTTCCTCGACGGCCCCGAGGTCTCCCTCTTCGCCATCACGGACGGCGTGACGGTCCTGCCCCTCCAGCCCGCCCAGGACTTCAAGCGCGCGCTGGACGGCGACGAGGGCCCGAACACGGGCGGCATGGGCGCGTACTCCCCGCTGCCCTGGGCCGACCCGAAGCTGGTGGAGGAGGTCATGGAGACCGTCCTCCAGCCCACCGTCGACGAGATGCGCCGCCGCGGCACCCCCTTCTCCGGCCTGCTCTACGCCGGTCTCGCGATCACCGGTCGCGGTGTGCGGGTCATCGAGTTCAACGCCCGCTTCGGCGACCCCGAGACCCAGGTCGTGCTCGCCCGGCTGAAGACCCCGCTCGCCGGCGTGCTGATGGCCGCCGCCACCAGCAACCTCGCCGATCTGCCGCCCCTGCGCTGGAGCGACGAGGCCGCGGTCACCGTGGTCATCGCCTCGCACAACTACCCCGGCACCCCGCGCACCGGCGACCCGATCACCGGCCTGGACGAGGTGGCCGCCCAGGACGCCCCGCACGCGTACGTCCTGCACGCCGGCACCAGGCAAGAGGGCGACGCCGTCGTCAGCGCCGGCGGCCGCGTCCTGTCCGTCACGGCGGTCGGCGAGGACCTCACCGAGGCCCGCGACCGCGCGTACCGGGCTGTCGCCCGCGTCAACCTCGAGGGCTCCCAGCACCGTACGGATATCGCGGCGAAGGTCGCGGGGGCGTAAGTCCCGGCGCCCGGGGGCCCGAGAAGCCGGAGTCCCCAGAGCCTCCGAAGCGCCCGAAAGCCCCGAGTTCCCCTGGAATTCCGGGGCGTCGATGAACCCCGCAGGCCCCGGATCCGTCTCAGGATCCGGGGCCTGATCTTTGCGGTCCGTCATCCACCTCTCCCCAAAGCCATTCCATCGAGTGACCGATGCCCCATCCGGCTGACGGGGGCCGGGGCCCCAACTAGGGTGCGGCGCAAGCGGTCCGGCACTTGGCCCACCGGCATTGCGATGTCGGTGGCCGGTGCCACAGTGGGGGAGTGAGCAACGCCAGGAGAGCCGGGCAGACAGCCGGGCGGGCAGGACGGCAGGGAGGGGGCGAGGTCCGGTCATGACCGGTATGGGTGTGGAGGCGGGCGCGCAGGCAGCGCGTTCTCGAGCTCTTGCCGTGCTGCGCATCCGCAGCCGGGCGCTGGCCGTCGCGCTGCTGCCCGCGGCCGTCGCCGTGGTGCTGCTCGCCGGCGGCTCCACCGGCCACCTCGTGGGTCCCGGCTGGGGCGCCGCGCGGTGGACGATGTCCGTCACCGCCGTCATCGTCCTGCTCGCCGCCGGTGCCATCGCCCTGGTCGTCGCCCGCGCCCGCCCCGCCGTCAGCCCGACGGTCGCCATCGCCGAGGAGTCGGCCCCCGACCTCTACCGCATGGTGCGCGACCTCGCCGACCGTCTCGACGTCCCGGTGCCCTCCGCCATAGCGCTCACCCCGGACTGCGACAGTTGGCTGGAGGACCGAACCCACCGTGCCCACGGCCCGCCCCCGCGCGAGGACCACGACGAGATAGCGGGCGTCCGCGGCAACCACCGACGTGTCGCCGCGGCACCCGTTCTCGTCATCGGCTCCCCGTTCCTGTGGTGGATGCGCGTGGGCGAGCTGCGCGCGGTCCTCGCCCCCGTCGTCGCCGGTACAGGGCCTTCGGCGCACCCGGACATAGCGGCGGCCCGACGCTTCGTACGGGGCCTGGACGCGGCGGTGGCCGTCACCTCGGCGCCCGGCCGCAGCGCCTTCGTCCGCCCGGTGCTCGCGGGCGTCGGCTGGGTCGCCCGACTGCTGCTGCGCAGTTGCCGTGGCCATGCCGGCGAGATGGAGCGCGGGGTGGCCGCCGCGGCGGCCGAGCGTGCACAGGCTGTGGACTACGGCCTCCGGATCGTCGCCCAGGAACAGGTGGGCCTGGCGTACGCCGGCTGGGACCGACTGCTGACCCGGGTCGCGCTGCCCGCCTGGCGGATGGGCCGCTGGCCCTCCCGGCTGGACGCGGGCGTAGTCGCGGCCCTCACCGAGCTGTCCCGGCGCGACCGGCTGGCCGAGGGCTTCACCTCCCGCCTGGGCGAGCGCCCCGCCTGCGACCTGCTCGAAGAGCCCGGCACGGTGGACGAGGCGGCCTCACTGCTCGCCGCCCGTCTCTTCCACGGCGGCCCCGCCGAGCCCGGCCGTGACTGGGCCCCGGTGGACTGGCAGGAGTACCCGGACGAGGTCGTCGACCGTAAGTGGCGCACCGACGCGGCCCGCCTCCACCGCGTCCTGGACGCCCTGGGCGTTCGCCGCACCCCCGACCCCTCTTCCCCGGACCCCGACGGCGGCCCGACCCTGGCCCGCGTCATGGACCACCTGACGGAACCGACGGCCACGAGGCCCACTCCCGAGGCCGAACGCCACGTGGACGACCCCACGGATGTCGCGCCGAGTCAGGCCACGGGCGGCGGCGGAGAGACCGCAGGGACGCCGGGCACGTCGGGGACCCCGGGCACCGCAGACACTCCGGACACCTCGGGGACCCCGGGCAGCCCGAGCACCGCAGACGCCCCGGACACCGCAGACACCCTGGGCACCTCGGGGACCCCGGGCACCCCGGGCAGCCCGAGCACCGCAGACGCCCCGGGCACCGCAGACACTCCGGACACCTCGGGGACCCCGGGCAGCCCGAGCACCGCAGACGCCCCGGACACCGCAGACACCCTGGGCACCTCGGGGACCCCGGCCACCCCAAGGGCCACCGCAGACGCCCTTCCCGGCGAGCCCGGCAAAAGCGTCGAGGCACCCCCGGCCGAAGGCACCCGACGCACAGCGCCCCACCCCCACGAGCCCACCCGGCCCACCGGGCCAACCGGGGAGACCGGGGAGACCAGGCCGGCGAGGATGACTGAGCTGACCGAGCCCACGGCCCGCAACGCCAACGCCACCCCAACCCCCGGCACCGATCCCGGTACCGATCCCGGTACCGATCCCGGCACCGCCCCCGGAACCGACTCCGACCCCGACGACGACCTCCCCAGCACCGAACGCAGCGCCGCCCTCGCCGCCCGCCTCAGCGCCGAAATAGCCCGCGAAGAGGCATCGGCATCCGCGAAAACCTCGGCGGCCGGCGGCCCCCCCACGCCCGGCCAGAGCAGCGCAGGCAGCCCCGACACCGCCTTCTGGGACGACGGCTCGCTCCCCCTCTTCCCTCTGCAGCCACCCCGCACCGCCCGCGAGCTGCTCACCGATCACGTCACCGCGATGGTGTGCTGCGCCGCGATGGACACCGCCGGCGCGACGCCGGGCCTCGACTGGCTGGACGGCCCGTCCCTCATGGTCAACGGCGAACGCGCGGCAGATCTGGCCCCCCGCGTGCTCAGCCTCGTGGAGGACGGCGACCCCGCCCCTCTGCAGGCGTGGCTGGTCAAGTCGGGGATACGCCCCGAGAAGCCGGTCCGCCTCGTCTGACCGAGCCCTCTCCGAGCGGCGAAGGTCGGCGCGAACGACGCCCCTCGTACCGGACTCTGCGATTCCACTTCCGGCCAATTCGCAACAAGTAGTGACCGCATGCGTGCGTAATGTGATGTGCTGGGACCGATCGGGCACACGGCAAGGGCCTACGGCACACGACAGCAACGCAACACGACAGCAACGCAACAGGACAGCCGCAAGACGTCAGCCACACGGCACAAGGCCACAAGGCCACAAGGCCACACGGCACAAGGCCACACGGCACAGGCGACACAGGCGTACGGGGGCGCGAAGGAGGGGAGCCACCATGGGATCGGAGCCGATCCGGCGCTGGGAGTCGGGAGCACTCGCGCACGCCGTGACGGACCCCTTCGGCCAGGGCCCTGTCCCCTGGCTCCGCGGCACTGAGACGTACTTCGACGACACCGGCCAGGTGGTCCCCTGGTACGTGGACACACCTCAGCAGCCGACGCGAATGGGCCCCCGCGTGCCCGCCCCCCGCGCCGCCGGAGGCCCCCGCTCCGCCGACGACGTCCGCCGCCAGATCAAGGGCTTCATCTCCACCGGCGCGGTCGCCCCGGGCGAGGCCGTCGACTTCCACATCACCGTCGACCCGCCGCAGGAGTTCGCCGTCGACGTCTACCGCATCGGCCACTACGGCGGCGACGGCGCCTCGAAGATCACCACCAGCCCCCGCCTTTCGGGCATCGTGCAGCCCTCGCCGCTGACCGCGGACCGTACGGTCTCCTGCCACCACTGGTGGCTGTCCTGGCGCCTGCAGATCCCGAGCTACTGGAGCATCGGGGCGTACGTCGCCGTCCTCACCACCGCCGACGGCTACCGCTCCCACATCCCGTTCACCGTCCGCGACGACCACCCGGCCGACCTGCTCCTCCTGCTGCCCGACATCACCTGGCAGGCGTACAACCTCTATCCGGAGGACGGCCGCACCGGCGCCAGCCTCTACCACGCCTGGGACGGGAACGGCCGACTGCTCGGCGAGGCCGACGCCGCGACGACCATCTCCTTCGACCGCCCGTACGCGGGCGCCGGTCTCCCCCTCCACGTGGGCCACGCCTACGACTTCATCCGCTGGGCCGAGCGCTACGGCTACGACCTCGCCTACGCCGACGCCCGCGACCTGCACGCCGGCCATGTCGACCCCACCCGCTACCGCGGCCTGATCTTCCCCGGCCACGACGAGTACTGGTCGACGAACATGCGCCGCACCGTGGAACGCGCCCGCGAGCACGGCACGAGCCTGGTCTTCCTCTCCGCCAACACCATGTACTGGCAGGTGGAGTTGGGCCCGTCCCCGTCCGGCGTCCCGGACCGGCTGCTCACCTGCAGAAAGCGCCGGGGGCCGGGCAAGCCCGTGCTGTGGCGCGAGATCGACCGCCCCGAGCAGCAGGTGGTCGGCATCCAGTACGCCGGCCACGTGCCCGAGCCGCACCCGCTGATCGTGCGCAACGCCGACCACTGGATGTGGGAGGCGACCGGCGCGCACGAGGGCGACGAGATCGAGGGCCTGGTCGCGGGCGAGGCCGACCGCTACTTCCCACGCACCCCGCTGCCCGAGCACGACGACCGCATCCTGCTCGCCCACTCGCCGTACGCCGACAGCGAGAGAGTCCTCCGCCACCAGGAGACCTCCCTCTACCGCGCCCCCTCCGGCGCCCTGGTCTTCGCATCCGGGACGTTCGCGTGGACACCGTCACTGGACCGCCCGGGCCACGTCGACGCCCGAGTCCAGCGCGCCACAGCAAACCTCCTGGACCGCATCTGCAAACACGACTGAGCCCCGCTCCACACACCCCGGACCAAGACCGATCCCCGGCATACGGGAGAATCGAGCCACTTGGACATCACCACGGGGAGGAACCGTGTCCGGATTCGTAGAAAAGCCCGAGCCGCTCCAGGTTCCGGGCCTGGTACATCTGCACACCGGCAAGGTGCGCGACCTGTACCGGAACGAGGCGGGCGACCTCGTGATGGTCGCCAGCGACCGCCTCTCGGCCTTCGACTGGGTGCTGCCCACCGAGATCCCCGACAAGGGGCGGATCCTCACCCAGCTCTCCCTGTGGTGGTTCGACCAGCTCGCCGACCTGGCCCCCAACCACGTCCTGAGCACCGACCTGCCCGCGGGCGCCCCCGCCGACTGGGCCGGCCGCACCCTGATCTGCAAGTCCCTCCGGATGGTCCCGATCGAGAGCGTGGCCCGCGGCTACCTCACCGGTTCGGGCCTGCTCGAGTACAACGAGTCCCGTACGGTCTGCGGCCTCGCCCTCCCCGAAGGCCTCGTCGACGGCTCGGAACTGCCCGCCCCGATCTTCACCCCGGCCACCAAGGCCGAGGTCGGCGAGCACGACGAGAACGTCTCCTACGAGGAGGTCGCCCGCCAGGTCGGCGCCGACACCGCCGCCCAGCTGCGGCAGGCCACCCTCGCCGTCTACACGCGGGGCCGGGACATCGCGCGGGACCGCGGGATCATCCTCGCGGACACCAAGTTCGAGTTCGGCTTCGAGGGCGAGACCCTGGTCCTCGCGGACGAGGTCCTCACCCCCGACTCCTCCCGCTTCTGGCCGGCCGACCAGTGGCAGCCGGGGCGCGCGCAGCCGTCGTACGACAAGCAGTACGTCCGCGACTGGCTCACCTCGCCGGAGTCCGGCTGGGACCGGAAGAGCGAGCAGCCCCCGCCGCCGCTGCCCGAGCAGGTCGTGGCCGCGACACGGGAAAAGTACGTGGAGGCGTACGAGCGTCTGACGGGCATGAGCTGGTCGTAGCCCACGCAAGAAGCCCCCGGTGAAAACCGGGGGCTTCTTCGAAGAGAGCGGACGACCAGGTTCGAACTGGCGACCTCAACCTTGGCAAGGTTGCGCTCTACCAACTGAGCTACGTCCGCACTGCGCCGTGGCGCGAGAGCAACTATACCCAACCTCGCTCCCGGGCGAGCCGCACCGCCGTGTGTCGGTTCTCCGCGCCGAGCTTGGAGACGGCCGAGGACAGATAGTTCCGTACGGTCCCCTGCGACAGCGCGGCCCGCTCGGCGATCTCCGCGACGGGCGCCCCGTCGGCGGCGAGCTCCAATACCTCCGCCTCCCGCGCGGTCAGCGGTGAGTCCCCGGCGGAGATCGCGTCGGCGGCCAACTCCGGGTCGACATAACGGTTCCCCGCGTGCACCGTGCGGATGATCTCCGCGAGCCGCTGCGCGCTGACGGTCTTCGGCACGAATCCCCGCACACCCGCCTCGAGGGCCCGCTTCAGGTGCCCGGGCCGCCCGTGACTGGTCACGATCAGCACCCGGCAGTCGGGCAGGTCGGCCCGCAGGGATGTGGCGACCTTCACACCGTCCGCGCCGGGCATCTGCAGATCCAGTACGGCGACATCGGGGACGTGCGCACGGGCCATGGCCAACGCCTCGGGCCCCGTCGCCGCCTCAGCCACGATGACGAGATCCTCCTCCAGCGAGAGCAGCGCGGCGAGCGCCCCCCGGATGAGGTGCTCGTCGTCGGCGAGGAGCAGTCGTACGGGAGAGGTCATGCCATGACCTCACTCGCACCTGTCGTGATCAACGGCACCTCCGCCACCACCCGGAACAGCCCCCCGTCGACCGGCCCCGCCTCCAAGGTTCCCTCCACCGCCGCCAGCCGTTCCCGCAGCCCGGCCAACCCCGAACCCCCGGAACCGGAGAGGAGGGACGCTCGGTCGTTCCCACCGGCACCGGAAGAGACGGCCGCCCCGTCATCGGAAGAGACGAACGCCCCGTAGTTCCCGCCGGCACCGCAAGGAACGGGCGCCCCATCATTCCCACTCGCACCGGAAGGAACCGACGCCCCGTCGTTCTCCACCGTCAGGACCACCCGCCCCTCCCTCTCCCGGACCCCGACCGCGCACCACCCGGCGTCCCCGTGCCGGAGCACGTTGGTCGTCGCCTCCCGCACCGCCCACGCGAGTGCCGACTGCACCGCGGCCGGCAGCCCCGTCACCTCGCCCCCGGTCACCTCGCAGCGGATCCCCGCGGCCGTCAACACCCCGTGCGCACCCGCGAGTTCGACGCCGAGGTCGGCCTCCCGATACCCCCGTACGACATCCCGCACCTCGCGCTGCGACTCCCGCGCGATCCGCTGCACCTCGATCATCTGGTCGACGGACTCGGCCCGCCCGCGCCGCGCCAACTGCACGGCCAGCTCGCTCTTGAGGGCGATCACGGCGAGGTTGCGCCCCATGACGTCGTGCAGGTCACGCCCGAACCGCAGCCGTTCCTCGGCGACGGCGAGCCGGGCGCGGGTCTCGCGGGCCTCGTCGAGTTCGTAGAAGGCGTTGAGGAGCCAGACGGAGAACGCGGAGGTGAAGGCGAAGACCGCGGAGCCGAACAGGACGGCCAGCGTGGCCCCCAGTGCCGCCCCGGGGGAGCCCAGGGCGAGCGACATGGCTCCGGCGCCGGCTCCGAAGCCGCCGACGAGCGCGTACACGCGCCGCCGGTTGCGGACGCCGAGCGCGAGCGTGCCGGCGCCGAAGATCAGGACGACCCCGAAGACCCCGCCCGCCGCGCCGTCCACGCCCTCGCCGCCCGGCCCGTACTCGGCGATCGCGAGGGCCGAGCAGGCGACCGCCGCGGTGATCGCGCCGAGCGTCCACAGCAGCCGTACGGGCTGCTCACGCCGACCGCGGGTCCAGTCCAGCGCCCGCGACGCGGTCACCGCGCACACCACCCCGTGCACGCCCACCATCAGCAGCAGCCAGACAGCGAGCCACAGCTCGACCTGCCCGAACCCCGTGAGCCCGACGGCCGCGATCTCCAGCACCGCGAAGAAGTGGAACGTCGACCGCGTGTACGTCTCCACCTTCGCCGGCGTGCTCTTCCCCCGCCACCACCTGGCCGGTCCCCGCACGTCCATCCCCCCGTCCCTCAGCGTCGGGGCTCCCACCGGAACCACCGCCGTACAGCAAACACACCCAGCAGTGTCCAGGCCAGCGCGGTCAGCACGGCCCCTGCCGCCTCGTACACCGACAGCTCACCGGTCCACCCGCCACGCACCAGCGTGATCACCGGTGTCAGCGGCAGCAGTTCGAGCACCGACGCCACCCTGTCGGGCATCAACTCCAGCGGCACGGTGACCCCGGATCCCACCATCGAGGCCATCACGAGCGGCATGGAGGTGACCTGCGCGCTCTCCACGGTACGCGTCAAGCCCGCCGTCACAGCGGCCAGCACCGCACACAGGACCAACCCCAACCCGACTCCGATCACCGCCAGTTGAGGAGCCGCAGGAGCCGGTACGTCAAGGAGCACGGAGCAGCCCGCCGCCAGGACCAGGCACTGCACCAGCCCTGTGGCGACGGCCGGCAGCGCGGCCCCGGCGAGGATCTCCCGGTCCCGCAGCTCGCCGGTGCGCAGCCGCTTGAGGACGAGCTCCTCGCGCCGTCCGACGAAGACGCCCACGAGCGCCGAGTACACGGCGAACAGCAGCGAGAACCCGACGGCCCCGGGCAGCAGCACCAGCCCGACGCTGAGCCCGGACCCTCCGAGGTCCATGTCCTCGACCACCGACCGCACACTGACCGGCAGCACCAGCGGCACGAACACCGCCGTGACGATCATGCCCTTGCTCCGCCCGAACAGCGTCAGCTCGGCCCGCGCGAGCGCCGCGACGCGCCCCGCCGGAGTGGTGACGGCTCCGCTCATGACACGTACTCCGCAACGCCCTCAAGGCCCTCATGAGACGCCGCCCGGGCAATCCCCAGGAACGCTTCCTCCAGCGACGCCGACCGCACGTCCAGGCGGCGCAGCTCGACCCCGGCCCGGTCGGCCCACCCCAGCACCCCGGTGGCCGTCCGCTGCAGCTCCCGCGTCCGCAGCCGTACGAGGTTCCCCTCGACCTCGTGCCCGCACACCCCCAGCTCACCGAGCGGCGGCAGATCCCCCAGGAAGTAGCCGTCGGGCAGCTCGAAGGAGATCCGGGACGGCTGCGCGGCGGTCACCTCGGCCGGTGTGCCCGCGACCGCGATCCGCCCTTCGTGCAGGATGGCGAGCCGGTCGGCGAGGTCCTCGGCCTCCTCCAGGTAGTGCGTGGTCAGCAGCACGGTCGTACCGCCGTCGCGCAGCGCGCGCACCAACTCCCAGGTGTCCCGGCGCCCTTCGGCGTCCAGTCCGGTCGTCGGCTCGTCCAGGAACAGCACCTCGGGCCTGCCGAGGAGCGCGAGCGCGAGGTCCAGGCGCCGCCGCTCACCCCCGGACAACTGCTTCACCCGTACGCCCGCCCTGCTCTCCAGCCCGACCAGCGCGAGAGCCTCCCCCTCGGGCCGGGCCCCGCTCACGCACCCCGCCCACATCCGCGCGGTCTCGGCGACGGTCAGCTCGGACGGAAAGCCGCCCTCCTGCAACATCACACCCGTCCGAGGCCGTACGACGGCCCGCTCGGCGTAGGGATCACGGCCGAGGACCCGCACCCGCCCCCCGGCCGGCCGCGCGAGCCCTTCCAGCAGCTCGACCGTGGACGTCTTGCCCGCCCCGTTGGTGCCCAGCAGGGCGAAGATCTCGCCGCGGCACACGGAGAAGGAGATTCCGCGGACCGCTTCGAACCCGCCCCCGTACACACGCCGCAGGTCAGTGACCTCAATCACGTGATCGTGTTCGTCGGTTTCCATGCCTTCAGCGTTCCGCCGGCACGGGCCCGGCGGCAGTGCGGGCTGTCATCAGTCGGCATGACAAATGTCAGAAGACCGCGCGCCGCGCACACGCACCGGGCGCAGGAGGAGCACGAAAAAGACCCCGGTCAACGACCGGGGTCTTTTTCATGGAGCGGACGACCAGGTTCGAACTGGCGACCTCAACCTTGGCAAGGTTGCGCTCTACCAACTGAGCTACGTCCGCATTGCCTCCGACCGGCTCTCACCGATCGGCGCGAGCACCATCCTACCTGATCCACAAGAGTGGTCGGATCGGCGGTGCAGAGCGGGTGACAGGAATTGCACACTGCGCCTTCCCCCTGGAAGGGGGATGTTCTACTACTGAACTACACCCGCGTGTACTTCGGAACCGGGCCTTTCGGCCTTGCCCCTCGGCGTGCTTCAGACTCTAGCTGACCAGGAGGGGTGCTGCGCAAGTCGGCTGTCCTCAGGGCCCGGTGACGGACCCTGAGGACACATCCGCGGCGGCTGTCACTGCGCGGCGGCGAATGCCTCGTAGACCTTCTTGGGGATCCGCCCGCGCGCCGGGACGTCCATCTTGTTGGCCTGTGCCCAGGCCCGGACGGCCGCCGGGTCGGGAGCCACCTCCGTCTGCCGGTACGCCTTGCCCGACCTCGACCGCTTGCGGCCGGCCTCCACGTACGGCTCGAGCGCCTCACGCAGTTTCTTGGCATTGATCTGGTTCAGGTCGATCTCGTACGACTTGCCGTCGAGTCCGAAGGCGATCGTTTCCGCCGCTTCCGAGCCGTCGATGTCGTCAAAGAGAGTGACCACGACACGCTGCGCCACGAATATCGGTCCCTTCGTGCGGCATCTCTGCGATGACGTGCCAGGACGTCCTGGAGATGCCGACTGTCCGCCTGTTATTGGGCAAAGTATCGGCTATTGCCAATTCATTTGTACAGTGCCCGGCATTGCATTGTGAAGCCCGACTAAATCTGCCCGCGTGTCCCAGGCGCAATAGGCGTGGTGCATCGATTCGGGATCTTTCCCTGAACTTTTCGTGAAGGCGCCCTTCCGATACCCGATCGTGACAGCCGTCACGTAGTTTCCTACAACTCTACTCGCGTAGAAATTTTGTGCGGGTAGTCTGAAGACACCTGCAGGAACCTGCTCAGCACCACAACACCGGGAGTGCCAGTGGCACGCGTCGTAGTCGACGTCATGCTCAAGCCGGAGATCCTCGACCCCCAGGGCCAGGCGGTGCAGCGCGCACTGCCGCGTCTGGGTTTCGAAGGCATCTCGGACGTACGTCAGGGAAAGCGATTCGAACTGGAAGTTGACGGGCCGGTCGACGAGGCCACGCTCGCCCGCATCCACGATCTCGCGGAATCCTTCCTCGCCAACACCGTGATCGAGGACTTCACCGTCAAGGTGGAGGAAGTCGCGGAGGCCGCGAAGTGACCGCTCGTATTGGCGTCGTCACTTTCCCGGGCAGCCTGGACGACCGGGACACCCAGCGCGCGGTCCGCCTCGCGGGCGCCGAGCCGGTCGCCCTGTGGCACAAGGACAAGGACCTTCACCAGGTCGACGCCGTGGTGCTGTGCGGTGGTTTCTCCTACGGCGACTATCTGCGCGCCGGTGCCATCGCCCGCTTCTCGCCGGTGATGGAGACCCTCATCGAGCAGGCCAAGGCCGGACTGCCGGTCCTCGGCATCTGCAACGGCTTCCAGATCCTCACCGAGGCCCACCTGCTCCCGGGCGGGATGCTCGGCAACGACCACCTCCACTTCATCTGCCGCGACCAGAAGCTGCGGGTGGAGAACGCGGACACCGCCTGGACGACCGACTACAAGGCCGGCCAGGAGATCAACATCCCGCTGAAGAACATGGACGGCCGGTACGTCGCCGACGAGTACACGCTCGACAAGCTCGAGGCCGAGGGCCGGGTCGCCTTCCGTTACGTGGACTTCAACCCGAACGGTTCGCTGCGGGACATCGCCGGCATCACCAACGAGGCCGGCAACGTCGTGGGCCTCATGCCGCACCCCGAGCACGCCGTCGAGCCGCTGATCGGTACGGGTCGTACCGACGGCCTCCCCTTCTTCACCTCGATCCTCAAGAAGCTGGTCAACGCATGAGCCGGACGCCTCTGGACACGGTCGAGCACGCGACCGCGACCCCCGACGTCGAGCTGCCCTGGGCCGAACTCGGTCTGAAGAAGGACGAGTACGAGCGGGTCGTGGAGATCCTCGGCCGCCGGCCCACCGGTGCCGAGCTCGCCATGTACTCCGTCATGTGGTCCGAGCACTGCTCGTACAAGTCGTCGAAGGTGCACCTGCGCCAGTTCGGCGAGAAGGCCCCGCAGAGCGACGCCCTGCTGGTCGGCATCGGCGAGAACGCCGGCGTCGTGGACGTCGGCCAGGGCTACGCGGTCACCTTCAAGGTCGAGTCGCACAACCACCCGTCGTACGTGGAGCCCTACCAGGGCGCGGCCACCGGTGTCGGCGGCATCGTCCGCGACATCATCGCCATGGGTGCCCGGCCGGTCGCGGTCGTCGACCCGCTGCGGTTCGGCGCGGCCGACCACCCCGACACCAAGCGCGTGCTGCCGGGTGTCGTCGCGGGCATCGGCGGCTACGGCAACTGCCTGGGCCTGCCCAACATCGGCGGCGAGGTCGTCTTCGACGCCTGCTACCAGGGCAACCCGCTGGTCAACGCCGGTGCCATCGGTGTGATGCGGCACGAGGACATCCACCTCGCGAAGGCGTCCGGCGCGGGCAACAAGGTCATCCTGTACGGGGCCCGCACGGGCGGCGACGGCATCGGCGGCGCGTCGATCCTCGCCTCGGAGACCTTCGACGACGCCAAGCCGTCGAAGCGTCCGGCCGTCCAGGTCGGCGACCCCTTCCAGGAGAAGCTCCTCATCGAGTGCACCCTGGAGGCGTTCAAGGAGAAGCTGGTCGTCGGCATCCAGGACCTGGGTGCGGCGGGCCTGTCCTGCGCCACCAGCGAGCTGGCGTCCAACGGCTCCGGCGGCATGCGCGTGACCCTGGACGACGTACCGCTGCGCGACTCCACCCTCTCGCCCGAGGAAATCCTCATGAGCGAGTCGCAGGAGCGCATGTGCGCGGTCGTCGAGCCGGGCAAGGTCGACCGGTTCCTGGAGATCTGCGACAAGTGGGACGTCATCGCCACCGTCATCGGTGAGGTGACCGACGGCGACCGCCTGGAGATCTACTGGCACGGCGGCAAGATCGTCGACGTCGACCCGCGCACCGTCGCCCACGACGGCCCGGTCTACGAGCGTCCCTACGCCCGCCCGTCCTGGCAGGACGAGCTCCAGGCGGACGACGCGAACAAGCTGCCGCGCCCGCAGACGAGCGAGGAGCTGAAGGACCAGGTCCTGAAGCTGGTGTCGTCCCCGAACCAGGCCTCCAAGTCCTGGATCACCTCCCAGTACGACCACTTCGTGCAGGGCAACACGGTGCTGGCCCAGCCCGAGGACTCGGGCATGATCCGCATCGACGAGGAGACCGGCCTCGGCGTCGCCATCGCGACGGACGGCAACGGCCGCTACGCGAAGCTGGACCCGTACGCGGGTGCGCAGCTGGCGCTGTCGGAGGCGTACCGGAACGTGGCGACGACCGGCGCCAAGCCGCTCGCCGTCTCCGACTGCCTGAACTTCGGTTCGCCCGAGGACCCGGCGGTCATGTGGCAGTTCGCGGAGGCCATCCGCGGTCTCGCCGACGCCTGCCAGCAGCTCGGCACCCCGGTGACCGGCGGCAACGTCTCCCTCTACAACCAGACGGGCGAGGTGGCCATCCACCCCACCCCGGTGGTCGCGGTCCTGGGCGTCATCGACGACGTGGCCCGCCGTACGCCGGTCGCCTTCCAGGAGGAGGGGCAGCTGCTGTACCTCCTCGGCGACACCCGCGAGGAGTTCGGCGGCTCGGCCTGGTCGCAGGTCGTGCACGACCACCTCGGCGGCCTGCCGCCGAAGGTCGACCTGGAGCGGGAGCGCCTGCTGGCCGAGATCCTGATCTCCGCCTCCCGCGACGGCATGATCGACTCCGCGCACGACCTGTCCGACGGCGGCCTGATCCAGGCCGTGGTCGAGTCGGCGCTGCTCGGTGGCAAGGGCGCGCGTCTGGTCGTACCGGACGGGCTCGACGCCTTCACCTTCCTCTTCTCGGAGTCGGCCGGCCGCGCGGTCGTCGCCGTGCCCCGCTCGGAAGAGCTCCGCTTCAACGACATGTGCGGCGCGCGCGGCCTGCCCGTCACCCGCATCGGTGTCGTGGACGGTGGGACGGTCGAGCTCCAGGGCGAGTTCGAGCTGTCGCTGGAGGAGCTGCGCGAGGTGCACGAGCGGACGATCCCGGCGCTGCTCGCATAAGTACGCGTACGGAAGGCCCCGTCCGGCTCCTGGGTTCCAGGAGTAGGGCGGGGCCTTCCCGTGCGTTGTCAGTGGCGGCTGTTAATTTCGGCAGTCCGTGGTGGTGGGGGACGGGGGAGCGGGTGCGGGTGCGGGTACGGGTGCGGAAGTGCGTCAACGTGTTGCTGTGTCTGGTCGCTGTCGCCGGCGGCGGGTGGAGCGGGCCGGTGCTGTGGGACGAGTGGCGGACGTATCGCGCGGTGGGCGCCGGGTGCGCGGACCTCGTGCCGGTCGGCGAGGTGCGGGGCATGGACCACGCCAGTACGGTCCTGCGCAACCGTGCCTCCCTCGACCTGGACGCCCTGCCGTCCGACTGCCTGATACAGAACGCGGGCGAGGACGGCGACGCCTACGGCGCGCTCCTCTTCCAGGCACGGGTCGACGCGGGTCCCGGCAGCGGCCGTGACGTGATCGTCTCCGAGCCGGGCTCCGAGCTCGCCGAGCGGTTCGCCCGCGCCGACGTGCCCATCGGGGACGGGGCGTCGGGCCTCGCCGGGCCGAGTGAGGCCACCGTGCGGCTGAACTGCTCCGACGGCACGTACCGGGGCAGGGCGGTGGAGCGGATCGAGGTCACCGCCTCGGCGGCGTACACCGGTACGCCGCCGTACTACCCGAAGCCCGCCACCTCCGGCGACCGCGACCGCATGGCCTCCGTCGCCGTCACCGCGGCCAACCGCCTCGCCGACCGCCTCGGCTGCTCCGACCGCCTGCCCGAGCCCTCCGCCGACCTGCCGCCGGTCCCGGAGTTCACGGCCGCCGGACGGGCCGACGGCACCTGCGCCTGGTACGCACGCACGGAGTGGTTTCCGGACGAGCAACTCTGGCTGCCGGACGAGGCGATGGGCGCCCCGGCCGACGCGCACGCCTGGCGCGAGCGCTGCGCCCTGCGGCTGTCCACCGACCGGGCCCGCACCCTGTTCGACGCGGCCTACGCCGGCACCGAGGGTGTCGACGAAGGCGACGCGCCCACCGGTGACCGGGACGAGGCGTGGTGGGCCGACGTCCAGACCTTCTACGACCAGGACACCCCGGACGTCTTCGTCGGCGACACCGGCTCCCACAAGGCCACCGACTCCCCGATCGAGCCCGGCACCGCGGGCCGCCACGAGGACACGGGCCTGTGGTGGGCCTCCTCGGTGTGCGACGGCTCCCCCGCCGTCCACGTCCTGCGCCTCCACTACGGCTACGACTCGTGGTCCGCGCGCGCGGCCCCCCACCTCATGCAGCTCTTCCGGGGATACGTCACCGATGTCGCCGCCCGCCGCAGTTGCACGGACCTGAAGTTCCCGGGCATGGACTGACGGGGTGCGGGCCGGGCAGTCGCTCGTCCGCTGCGGCAACTCGGGACTCCACCGAGCCCCACCTCCACTTCCCGCTGATGGACGGCCCGGACCCGGACACCGCCCGGGGCATCCCCTTCACGTGGCGCGGAATCGGCGTCCCCCGCAACCGCGAGACGTTCGAGGCACCCGCGACGACATCGCAGCCCGCCTAGGCTGACCCTCATGCCACCGGCCAAGAAGCGCCCCCGCGCTTATGACCCCGCCAAGATCCGTGCGGCCGTGCTCGCCCAGTTCGGGAACGTACGAGAGGCCGTACTCGCTCTCACGCCCGACCAGCTCGCCGCCCCCACCCGGCTCGGCGACTGGACCGTGCGGGACCTGGCCGCGCACCTCACGATGGCCGTCGAGACGGTCAGCCGGAACCTTCACCGCCCGGAGCCCCCCAAGGCGGAACTCGCTCTGCTGGACTGGCCCTTCGCGACCGCCGTACGCGCCGCCGGCATCGCCGAGGACACGAAGGAGCTGGCAGGGGCCAACCCCGACCTCGACGTCCTCTACGCCGGTACGGAACAGCGGCTCAGGGAAGCCCTCGCGAGCGCCCCCGGGGTCCGCCTCCTCGCCACCCGGACCGGCGCCATCAGCCTCGCGGACTACCTGGTCACCCGAACCGTCGAACTCGTCGTCCACACCGACGACCTGAACGCGGCCGTTCCGGGCCTGGACGTCCCGTACGACCGCCAGGCCCTCGCCGCCTGCACCCGGCTGCTCGCCGACGCGCTCGCCGTGAAGGCCCCCGGCGGCTCCACCGAGGTACGGATCCCGCCGTACGCCGTCGTCCAGTGCGTCGAGGGGCCCCGGCACACCCGCGGCACCCCGCCGAACGTCGTCGAGACCGACCCGCTGACCTGGATCCGCCTCGCAACCGGGCGCCTGACCTGGAAGGACGCGCTCGACGCGGCGAAGGTCAGGGCGAGCGGGGAGCGGGCGGACCTCGGCGGACTGCTGCCGCTGCTGAGCTGACGGCGGCTGAACGGCGGCAGAGGGGAACCAACCACCCCACCCGCCCCGTCGAATCGGCATGTACAGGCAGAAGGACACGCAGAAGGACAGGCAGCAAGTCACGCCGAGGGACACCCGCCAGCACCGGCAGAAGCAGCGACTGGCCCTCACCGCGGCCGTGGCTCTCGTGCCGTTCGCCGCGGCCTGCGGCAGTGAGAAGGCCGACGGCGGCTCGGTGGGCGCCGCCCCAGCCGTCACCGGCGTCCACTGGACCATCGACAGCGTCACCGTCGACGGCACCACCCACACCGCCCCCTCGGACGCGCACGTCGAGATCGCCGACGGCAAGGCGGCCGGCAACTACGGCTGCAACCACTTCAACGCCAAGGCCGCAGTGGAGGGCGACAGCGTGAGGCTCAGCGACCCCATGACCACCGAGATGGCCTGCGAGGGCAAGCCCATGGACTTCGAGCGGACCCTCGCCCGCACTCTCGTGGACGGCGCCCTGAAGACCGAGGTCGAGGACGACCACCTGACCCTCACCACCGAGGCCGGTGACCGCGTCGACCTCACCAGGGCGACCGACGCCTCCTTCTACGGCACGAAGTGGCAGGTCACCTCCCCCGCCGCGAAGAGCAAGGCCCACCTCACCTTCGACAAGAAGGCCGGCAAGGTCTCCGGCAGCCTCGGCTGCAACAAGGTGAACGCCACGGCGACCGTCCGCGACGGACATATCACCCTCGGCGCTCCGTCCACCACCCGAATGATGTGCGACGCCTCACTCATGAACGTCGAGAAGGAGCTGCTGAGTCTCTTCGACAGCACCGTGAGCTACCGGGTGGATCACCGAACTCTCACGCTGACCAGCGAAAACGACAAGATCGTCACCGCAGTCGTCGGCAAGTGATCCTTCACCGCAGCCCAGCGCCGAACATTCCCCAATTCGGACCAGTGGACGACCTCGCCTACACTCGGGAACGTGCCACGTGGTGACGGACGACTCAACCACGACCTGCTCCCCGGTGAGAAGGGCCCCCAGGACGCTTGCGGCGTCTTCGGTGTCTGGGCTCCGGGCGAAGAGGTCGCCAAGCTCTCCTACTTCGGGCTCTACGCCCTCCAGCATCGGGGCCAGGAATCCGCGGGAATCGCGGTCAGCAACGGCTCCCAGATCCTCGTCTTCAAGGACATGGGCCTCGTTTCCCAGGTCTTCGACGAGACCTCGCTCGGATCGCTCCAGGGTCATATCGCGGTCGGTCACGCCCGCTACTCGACCACCGGTGCCTCCGTGTGGGAGAACGCCCAGCCGACGTTCCGTGCCACCGCGCACGGCTCCATCGCGCTCGGCCACAACGGCAACCTGGTCAACACGGCGCAGCTCGCCGAGATGGTCGCCGACCTCCCCAAGGACACCAACGGCCGGTCCACCCGGGTGGCCGCCACCAACGACACCGACCTGCTCACCGCGCTCCTCGCGGCCCAGGTCGACGACGACGGCAAGCCGCTGACCATCGAAGAGGCCTCCATCCGGATCCTCCCGCAGGTCCAGGGCGCCTTCTCGCTCGTCTACATGGACGAGCACACCCTCTACGCCGCCCGTGACCCGCAGGGCATCCGCCCGCTGGTCCTCGGCCGCCTGGAGCGTGGCTGGGTCGTCGCCTCCGAGTCCGCCGCCCTCGACATCTGCGGTGCGGCCTACGTCCGCGAGATCGAGCCGGGCGAGTTCATCGCGATCGACGAAAACGGTCTGCGCACATCCCGATTCGCGGAAGCGAAGCCCAAGGGCTGTGTCTTCGAGTACGTGTACCTGGCCCGCCCCGACACCGACATCGCCGGCCGCAACGTGTACCTCTCCCGCGTGGAGATGGGCCGCAAGCTCGCCAAGGAAGCCCCGGTCGACGCCGACCTGGTCATAGCGACTCCGGAGTCCGGCACCCCCGCCGCCATCGGCTACGCGGAGGCCTCCGGCATCCCCTTCGGCGCGGGACTGGTGAAGAACGCGTACGTCGGCCGTACGTTCATCCAGCCCTCCCAGACGATCCGTCAGCTCGGCATCCGCCTGAAGCTGAATCCGCTGAAGGAAGTCATCAAGGGCAAGCGTCTGGTCGTCGTCGACGACTCGATCGTGCGCGGCAACACCCAGCGCGCCCTGGTGCGGATGCTCCGCGAGGCCGGCGCGGCGGAGGTCCACATCCGGATCTCGTCGCCTCCCGTGAAGTGGCCGTGCTTCTTCGGCATCGATTTCGCCACCCGCGCGGAGCTCATCGCCAACGGCATGACGATCGACGAGATCGGCACCTCGCTGGGCGCCGACTCCCTCTCCTACATCTCCATCGACGGCATGATCGAGGCGACCACCATCGCCAAGCCGAACCTCTGCCGCGCCTGCTTCGACGGCGAGTACCCGATGGACCTCCCGGACCCCGAACTGCTCGGCAAGCAGCTCCTGGAGACCGAGCTGGCCGCCGGCCCCGCCGCCACGGCCGCGGCCGACGCGATCCGTCGCCCGTAGACGGCCCGTAGAGCCCAGCCCGCAAAGCCCAGCCCCAAAGCCGTTACACCTGCTCACCTGCAGTACGACACGAAAGTTTTCACCGTCATGTCTGAGACAACTGGTGCCAGCTACGCAGCGGCGGGCGTCGACATCGAAGCGGGCGACCGCGCCGTCGAGCTGATGAAGGAGTGGGTGAAGAAGACGCAGCGCCCCGAGGTCCTCGGCGGCCTCGGCGGTTTCGCCGGCCTCTTCGACGCCTCCGCCCTCAAGCGCTACGAGCGTCCCCTTCTCGCCTCCGCCACGGACGGCGTCGGCACGAAGGTCGACATCGCACGCCAGCTGGGCGTCTACGACACCATCGGCCACGACCTGGTCGCGATGGTCATGGACGACATCGTGGTGTGCGGCGCCGAGCCGCTGTTCATGACCGACTACATCTGCGTCGGCAAGGTCCACCCCGAGCGGGTCGCCGCCATCGTCAAGGGCATCGCCGAGGGCTGTGTCCTCGCCGGCTGCGCACTGGTGGGCGGCGAGACGGCCGAACACCCCGGTCTCCTGGGCCCCGACGACTTCGACGTCGCCGGCGCCGGTACCGGCGTGGTGGAGGCCGACCGTCTTCTCGGCCCGGATCGCATCCGTACGGGTGACGCGGTCATCGCCATGGCGGCCTCCGGTCTTCACTCGAACGGGTACTCGCTCGTTCGGCACGTCCTGCTGAACCAGGCCGGGCTGTCGCTGGACGCGCGGATCGAGGAGTTCGGTCGCACGCTGGGCGAGGAGCTCCTGGAGCCCACCAAGATCTACTCGCTGGACTGCCTGGCACTGACCCGCACCACCGACGTGCACGCCTTCTCGCACGTCACTGGCGGCGGACTCGCCGCCAACCTGGCCCGCGTCATCCCGGACGGGCTGCACGCGATCGTCGACCGCTCCACCTGGACCCCGGCGCCGGTGTTCGACGTCGTCGGCCGGACCGGCTCCGTCGAGCGCCTTGAGCTGGAGAAGACCCTGAACATGGGCGTCGGCATGATCGCGATCGTGCCGGAGGAGTCGGCGGACGTGGCCCTGGCCACCCTCGCCGACCGCGGGGTCGAGGCATGGGTCGCGGGTGAGATCACGGACCGCGGCGAGCACGCCACGGGCGCGGAGATGATCGGCGACTACGCCGTCTGATTCCTACGGATCCCGACGACGCCTGGTGCTGACGAGGGCAGAGCAAAACCCGGTCCGGCGGTGGAAGCCGCTGGACCGGGTCACGCAGAGCTGAATCGTCAAGCGCCGCGGCGTTGAGACGCGGGACCGGACTCGCCGTCCTCGTCCTCATCGTCGTCGTTGTACAGATCCGCGTACTGGGCGTACGGGTCGTCTTCGTCTTCGTCATCCTCGAACGGCTCGCCGTTCGGAGGTTGGTTCGAAGTCGAAGCGCCCAGCTCGCTGGCCAGACGCGACAGGTCAGTCCCGCCGCTGTTGTACTTCAGCTGGCGGGCGACCTTCGTCTGCTTGGCCTTGGCCCGGCCGCGCCCCATGGCTCGACCCCCTCGGTGACGGGGCTCGACGGCCCCAGAGTCTTGACACGCGTTCATGATCTGGAACGGACTCTCCGTGGAGAGACCGGTCCGTAGGGCATCCACGGTACCTGAGCCCACGCCCATACGGTACGTCGCCCGCAGGACGTGCCCGGACCCAGAACCCGCGAGGTGCCCCGTCCTCGCTGGTCAACCGCGATTTTAACCACCTTTTCGCGGCCGACCCGCCGACGAACGTGAGAGTTCTCTCTAAGAGTGCGCCGACGGGTACCGGTCAAACCCGCGAGATGGCCGCGGGCGTCATCTCGGCGCCCCGGCGGGCGGCGGCGGCCTCGTGCATCCGCTGCTCGGCGATCCGGTCGGCCGCGGCGGCCGGCGGGATCCCGTCGGCCTTCGCACGTGCGAATATGGCCAGCGTGGTGTCGAAGATCTTCGCGGCCTTCGCCTTGCACCGCTCGAAGTCGAACCCGTGCAGCTCGTCGGCGACCTGGATGACACCGCCGGCGTTCACCACGTAGTCCGGCGCGTAGAGGATCCCGCGGTCGGCGAGGTCCTTCTCGACGCCCGGGTGGGCGAGCTGGTTGTTGGCCGCGCCGCACACGATCTTCGCAGTGAGCACCGGCACGGAGTCGTCGTTCAGGGCCCCGCCCAGCGCGCACGGGGCGTAGACGTCGAGCCCTTCGAGCCGGATCATCGCCCCGGTGTCGGCGACGGCCGTCACACCCGACGCGTGCCGGTCGAGGATCCGCCGTACGGCCTCCTCGCGCACGTCGGTGATCACGACCTCGGCGCCCTCGGCACGCAGGTGCTCCACGAGGTGGTGCCCGACCTTGCCGACGCCCGCGACACCGACCCGGCGGTCCCGCAGGGACGGGTCGCCCCACAGGTGCTGCGCGGAGGCGCGCATGCCCTGGTAGACGCCGAAGGCGGTCAGCACGGACGAGTCGCCGGCGCCGCCGTTCTCGGGCGAGCGGCCGGTCGTCCAGTGGCACTCTCGCGCCACGACGTCCATGTCGG
Organism: Streptomyces sp. NPDC058678; assembly: GCF_042714835.1. Lineage (NCBI taxonomy): Bacteria > Bacillati > Actinomycetota > Actinomycetes > Kitasatosporales > Streptomycetaceae > Streptomyces > Streptomyces sp. NPDC058678. The sequence goes on along the minus strand of NZ_JBHXSG010000057.1, from coordinate 1,448 downwards.
CCACGTACGTGCCGACGTCGCACGCGGTGACGTACCGGCCGCCGAGCGAGGCGACGAACCGGCCGTACGCGAGGAGCAGCTCCTCGCTCTTGTGCCGGTCCGGGTCGCCGATGATCACGGCCTTGCCGCCGCCGTGGTCGAGACCGGCCATGGCGTTCTTGTACGACATCCCGCGGGCGAGGTTCAGCGCGTCGGCGACGGCCTCCGCCTCGCTCGCGTACGGGTAGAAGCGCGTACCGCCGAGCGCGGGGCCCAGGGCGGTGGAATGGATCGCGATGACGGCCTTGAGACCGCTGGCACGGTCCTGGCAGAGCACGACTTGCTCATGGCCACCCTGGTCCGAGTGGAACAGGGTGTGCAGTACATCAGCAGGTGCGCCGGTTACGTCGGTCACTGTGGTGACTCCTGAAGTAAAGAGCGGCGGTCGGTGACCAGCTCCCGTAAGGGTGGCGGGGGCTGTGAGCATGAGATTAGGCCCTGGGTGTCCCCGGGCGCCGCGCAGTGCGCGGGATCACCTCCTCCTGGAGTACGTCCGTGCGACGATCTGCATGATTTTCCCGCTCGTTCGTGTGCGGGTTTCGCAGGTTTTCCTGGCAGACGGCGGGGGAGGGAGCAGGCGTGCCCAAGGTGTCCTCGGTGATCGTCCCGTACGCGACCTATTTGCGCGTGTACGAGCCGCTGGCCGCCTTCCCGGAACCGGAGCGCGACCACTGGACGCGCTACGCCCGCCGCCCCGACCGTCCCTCGTACCAGGACGAACTCCGCCGCTCCCTGGCCGATCTGCTGCCCACCCCGCCCATCGCGGTGCCGGTGCACGAGAGCGGCGACGCGTTCGTGCTGGAGGTCGACGGGGTGGTGTGCGTGTGCCCGTGGCGCACCCGGCTGCGCGGCTGGCAGGCCCTGGGCGAGCTCGGCGAGGAACTGCCCCGGCCTGTCCTGGAAGCGGTGCTGCCCGAGGTCGTACGGCGCCAGGCGGCCCTGGACTACGAGCGCTGGCTGGCCCGCAACCCGGACGCCCGGCCCTGGATCCGTACGGCGACCTGGCAGGTGCCGCTGAGCTGGTTCGTGCTGGTCTCCGACGAGGAACGGCGCTTCGACAAGGGCTCCGGCGAGGTCCCCCCGGCGCTGCGGTACCGGACGCCGATGGTGCAGGCCCGGCGGCGCGTGGCCCGGGCCCTGCGGGCGCTCAGGGAGGCCATGGACGAGGGGCCGCTGATCGACGGCCTGGTGGACGTCGGACGCTGGCTGGAGGAGTTCCACCCGCGCTCGCTGGTGGAGCTGGACTACGGCGGCCTGGTGCACACGCTGCCGGCCGGCGAGCTGGAGGACGACCACTCGGCGGCCGACGTGGCTGAGGGCATCGCGGCGCTACGAAGCGGTGACGGGGTCACGGCGGGCGAGGCGTACGCGCGGCTCGTGGAGCGGTGGCGGTCGGTGCGGAACCGCCG